>JAYVNY010000164.1:0-3792 GCA_043758205.1 Akkermansia sp.
TCGGCGTTCTCGAAGCGCTGGCCGGGCAAGCCGACGTTCCCGAGCGAACTGCTCTGGCAGATTTCCCGTTTCCACAGCTTCCTCTGGGCGAGCGGCGGCTGCTTCAGCGACTTCTACATCCACCACATTGACCATCTCTGCTGGATGAAAAACACCTGGCCCGTGAAAGCGCAGGCGCTCGGCGGAAGGCACTATCGTTATGCCCCGGACGGTGAGATGTGGGTGGACCAGAACTTTGATTCCTACGCGGTGGAATACACGTTCGAGGACGGCACGAAATTCTACATGGACGGACGCTGCAACAGCGGCGCGGACCCGTTCTACTTCAGCCACGTCCACGGCACCAAGGGCATGGCGGTCGCAGCGAAGAACGGTGATTACGCCGGCCCGTCCAGCATTCACAAAGGCCAGTTGCCGAGCCGCAGTTCCATGCAGTGGCAGTCGAACGTGCCAGCGGCGGAAAACGATCCTTACCTCAACGAGTGGAACGATCTCATCGCCGCGATTCGCAACGACAAGCCCTACAACGAAGTGCCGTTCGGCGTGACCGCCAGCGTCGTGACCTCGATGGGCCGCAAGGCCGCGCACACCGGCAAGGAAATCCGCTACGAGGACATGTTGAACGACGACATGGAATACGCGCCGGGCATCGACAAGTGGACGATGGATTCCCCGCCCCCGATCATCGCCGACGCGGATGGCAAGTATCCCGTACCGATGCCGGGCAAGACCACGAAGCACGAGTACGAGATGAACATCAAGGCGTAGGGCGCGACCAGTTGAAGATCGGAAAGTTGAAAGTTGCAGGTTGGCGGAAGCCGGCCTGCAATTTTTATTTTCAGCGGGCGTGCGGAACGGGCGGGACGTTGACCGCTCAGACCACCGGGACGACGGCGGTCCAGCAGCGGCCAAATTTTTCGCGCACGCGTTCCTCCAGCTCCTGCGCGCCGCACAGGTCGCGGGTGATGGCAAAAGTGGTGGAGCCGCTGCCGGACATGAGCGCGACGTCCGCGCCGTTTTCGCGCAGAAAATTCTGGAGCACGGCGAGCCACGGATATTTTTCCAGCGCGGGGGCTTCGAGCGAGTTGTAGAATTCGCGCGCCGCTTTCCGAAGGTCTCCGGCGTCGAGCCGTTCGATGAGTTTGATGGCGCGTCCGGGTTCGCCGTGCAACGCGGCGGGGAAGCGCGCAAGTTCCCGGTAAGCCCACGCGGTGGCGATGCCAAAGCCGGGATGCACGAGCAGGAAGGCGCAGCTTTCCAGCGCGCGGAAGGCAGGAAGGGACTGAACAACCTCGCCGCGTCCGGTCGCGAGCGCGGGGTGGGTCTGGAGAAAGAACGGAATATCGGAGCCGAGCGCCGCCGCGACCTCGTGCAACTGCGCATGGTTGAGCGGCCCGTCGAAAAGCTCGTTGAGCGCGAGCAGCGTGGTGGCGGCGTTGCCGCTGCCGCCGCCGAGTCCTGCGGCCATCGGGATTTTTTTCTCCAGATGCATGCGCACGCCGCTGGAGATCTGGCTGCGCTGGAAAAACGCCGTCGCCGCGCGGCAGACCAAGTTGCTGGCGTCCACCGGCAGCGTGGGCTCGCTGCACGTCAGCGCGATGCCGCCGTGGGTTTTCTCGAAGTGCAGTTCGTCGCAGAGCGCAACCGGCTGCATCACGGTTTCGAGCGCGTGAAAACCGTCCCCGCGTTTCCCGAGGATGTTCAACAGAAGATTGATTTTGCAGGGCGAAAGTTTGGTGAGGCTCACGAAATGAAAAATGCGCCCGCACTGGAACGATGCGGGCGCAAATGAAAGCAGTTCAACTCAGTTGTCGAAAATGCGGAAGCGGCTGCCCGGAATGAACGGCGCCACATCGCCGCCACTGAAACCGAGCGAGGTGTCGGTCGAGAAAATGGAGTCGCTGATCACGCCCGGCTTATAGCTGTCGGGATAAATCGGGTATTCGCTGAGCGACATGCCGCCAAAGGGGAAGTTGCGGTTGCGCATGTTCGCGTCGGGGTAAATAGGATCCTTGCTCGTGCCAATCGGGCCGTAGCCCGGGAAGGGAAAGGTGACGATTTCATACACGCCAATGGCCGTCCGGGCGAGGGAGCGGTTCACCCCGCGGATCAAGCCCGTGGTGTAGGCCGAGTCGGTGTTTTCCCAGAGGTGCGTCTGTTCCATGCTGCGGCGAATTTCCCCGAGGCGGGCAAATTCGGTGACGTTCATGATGCCGCGTCCGAGTTTCTTTTCAGGACCGGCGCAACCGGCGGCGAGGGCCACGACGGCCATCAGCGCGAGAGTTTTGGCGATTCGCATAAGTCGTTTGTCTGTGGCGGCAGACTAGCGGGCGAAGGAAAAAGGTAAAGTGGTTTCCGGGCGGAAGTCGGCCCGGATTTTTTGAGCGGTGCTGCCACCACGCCGCTTTCGGCGCAGGAAAAAACTTCGGCTCCACGTCAAAGGAGGGGAACGACCCGAAGGTACGAGGAGCTTCTGACCCGCGCGCCATTCGGCTGGCTTAATGCGTCCGCCCTACTACTGAACCTTGCCTGCCGAGAGTTGCGTGGGATGGTTTGGAACTTCCCCCACCCAGAATCCATGAGCCTTCGCCCGCCGTCCGACGCACTGTCCTAATCGGCCACTTTTTTGTCCTAATTGGCCACGCCGCGCGGCTTGCGGTCGAGCGAGGCGGCGTGAAACAGTGGCAGCAGATGAGACCGGTCTGTCCAACGCAAGGTTCGACCACCGACTGCGCCACGCACTTCAGCTCCTCGGCGCATCAGCGTTCCGGCTCGTTTTTGGGGGGTGCGGCTGCGATGCCGCACAGGGCCGCCGCAGGGGCGCGGCGGCCCGTTTCTTTTTTCCAGATCGCCGCTCTGGGCTCGTTCCACCCCGGCATGAGCGCCGGTGCGCGTGACGGTGGAGAAGTGAACCACCGCTCCTGCTGCTCGGGAGCAGGATGAGAAATCCTGCTTTTGCCCAAGCCCGCCCATTCCGAACAACCACTCAAGAAGACAGGTTCCTGCCCACCGCCACGTCAAAGACGACCAACTCGACGACAGCAGGAAGCTTTTTTCTTTCACCCGCGTCCGTCGTTCCGCGCAGTGTCCGCTTCAGCGGCGTTGGTTCCAAATTTCATTCTCGTACTGGTCTCGGCACAACTCGGCGAGGCGCGCATGGGGAACTTCGGAAAATTCCTCCCACGCGTCCCACGCCGCAGTGAGGGTGGCGCGGATTTGTGATGGCGAGGCCGGAACATTCCGCACGAACTGGGTGTGGCCTCGGCTCGCGCGGTAGTCTGGCTGAACGCTGGGAAAGCGCAGCAACGAGTCAAGGAGCGAGAGATCGAACCCGTGCAGAATCGTGCCGTGGAAAACGAGCGCGTGCCGGCGGCGGCGCTGGGCGTTGCCGGAGAATTTCAGCCAGGGAGAGTTGAGCGTTGAGCGTTGAGCATTGAGAGGCGGAGTTGCCGCATCGCTCTCAACTTCTTGAAACGCCAAATCCGTGTGGCCTTTCACGGCCACGTTCAGCCCCAGCAACTGCTCCAACGCCGCGCGATTCCGCTCCATCACAAATTCATTCGTGCCGGTGACGGTGGCCAGCGGGCCATGTTCGGCGATGCGCAGGGTGAGGTTGTAGTTCAAACAGCCTGGCCCCTGGACCACAGTGCCGCCGCCGCTACAGCGGCGCAGGATGGGAATCGCGCGCCGTTCGCATTCCTCCACATTCACTTCACTGGCGATGCGGTTGCCGTAGCCGACCACCACGAACGGCACGGGCGACTCCCAGAAACGCAACGTCTCCTCGCCGCG
>JAYVNY010000165.1:0-4436 GCA_043758205.1 Akkermansia sp.
GGTTCGTGCCGTCGTTGGACGGAAAGATGGTGGCGGTGTGCCTCTCGGAGAACGGCAGCGAGGACGGCACGCTGCACTTCTACAACGTGGAGACGGGCGCGGCGTGGCCGGACAAACTGCCCCGCGCGCAGTATCCGACCGGCGGCGGCAGCGCGGCGTGGAACGCGGACGGCACGGGAATTTTCTACACGCGCTATCCGGCGCCGGGCGAGCGGCCCGAGGCGGACGCGCATTTCTTCCAGCAGATTTATTTTCACAAGCTGGGCACGCCGGCGGAGCAGGATACTTACGAGCAGGGAAAAAAATTTCCGCGCATCGCCGAGATCGAACTGGAGTCGAGCATGGACGGGCGGCATCTGCTCGCGAGCGTGGCGAACGGTGACGGCGGCGAGTTCGCGCACCACCTCCGCAACGCGCGCGGCGAGTGGAAACAGATCACGCGCCACGAAGACGGCGTGAAGCACGTCGAGTTCGGACGCGACCCGCTCTACATCGAGTATGGGCGCGATGATGCGCTCTACCTGCTCTCCACGAAGAATGCGCCGAAGGGAAAAATCCTGCGTGTGAAATTGAGCGCGCCCGATCTCGCGTCGGCGAAGGTGGTGATGGCCGAGACCACGAACACGATTGCGGATTTCAAGCCCACGGCGAGCGGCCTGGCGCTGGTCTATCTGCGCGGCGGGCCGATGCAGTTCGTCTATCATGATTTTCTGAGCGACCAGTTGAACGGGCCGGGCAGCCGTTCGGATCGCCCGAGTTTCCGCACGCCCACCTCGGTCGGGCCGATGCTGGTGGCGCGGGGCGATGAAGTGTTGTTCCGCGCGGAGACTTACACCGAGCCGTTCACCTGGTGGAAATTTGACGCGAACAAATCGCGCGACAACGCTGAAGCCACGGCGATGAAGGGCACTTCGCCCGCGTCCTTCGACGACATTGAAGCCGTACGCGTGACGGTGAAATCGAAGGACGGCACGTCCGTGCCGATGACGCTCATCAAGCGCGAAGGCACGCGGCTCACGGGCGACAATCCCACGTTGCTCTACGGTTACGGCGGCTACGGCATCAGCCTGACGCCGCACTTCGAGGCGACGCGGCGGGCGTGGTTTGACCAGGGCGGCGTGCTGGCCATCGCCAATCTGCGCGGGGGCGGCGAGCTGGGTGAGAAGTGGCATTTGTCCGGCAACCTCACGAACAAGCAGAACGTGTTCGACGACTTCGCGGCGTGCGCCGAGTGGCTGGTGAAATCGAATTACACCAAGCCGGAAAAACTCGCCGTGCAAGGCGGCAGCAACGGTGGCCTGCTCATGGGCGCAATGCTCACGCAACATCCCGACGCCATGAAGGCCGTGGTCGCGCAGGTCGGCCTCTTCGACATGCTGCGCGTGGAGCGCGATCCGAACGGCGAGTTCAACATCACGGAGTTCGGCACGGTGAAAGACGCGGATCATTTCCGCGCGCTGCACGCCTATTCGCCTTATCACCGCGTGCAGGACAGCAACCATTATCCCGCCGTGCTGATGATGACCGGCGAGCACGACGGCCGGGTGAACCCGGCGCACTCGCGCAAGATGACTGCGCGCTTGCAAGTCGCCACCGCGTCGAAGCAGCCGGTGTTGCTCCGCACCAGTTCCACGAGTGGGCACGGTCAGGGCACGTCGTTGAACGAGCGCGTCGAGCAACTCGCCGATCTCTACAGCTTCCTGATGGAACAGCTCGGTGTGGAGTACACGCTGGTCGAGCGCGGGCCGTTGAGCGGCGGCGTGACACCCACGTCCGCCGTGGTGAAGGGCAAGGTCGCGCACGAGGGCATGTCCGTGCGCCTGGCCGTGAGCCAGAACGCACTGCTCACCGCGCCGACGTTCACGGCGGCGGTCACGTCGGAGACGAACCACAACAACGTGGTGACGTTCGACCTCAGCGGGTTGAAGCCCGACACGCAGTATCATTACGCGCTGGAAATTGACGGACGGCTGGACCGCCAGACGCGCGGGCAGTTCAAGACGTTCCCCGTGCCGGGGCCGGCGTCGTTCACGTTCGCGTTCGCGTCCTGCGGGCGCACCGGCTCGACGCGCAACATCTTCGACCGCATTCGCGAGCATCAGCCGCTGTTCTACATGAACATGGGCGACTTGCATTATCAGGACATCAATACCAACCGCCCGTCGCTCTTCCGCGCGGCCTACGACGCGGTGCTGGCCTCGCCGCAGCAGGCCGACCTCTACCGTTCCACGCCGCTGGTCTATATGTGGGACGACCACGATTACGGCGGGAACAACGCGAGCAAGAAGTCCAAGTCGCACCTCGCCGCGCGCAGCATTTACGAGGAATACGTGCCGCACTATCCCTTCCACAATCCGGCGGTGGACGCGCCGATCAATTACTCGTTCAGCGTGGGCCGCGTGAAATTCATCATCACCGACCTGCGCTCCGAGCGCGACGATCCCAAGGCCAAAGACGACGCGAAGAAATCCATCATGGGCGCGGAGCAGAAGCAGTGGTTCAAGGACGAACTGCTCGCGGCCAACGGCAAATACCCGCTCATCTTCTGGATGAGTTCCGTGCCGTTCATCGGCGAGCTCGGGAAAAGTCCCTACGGCACATTGAAGACAAACGTGTTCGGCTACATCCATCACACGCAGACGAACCTGTTCGCCGCCCGCACCAACCGCGCCGGCCGGAATGCCAGCACGAACACGAACAGCGCCGGCGGCACCAACAACTCCAACGGCGGCCGTGGCGACGAGGATCATTGGAGCGCCTACACTCACGAGCGACGCGAGATCGCGGACTTCATCAAGGCCAACAACATTTCCGGCGTGGCCATCCTGCATGGTGATTCGCACATGACGGCGGCGGACGACGGGAGCAACGCGGATTACGCCACGGGCGGCGGTGCACCGATTCCCGTGATGTGCGGCGGGCCGCTCGATCAAAACCCGTCGCTGAAGGGCGGGCCGTACAGCCAGGGCGTGTATCGCGTGCGCGACCGCGAGGGCGAGAGCGGCTTTGGGCTGATCCACGTCACGGATCGGGGAAATGAAATCGAGGTGGACTACTCGGGACGCAACAACACGAACAAGACCACGGTGGCGCTGAAATTTACCGTGCCGGCGTCCAGGCCGTGAGAAACTTTTTAGAACAGGCTGGACATGGTTCTAGCGGATGGGCAGCCCAGACACCTGCCCTGCCTTGCGGAGCGCGGGTTTTTAACCCGCAGCAAGCCGAGACAGCACAAGTGGCCGGAAAATTTTCACGCGTCTTGTGCAAGGCAGCTTGCTGCGGGTTGAAAACCCGCGCTCCAGTCACTTTGAGAAATTTTTATTGAAGGAAAATCAACTTATGAAACTGCATTTCCCCCGGACTGTTTTTGTTCTCGCCGCGCTGGCGTGGGCACCGCTCGCCAGTCCCGCCGCCAACGCCAAGCCGCGCCCGCCGCTCGACGGCACCTGGCGCTGGGACTTCGCGATGCCCGACACGGGCGTCGCCAAGCCGACCTTGCGCGTGAAGACCGAGGACGACGGCCAGCTCACCGGCCTCGCGCGCTTCCGCTCCGGCTCTTCCACCCCGGTCAAAAATTTGAAACTCGCCGGTGATCAGGTGAGCTTCGACGTGGAGCGTGAGCGCGACGGCGAGAAAATGGTGACGCAGTACCGTGGCACACTGCGCGGGGATCAAATCACCGGCAAAATCATTTCCAAATGGACGGGCACGGAGCAGAGCTACGACTGGACCGCCGCGCGCTTCGCGGACATCGAGGGCATTTGGAAATGGCGTTTCAATTTCGGCACGAACGCGCCCGGCGGGGGACAGGGCACCGGGCAGGGTACGGCGCGTCGCCCCGGCGGCGGCGGTCCGCGCGGCGGTGGCGGCTTCGGTGAGGTTACGCTCACGCTCAAGCGTGAGGAAGGCGACCGGCTCTCCGGCAAATTGAACTCCGGCCGCACCGATCAGGAGATCAAGCACGCACACTACAAGGATAGCGACGTGACCTTTCAAACCGAGCGCGAGCGTTCCACCGGCGAGATGAGCACGAACTGGTACTGGGGCAAGTTCAACGGCGATGCCATCACCGGCCATTACACCACGGACTTCACCGGAGAAATCCGCACGAACGAATGGCGCGCGTTGCGCGGAGATTAGCCGATGATCCCAAAGTGGGGCCGGCGAGGCGGCTGCCCCACCTCGGATTGGACGCCTCACCCCGCCGTTCTTAAATCACTTCCAAATCACCCGCGTTCAACTTCACCGCCGCCGCCTGGCCGATGAAATCCAGCCGCAGCAGCACCGTGTCGAACCCGTGGCGTTCCTCGACCCAGCCTTCCAAGCCGGCCAGCGCGCCATGCTTGATGTTCACCCGCATGCCCTTGCCGATCTCCGGCACCAGCCGCATTTCCAGCCCCGTCTCCAGTGCGTGCAGGATGTCGTGCAACTGCCGC
>JAYVNY010000166.1:0-15319 GCA_043758205.1 Akkermansia sp.
CCCATGCCGGTGTCGGCCAAGAATGACCGGCGGGTGATGCCGGCGCAGCGTAACGGGTGAACCGAAGTGTTCATGGCTGGCTGTTGCGAGCGCAGTTTAGCTGGGTTCCATGGAGGCTGTAAACTGGATGATTCAATACGTTCAGAATTGAACCCCCGCGCATCAAGTGATCGGCCACAACCACGTGGAAAGCGGCGCGCCTTCCCAAAACACAGTTGACCACCGGCCCGGTCGTGACACGGTGCGCGGTGTGCGTGGCGCGATGAAACGACTTCTCCCTTTCCTCCTGCTGGCGCTGATGGCGTCAGCCTTCACCCTCGACGGGCGCGCGCAGCAGGAGCCAACGCCGGCGGACGTGTTGCAACAGGCCGCCGAACTCATCGCGGATCACCTCGACGACGACGCCCTCGACGCCCTCGGCGTGGACCAGGAGAGCGCGCGCCAGTTCCTCGCCGAATTGCAGAAACGGCTGGAAAGCTCGCAAGTCTATGACCTCGCGACGCTCCACTCGACGGCGGTGCAGCTTCAGCCGCTGCTCGCGCGCTTCGAGGAGACTCAGCCCTACGCGGCGTGGCTGAAAACGCACCTCGACTACTTCGAGATGTCCGAGCGGTTGAGCCAGGAAGCCGCGCGCCAGCCCACCAACACCGCGCGCCTCTTGCCCGAGCCATCCGCCGAGACGCAGCGCCGCGCGTGGACAAAACTCATCGAGGAACGGCCCGCGCCCGCCACCACGAACAGGCAGTTGGCGCGGCTGAAACAAATTTTCATCGAGGAGCGGGTGCCGCCGCAGCTCGTGTGGCTAGCGGAAGTCGAGTCATCGTTCGACGCGCGGGCGCGCAGTCCGGCGGGAGCGGCGGGACTCTTTCAACTCATGCCCGCCACGGCGCGCAGCCTGGATTTGTCGGTCGGCCTGCTGCGCGATGATCGTTTGAACGCGGAGAAGAACGCGCGCGCCGCCGCCCGTTATCTGCGTCAGTTGCACGGACGTTTCAAAGACTGGCGGCTGGCGCTGGCGGCTTACAATTGCGGCGAAGGCCGCGTGGCCGGACTGTTAAAAAAACATCGCGGTCAGACCTACGACGACATCAATCAATACTTGCCCACCGAGACGCAGATGTATGTGCCCAAGTTCGAGGCCACGCTGCGCAAACATGAGCAGATGGCCATGCGGCAACTCGCCCCGCCGCGCGGCTGATTTTCCCAGGACAAGTCCAGCTACGGAATCGTTTCAGCAGCCACCGTCACCTCGCGAGCGCCGGGCGGCACGTTCGCCTGCGTCGTCTGGCCGCCGGGCCAGCGGATGGAGAGCGCGCGGATCGGTTTGGGCGAGGACAGCACCGGCACCGCGCTGTCCTGCGAAAGCCAGCCGGATCCGGCGTGGGTTTCGTGCGCCGCGCCCAGCGTTCCATCCGCGAAGACCGCGCGGATCACCGCGCCGATGGCGTGAGGATTTTTCGGCGGCCCTTGCAGCCGCACGCGCAGGCCGGGGCGCGCGCGCTCGTTGTGAAACAATTTGGTCTGCGCGCCGTTTTGCCCGACACACACGTCCACGCGGCCGTCGCCATCGTAGTCGCTCACGGCCACGCCGCGACCTTCGCCGTACACGGCCACGCCACTTTCGGCGGTGGAGGTCGCGCGGAAAGTTCCATCACCACGCCCCAGCAGCAGCAGCCCGCGCCCGGCGTCGTAACGCGCGGTCATCGGCTCGACGGCGAAAAAGTTTTGCGCGATCAGCACGTCCTCGTGGCCGTCGCCATCGAAGTCCGCGACGCCCAAACCGAACGTGGGGGCAAGCTGCGCTTCCATGGGGAGCGGACGCACCTCGAAGTTCGTCCCACGATTCAGGAACAGCATGGATTGGAAAACCTGCGCGGAGAGTTCGCGCGCCCGCGTCATGTCGCCGATGACTTGCGCCACATCCGCCCGGCCGTACTCGGTGAAGCCGGCGAAGCGCCCCGCCAACTGCGGCAGCGCACCGGCCACCGCCATCGGATCGCGCAGCGGCACGAGTTTCTTCAACGCCGGATCGAAGGCGGCCTCCAGCATGTCAAACACGCCGTTGTCGTCAAAGTCACCGTAGAAAATTCTCACCGGCTCGGGCGCGTAACGGTGATACGAAGTGTTCTCGCCAAAGTTGCCGGCCACGAAATCCATCCGGCCATCACCGTCGAAATCTCCGGCGGCGATGCTGGTCCACCAGCCGGTGAATTGGTCGAGGGTCGAGGGTCGAGGGTCGAGGGCCTGAGCGTTCACGAGCGGATTCCAGGGCGCGAGTTGGCCGCGCTGGTTTTGGAAAATGTGAATTGACCCCCATTCGCACGCCACGATCAGTTCCGGCCAGCCGTCCGCATTGAGATCGCTCCACACCGCGCTGGTCACGAGGCCGAGGCGGGAGAGCAGTTTGGAATTTTCCACGTCGAGCGTCCACGCACCGTTCGTGCCGCGAAACAGTTGCGAGGATGCGGCCTCGGGATAACGCGCGGGAATCACCCGCCCGCCCACGAACAAATCGAGTTCACCATCACCGTTGAAATCCGCGAGCGCCAGCGGGCCGGTGGCGGAGTCGCGACCTGAGAACGGCTCGGAGATTTTTCCCGTGGCCAGATCGTGAACGCTTACGCCGCCATTTGTCCCGCCCTCTTCGTAGTGGCTGCTGCCCGCGAGCAGCGCGCGCGCCGCGGCGCGCTGCAGGCCGAGGACGGCGGTTTGATCGCGAGGCACGGAATTGTCGAACGGCGCGCGAGTGACTGGCTCGAAGCCGCCCACGCCGGTGTTGCGAAACCCAGCCATCTTCCCGCCCCGTCCGCTACCGATGAGCAAGTCGTCGCGACCGTCGCCATCGAGATCAAACCAACTGACGCCAGGACCGGGCTGGCTGAGTTTGCGTGTGAGGAGTGGCTGGCGCTCGAAGTCGTTGAACTCCTCTTCGTGGTGGGTGTGATTGAGCAACGTGCTGGCGTCGCTGAACAAGGGAGGGAACTTTGAACTTTGAACTTTGAATTTTGAACTTTGAACTGCGGCACGCTCGTCGAGTTCGCAGATCGTGTTCGCGGCCACGTTCGTTACCACGCTCACCGTGCCGCTGCGCCACGTCACCTCGATGGTCAGACGGTTGGTCGCGGAACCGGCGGCGAAGGTGCGGACAAAATCGTCGCCCGACAAAAACCGTCCGCCGCAGATCATCTCCTGTGACTGCGGCACAGGACCGCCGAGCACGCGGATTTTCGCGCCCACGCCGCGGGTGTTCGGCGACCGCCCGCGCAGCCGCACTTGCACACGTGGCGCAGTGGCGTCGTTGCGGTAAAGCAGCGCGGGGCCGTTCAGGCAGTTGATCACCGCGTCGAGATCGCCGTCGTTGTCGAGGTCGGCGAGCGCGAGTCCCTGCTTCACGCCCGGTGCCTGGAAATTCCATGCGGCGCTCATGTCCTCAAAGCGCAGTCCGCCGAGATTGCGGAAAGCGAATGCGGCGTTGTCGAGGCGCGGGTAAATTTTTCGCAGACGCAACTGCTCGACAGCCGACATCCGGCGCTCCTTCTTCAACGTCTCAACACGTCGGGCCACATCCACATTCTGTCCGTCGCGCTCGTGGCCGTTGCTGATGAGCAAATCCTCGTAGCCGTCCAAATCCACGTCGAGGAAGACGGGCGTCCAGGACCATTCGCTCGCCTCCAGCCCGGCAAAAGCCGCGACCTCGGCGTAGGTGCCGTCGCCGCGATTCCAAAACAGCGTGTTACGCATGTATTGCGGGCGGTCCACGAAGACGCCGGGTTGCGAGGCCACCCCGTGCCGGTCGCCGAGCTGCACCATGCGCCGCGCGTGCTCCCGGCTTAACATGTCCACGACAAAGAACTCATCCTGGCCGTCGCGGTCGAGGTCGGCCACATCCACGCCCATCGAGAACAGGGAGTTTTGGCGCAGCGTGAACGGGGGAGCGAGCCGGAAGACGCCGCGCCCCTGGTTGATCCAGAAATAATCCGGCCCATCGAAATCATTGCACACGTAGAGGTCCGGCTGACCGTCCCCATTGAAATCTCGCAACATCACGGACAGTCCGAACTCGTAGGGAATGGCGACGGGCCGTCCGTCTTCCCCGAGGAAATTTCCGCCCGTCCATGGCACGGGCACGAATTTTCCCCCGCCCTCGTTGCGAAAGAAGATGTCCGGCTCACCGTGCTCGCTGATCGCGCCGCGCGCATCCACGCTGAAACGTCCGCGCAATTCCGGTGTGTCCACGGAGCGCCCGTTCACGGCGGCCAGCACCGGCTTCCCGTTGACCATGTTGATCGTGAAACGGGTGAACGGCTCGTCCCGCAGCGTGGTGGTGCGGTAGTTCGTGACGTAAAGATCAAGGTCGCCGTCGCCGTCCACGTCCGCCAGCGCGAGCGAGGTTGCGCCGCTCTTTGTGGCGGTGCCGGCGGTCTTGGTGAATTCGCTGAAGTGAGCATGACCGTCGTTCAGAAAAATGGAGGTGCCGCGGCCGAGCGCGTTGACGAGCAAATCCAGATCGCCGTCGCCATCCAGATCGGCGAAGAGCACGCCCGTGGTGTCGAGTCCGGCGCAAGCCACGCCGGCCCGCGCGGTAATGTCCTCAAAGTGCCAGCCGCCGAGATTGCGGTAGAGCGCATTCGGCCCATCCATGCCACCGAGATAAATGTCGCAGAGACCATCGCCGTCCACATCGCCGAGGGCGACACCGGAGCCGTTCTGGTAAATCTGATTGGTCAGGGAACGGTCTTCTGCCAGGAGGTTCGTGTGCCGGATTCCCGTTTGGTTTGCGGTGAGCAGCGTGAAACCGGCGCGCGCACCGCTCCTTGCCTCCACCGTCTGCGAACGAAAGCCTGCGCGGGCCTGCCACTCGGCAGACCGCGCGAAGTCCACGGCTCCGATGCAGAGCATCAGGGTCAGGACTACGGTCTGGCAGTTGTTCATGCAGAAAAAAAGAGACCGGGATTTTCACCCCGGTCTCTCGCGTTAGCTGCCTAAATTTAGCGAAGTCGGAAGAACTTCTTCGTGTCCGGCGGCGTCGGAACCGACTGCGGATTAGTTTGCGTCGCCGAATCAGTCCACGGTCCGTTGACATCGGTTGATTCTTGCAATACTCCGCCGCCGACCCAACTCAAGGTTGTCACGCCACCATTTTGAGTGATGCTCAACACTTTCTTCAGAACCACGGTGATGGCGACCGAGGGTGACGTGAGGCCAGCAAACGTGGCCGTCAAGTTAGCCACGCCAGCCACGCCGGTACCGGCAGTGAGGAGCGAACTCGGCGAGACCGAGACGCGGGACGGGTTGTCCGAAATCAGCGTGAAGGTCCGCTGCGCCGTAATGTTCACGTTGGATACGGAGGAGAAGTCCGCGAACACCTGAGCCTGCTGCGTGCTGCCATCCAGCATCAGGTTCGTCTGCACGACGATCCGGACGGCGAGAGGTGTGCCGAAGGTATTGTTTGGTCCGATGGTGCGGTTGAAGGCGATTTCTTCCGGGGTGATGATGCGGTCGTAGATGCGGAACTCGTTGAAGTCGCCCTGCATGTTGGCGTCGCCGCTCCACTGCGAGCGCCCGAGCCAGACGTTCACGTCGTGAATCTCGTTGAACGGAGACGCCGAGTTGAAGCTGCCGACCAGCGTCCCATTTTCATGGACCCGCACCTGTCCGGTGGACTCATCCCACGTGATGACAAAGTGGAATTCGGTGCCGAAGTTGCTCACATTGTAGCCGACGTTGTTATCCAAATTCCGGGTGGAACCGTCCGGCAGCGGGTCAACCTCGCGAACCACGGCGATATGCCGTCCGACGTTGCCGCCTTCTTGGGCGGACAGGAACAGGTAGTCGCGGCCATCGCCGCCGCCGCCAGGACCGGGGTTCTCCCCGACGCTGGAGTTACCGAAGTCCAGGATGCGCGACCAGTTCTGATTTCCCGTAACCCGCGTCCAGCCCTCCAGCGTGATCTTCCCACTGCCGATGCCTCCGTTCGCGGCGCCGTTCGCCGAGAGCAGGCCGTTCGGGAGGTCCACGTAAGCGGCCGAGGCCGAGGCACCACCATTGATGAAGAGACGGTCGCCATCGAACGTCGCCGGGGAGCCGAGCACCACACCGTGCGCGGTACCTACGCTGTCAATAACGGTGGCTCCGGCGGCGTTGCCCGCCGCGTTGCGGAAGCTGTAGCGGTGCTGAAGGCCGAAAGGCTGGTAAAGGAAGACCGGCGTGACGGTCGGGGACGGATCGGTGGGATTACCAAACTCATCCTGCTGGCCATCTCCGTAAAGCACGTATGGCGTGTTGGGGAGGAAGGCCGAGTCATAGGTAACCGTGATGACATTGCCATTGACCGCGCGAATCAGGCCGACCGGCGCACCCGGCTCGAAGAAGTAGAAGTTACCAGCGTCGGTAGCGACGTTTGGATCCATGGCCTCGCTGTAGGTAAGGATAAGCTGGGTCCGGTTTTCACCCACCCGCGCACTGAGCAACGTGGGCCGCACCAGATCAGGTTGCACGGTCAGCACAGCGGCGGTGGAGGTGTTCGTTTGCAATCCAGGCAGCGAGACAATGGCGCGGAATTGAATTCCGTTGTCCACGCTGAAGGCGCGGAACGTGTAAGTGGAGGAAGTCGCGCCAACGATGTTAGTGAAGGATGCACCGGTGTTGTCCTGGCTACGCTGCCATTGGTAAGTTTGGCTGCCGCTGCCCGCACCGGCCACAGTTACACCCACATTGAAGGAAGCATTCTGCCCCTCTAACACCGTCAAGTTGGTGGGGTTTTGTGTGATGGTCAGACGCGAGGCAAAAGCCAGATTGCCCGAGCCAATGACGGTGAGCGGGGTGGTAGCGCCTTGAAGGCGAGCCGCTACTTCCACGTAATCGCCGCCGCCACCCTCTTTGAATAGCGCCTCAATATAGTAGGCCTGACCGGCGATCATGCTGATTGGTGGTGTCGGGTCTGAGCCGCCGGAGAGGGCGCGGCAGCAGCCGGGTGCAAAGCGAACCGGGGCCTTGCCGCTGGAGTTCGGTCCGTTTGTATTCATCAGCAGAAGGCCGTCGTCGTCCGAGCTGATGTAGAAAATCCAGTTACCGGAAACCGGCGGAATGAAGTGACCAAGCACCGCGCCACCGTAGTTGTTACGTGCGTTGTTGTTGTAGGGTGCCGCAGCTAGGCGGCTATTCATGCCGTTGATGACCTGTTCGTAATCCGGCGTATTATTCAAGTAGCTCGGATGATTCGTCAGTTCGGCGATGGCATTGCCGCCGCCGGTGGGGTAGGCCCGGAAGAGCACCGCACCGGGCGCGTAGAACAGGTCGGAGGCTGTGAACGGAACCACGGTCGGGTTCGGCACAATCTGGTTCGGGACGCCGGCGCGATCCGTGATGTTGTTCAGCACAAGGTAATATTGGCCACCTGAGACCTGAGCGTCGGTCCGAAGCGCCACACTCTTGCCATCCGGCCCCAGTTCGGGGAGAACGGACGCGCTGTGGGCAAGAACCGCACCCGCTCCATTGGTGATGGTGTAGTTCGCCGGGTTGGTCGCCTGCAAGGCGGTGATCGGTTCGGAGAACAGGATGCCAATCGATGTACGGCTCGGGGCACCCAAGATTTGCGTCACCATCGGGGGAGTTACATCGGAAACAACCGTGAGAACCGCCGGGGCGCTGGTCACGGAACTGAAGCCGTTGGCCACGACAACCACGTAACTGGCACCATTCGCATAGCGGAGGGTGTTGAAGGTGAAGGACGAGGAAGTCGCGCCGGGCAAGGCCACGTTGTTGCTATACCATTGGTAGCTATAGTTCGGGCTGCCACCCACGAGCACGCTGAACGTCGCCGGGAAAAGTTCATTGACCGTAGTGTTGGTCGGCTGCGTGGTAATGACCACCGGGCCAAGGCTGGAGAAATCGTCGAAAAAGTAGGTTGGCGGGCAACCAAACGAGTAGTTGGTCGCGAACATGGAACGAGGAATGACGTTCTGGGGTCCGTCAATGATGGCCGGACCTCCAGGTATCTGGACCGCGACGGACAACGTGTCGCCGCCGCCACCCTCGGCATTCAAAGCCTCCATGTAGTATCGGCGCCCGGCGACCAGCGGAATGCCTGCGGTCAGCGGAGCAACGGTGTTGCCATTGGCCGGTAAAACGAAGTCGCGGAAGCCGCCCCAGGCTGGCTTATTGATGATCAGGACTTTGTTGGCCGGCGAAGCGTCTGTGCTCAGGTAGAGGCGGGCATTGTCATCGTTGGCGAGACCAAAGACATAGTTGCCAGTGACTGGGGGGACAAACGAGCCATAAATCCACACGCCATAGTTATCAGTATTGGGATCAGCGAACGTATTGCCGTTGGCCGGAACATTATTCTCACTCGTTTGGTACTCCATATTCACAATGTTCGAACTGAAGCGTTGCGGCACCGCGCAAGTCGCGATTTTGGTCAACAAGGTGTCGATGCTGCCCGAGCCGTCAAAGCGTTTCACTGTCAATCCAGCGGGGCCGTTCAAGCCCTGCAAGTGCGTGAACGTGCGGGTCGTCGGATTGGGGTTCAACAAATTGCCATCCGGGTCCGTGATGCCTGTGCCAGTCACGTTGTAGGTCACGCCGACGGTGAGGCTGGAGACAGTCAGACGCACCAAGCGGAGATTGCCATTGTGGAATGCCGCCGCCGATACGGTGATGCCGTTATTCACCGTGTAATTGCCGGGAACCAACGCCGACGCGCCCATGTCTTTCGAGAACTCGACGTAGATGTTGGTGCCGGACGGGTCAACACGTGATCCAGCGTTTAACATTTGCGGCGCAGGAATGACCGTGAGGGTCGAGCTGTTGGTCGCACTGCTGAACAAGTTGTTGACGACCACAGAGAACACCTTGCCATTAGCAGACAACCGGACCGGGAAGCTATAGCTGGTGGAGGTTGCGCCCGCGATGGCGACGCCATTGGAATACCATTGCACCGTGAACGGCGGGGACCCATCCAAGGCAGTGGTGAAGGTGGCGGTGCTGTTCTCCACCACGCTCTGATTGCCCGGACCGGTCAAGGCCACCGGGCCGAGATTTTGCACAAAGACGGGGGCACGGGGGCAATCAACCGAGTAGGAGGGCGCGAAATAGCTGCCTGAAAGCAGATTGGCTGCACCATCCACGATGGGCGCGCCGCCAGGGAGTTGAATCGCCACAGCAATATGGTCGCCGCCACCGCCTTCTTGAAAGATACCTTCCATGTAGTAACGGTTGCCCGCCACAAGTGAAACGGTGGCTTGCGGGGCCACTTCATTGCCATTTGAGGGCGGGGCGAAATCGCGCGATGCACCCCACGAGCCGATGGACGTGATCAACACCTTGTTGGCCGGATTCGCATCCGTGCTCAACCACAGCTCGGCGTTGTCGTCGGCGGCGAAGCCGAAGGTGTGATTACCCGTGACCGTAGGCACAAAAATACCGTTCAAAATTGCGCCGTAATTCTCCGTGTTACCGTCAGCGCCGGCGTTGTTCGCGGGATTGGTGCCGTATTCAAAGGTCGGGAGATTCCGGTTCACACGCTGCGGAGTGACGCAGTTGTTAATTTTGTCTTTGACGACCGCAAAGCTTCCATCCCCGTCATAGCGCCGCATGGTGATCGTTCCATAGCTGATGGCGTGCGAGACGTTGATCGTGGCAGGATTTGGGTTAATCGTGGTTCCGGCCAAATCCTGAACACCGCTGATGGTCACTAGATACGTCGTTCCAGCAGACAAGGTCGATGTAGTTATTTTAACCACATTGCTCGCCGCGGTGGTGAACGCAGCCGCCGAGACAGTTACTCCGTTGTCGACACTGTAGTTGGCCGGATTGATTGCGGTGCCATTCATCGCGCGGGAGAAGGTGATGTAGATGGCGTTGGGGTTGTTCAACGTCGTGGCCGAAACCAGTTCCGGAGCGTCCACCACAGTCAACACCGCGTTGCCGCTCAAGGCGACCGAGGCATTGTTCACATTGCTAGCACCCATCGTATAGGTAACACCACTATTGCCCACGACCAGCGCGGGTGTGGTGTAAGAAATACTGTTCGCGCCAGGAATCGGAACTCCGTTCGTGAACCACTGCACCACCGCAAAATCACTGCCGCCCCGGATGCGTGCGGAAAACGTCGCCGTTTGACCGACCACCTTGGTCTGCGAAACGGGCTGAGTGGTAATGGCGATAGGGTCGGTGGGAGTGCCGAAATCGCGGAACTCGGCGGTGGTGGTCCCGTTCTGATGGCTGCTGACCGCCAAGCCAAGCAACGCAGCCGAGGGGATGATGTGGTCGAAATAGCGATTAAGCGGCGTGACCACCGCCATGTCGTGCGATTCAATCAGGTTCCACGTCGCACCGTCGCCGCTGCGATAGGTGTTCACCACATTGCCCACGCGAGCCATGCGGAGCCAGGAATTCGGGTAGTTGGGCGGGAAACCGCTGCCCGTTTCATTGTTACCACCCTGCACGCCGTTGCCCGCGTCGCGCTTCGTACGCCAGCCGGTGGCGCTGAAGTTCGCGCCGTTGCCAGTGCCGTCTGCGGACGGCACATCCGCAGGCTGGGTATAAACGAAGATGGCTTCCGTCTGCGGATCGAGAGTCTCAGCGAGGCGGATGCCGGCCTTGGTCCAGCGGTTGGCGGCCGTCAGGCTCTCAGCGCGCACACGCACGTCGAAATCACCGGTCTGACTGTAATAAGCGTAGTGACCCTGGTCGGTGTCACCCCAGAACTCAGTGCCACCGGCGACGATGGTATAAGAGCCGAGGGCATTGGTGACGGTAGTACCGGCGGCAGCCGGAGCGTTGATGTCAACAGTGGTGAACTGCGCGTGAGCCGCCCACGTCAATGATCCGACAAGGAGCGTGGCGAGCACGGTTTTTAGTTTGGAGACGATGTGCATAAGTGAGCTTGGGGTTGCCTGCATTACTGCTGTGTCCAGCGGGACAAAATGGAAGTTGGCGATACGATGGTGAGATCGTGCGCGCAGTTGTTTGACTGGACGGTTCGTTTGGATGGCATGAATAAAATCCAAGTTACGTGTTGCAGCAAGCAAATTTTTCCACCGTGAGCAGTAACAGACGAGGCGACGCGCGGACGGCAGGGGCAAAACGGCTTTATACAGGGATGAAACAACCATCACGGTAATTTCCTTCGGCTCAAAAAAATTTTCATAGTTTTGCGCCTCTCATGGTGCGCTGAGCCGAAGAATTCGGGCTGAAGAGGAATTGAACGGAGCAGCACGACTGCGAGGCAGACGAAGAACCATGTGCTGGTCGGCGAGGTGCCGGGCGGATGATTTGTCCGAAGGGAAAAGTGGTGGCTGGAGCCGGAATCGAACCGGCGACACGCGGATTTTCAATCCGCTGCTCTACCAACTGAGCTATCCAGCCCACCGTGAAGGGCCGCTATTGATAGGGGCAAACAGTTTTTCCGCAAGGGATTTTCTGCTCCCATTTCCTCCGGGCTGCGGCATTTTCGCCGCATGATCAAAATATTTTTTCCGCTTCTGGCCGCCGCGCTGGCCGCCGCGCCGCCGTCGTCCGCCGCCGACCGGACCTTGGACATTTACTGGATTGATTCCGAAGGCGGCGGCTCGACGCTGGTCGTCACGCCCGCCGGGGAATCGGTGCTGATTGACACGGGCAATCCCGGCGGACGTGACGCGGGACGCATTTACAAAGTCGCGTCCGAGGTGGCGGGGTTGAAGCGTATCGATCATCTCGTGACCACGCATTTTCACGTGGACCATTTCGGTGGCGCGGCGGAACTGGCGGCAAAGATTCCGCTCGGGATAGTATGGGACAACGGCATTCCTGATTACGACCCGGACGGCGGAAAAGACACCAACCGCTGGCGACAAACCATTCAGCCCTACGCAGAAATGAAAGTGGCAGGCCGCCGACCGATGCTGCCCGGCACCATGCTCCCGCTCAAGCAGGCCCAGAATTCGCCTCGCCTCTCCACCCATTGCTTCGCCGCCCGCCAGCGGTTCTTGCATCCGCCGGAACTGCATGGCACCAACAACGCCGCCTGCGAAACCGCGCCGGCCAAAGCTGCCGACACCTCGGACAATAAAAACAGCATCGCCCTGCTTTTCATGTTCGGTGATTTCCGTTTCTTCGACGGCGGCGACCTGACGTGGAACGCGGAGAAGGAACTCGTCTGCCCCATCAACTGGGTCGGTACGGTGGATGTCTATCAGGTGAATCACCACGGCCTCGACGTGAGCAACAACCCGCTGCTCGTCCAATCCCTCGCGCCCACCGTGAGTGTGATGAACAACGGGCCGACCAAGGGCACCGGGAAACAAACCATCGCCACGCTGCGCGCTACGCCCTCGATTCAGGCGCAGTATCAACTTCACAAAAACGTGCGGGCCGATGCGGAAAACAACACCAGCGACGGCCTGATCGCGAATCTCGAACGCGAGTGCGCCGGTGATTACATCAAGCTCTCCGTGCGTCCCGATGGGAAATCCTACGTGGTGAGCATTCCGGCGCGCGGACACCGGCGCGAGTTCCAGTCGAAGGCACGCTGACCAGCGCGCCTCGCGTGCCCAAGGCGAATCACTTGGTCTGCAATGTCCGCCAGTGGACGCGCGCCACGTCCCCCATGTAGTGCTGGCTCGTCGGGTCTTCCGCCGCCAGCTTGATGTGCTCGCGCTCGTTCGCGAGGTCGCCGAACGCGGCGTAATAGAGGCCAAGGTAAAGATGCGCGTAGAACAGTCCATCGCGTGCGCGTGAGTTGCGGGCAGCGGCGACAACTTGTTCCACCGTCCCCTTGCCGCGATAGAGCGCGTCCACCTGCGCCATTGGCACGCGGCCATCCGGCCCGGCGGGGACCATGATGGCGCGGGCGTTCGTGACGCTGGTCTCGCGCGCGGCGCAGAGGAAATGCCACGCGGCATTCTCCACGTCGTTCGGATTAACTGTCAGGTGGGATTCAAACTGTTTACGCCCGTCCGTGAAGCGCCGGGAGTAGTAGAGCGAGATCCCCCGCTGCCAATGGTGAGGTGCCTGGTCCGGCAAAAGTTCAATCACGCGGTCGAAGTCGGTGACCGAGGCCGCGAAGTGGCCGGCCTTGAAGTTCATCTCGCCGCGGCCCTGCCAGTAGGGAGCGTGTTTCGGCTCCAGCTTCAGCGCGGCGGTGAGGTCGCGCACCGAGTCATCGTAACGGCGCGCGCTTTCCAGCAAACGCGCGCGCACGGAATACGGCTGGGCGTTGCTGGGTGAGGCCGCAATGGCCCGGTCGCACAAGGTGAGCGCCGCCGCGAGATTTGTCCGCGCCACTATGTTCAGGGCACGGAGCAGCAACTCCGGACTATCGGCCGCCGGAGCGTTGAGGACAAAGGCCAGAACGAACCAGAAAAGGTAGATTCGGCTCATGCTGCCCAGTAGGTCAGGACGCAAAACTCGGGACGCGAGGAAGAAAAGGACTACTTCTTCTTCGTGACCTTCTTGATCGCGGCGGCGGCGGCTTTGGAGTCGAGCAGCGCAGCTTTGTGCGTCGTCAGCATCTCTTGGACGCTAGCGATGTTGGCAAGCTGCGTGGGGGCGCGGCGGTTGTCGAGGGTGCGGAAATGCTTGTAGCTCGCCAGGCGCTTGCCCATTTCGAGGATTTCGATGTGGCTGTCCTGGAGCTTCCAGATCTGGCCTTTGACCAGAACCAATGAGGCGGCGCTTTTACGATTTAATTTCATATCTAAGGGATTGCGGAACAGACGCCCGCGAATCGTGAGGCATAATAGCGAAACGCGCGCGTCAGGCAATGATTCATTCAGGTCATTTCAGACCGGAACGGACGAAAAGATGTTCAAATCAGTTCTGGACAAGTGGCGGGGACAACCTCCTGTCGGCTTGTCCACTGGCAATTCGGACACCGGCTGAAAGTTCGAGTCTGGGGAAAAGCGGCGCTGAAGCGAGCGCTTTCGAGTGGGTGGTCGGCCTGGTTGCGTCCGTCACCAAGGTTTTGCCATGCTCCGTCCATGCACCGAAAAATCCTTCTTCTGCTCGGCCTGTTCGCGACGACCATCGCCGGGCCGGTTTTCGCCGCCGAGCCGGACGCGGCGCAATTCGCGGACGTTTTCACAAACGGCAAAGAAGGTTATCCCGCCTACCGCATCCCGTCGCTCATCACAACGAAGCGCGGAACCCTTCTGGCTTTCGCCGAGGGGCGCATGAGCCTGCGCGACCATGCGGAGAACGACCTCGTGCTCAAGCGCAGCACGAACGGCGGCCTCACTTGGGGCGCGTTGCAACTCGTGGCCGAGGACAGCACGAACGCGCTGAGCAATCCCACCGCCGTCGTCGTGCGCGACATGGGCCGCGTGCTGCTGATGTATCAGCGTTACGCGAAAGGCTTCGATGAACACAAAGCCGAGCCGGGTCTCGACGGCCCGCGCATCTGCCGCACCTGGCTCCAGCACAGCGACGACGACGGCGCGACGTGGAGCAAGCCGCGCGAGATCACCGCCTCCGTGAAACGCCCCACCGAAGTGACCAGTACTGCGACGGGGCCGGGCATCGGGATTCAACTGCAGCGCGGCCCGCACGCCGGGCGCATTCTCATTCCGTTCAATCAGGGGCCGTATGGAGAATGGAAAGTGTACGCCGTGTTCAGCGACGATCAGGGTGCAACGTGGCGCTACGGCGCAACCGCCGAGGAAGGCGCGGCGGGCCACGCGAACGAAGTGCAATTCGTGGAACTCAACGACGGCTCCGTGATGCTCAACGCCCGCAACCAAGGCGGCGGATTGAAGCAGCGGAAAATTTCCGTGAGCCGCGACGGCGGCGCGACGTGGTCCGCCACGCAGCACGACGCGGCATTGATCGAGCCACCGTGCCAAGGCAGCATCCTGCGCCATCCGAACAACGGCAACGCCGCGCGCGACGTGTTGATCTTCAGCAATCCCGGCACAACCACCGGACGCAGCAACGGTGTCGTGCGCCTGAGCCGCAACGACGGCCAAACGTGGCCCGTCTCTCGCGTGCTGTATCCCGGCGGCTTTGGTTACAACTGCCTCGCGTCGCTGCCGGACGGTTCCATCGGCTGCCTCTTCGAGCGTGATGGCTACAAGACGATCACGTTCGCGCGCTTCACGGTGGACTGGCTCAGCGCGCCGTGATCAGTGGAGCGCGGCGTTCACGCCGCTTCACCGCCCCAAGTTCGAGCGTGTCTGAATTGCGATACACTTTCTTCGTCGTGAGCTGAAGCAGCCTAGAGCCTGTCATGCACTTTGCTCAAGCGGGCGTGTAAAAATAAAGCTGTATGATCAGGGCACTTAGCGGGCATAAGCTCGGGATGACGCCCGAGCGGAAGACTTATCCCAGCGATGTGAGC
>JAYVNY010000167.1:0-8395 GCA_043758205.1 Akkermansia sp.
GCGCGCGGAGCGACGACGCCCTACCAGTTCTGGATTGGCTCACGCTCGCTGGCAAAGAACGGTGTCCAAGCGCGCGCTCTCAACCTTTCATCTCAAATTTTTTCTCCCCGCCTTCATTTCACAAACCCATGAAAACACTTCTCACCTGCGCCGCGTTGCTTGGCTCCCTCACCTTCGCCAGCGCGGACTGGCGGCAGTTCCGCGGCCCGAACGGCAATGGCGTGGTCAACGATCCCGCGCTGCCCACGCAGCTCGACACGAAGAACATTCACTGGGCGATTGATCTGCCGGGGCGCGGCTTGAGCAGCCCCATCATCGTGGGCGACCGCGTGTATCTGACCGCCGCGAGCGGGCCCAAGCAGGATCGCCTGCACGTCCTTTGCTTCCGCGCGAAGGACGGGAAAAAACTTTGGGAACGCCAGTTCCGCGCCACGGGCCGCACGATGTCGCACGAGAAAACCTGCGTGGCCGCGCCCACGCCGGTCAGCGATGGCGAGCGCATCTTCGCCTTCTTTTCCTCGAACGACGTGCTCTGCCTCGACCTTGACGGCAATCTGCTCTGGCTGCGCGGACTCACGCATGATTATCCGAACGCCAGCAACAGCCTCGGCATGTCGTCGTCGCTCACCGTGGCGGACGGCGTGCTGATCACAATGGTGGAAAACGACAGCGAATCCTTCACCGCCGGACTTGACGCGAAGACGGGCGTGAACCGTTGGAAGCTCGCCCGTCCGAAGATGGCGAACTGGACTTCGCCCGTGCTGCTCGAAGTGAAGGGCCAGCCCACGCTCGCCATTCTGCAATCGGGCAAAGGCCTCAGCGCCGTGGAGCCAAAGACCGGCCGCATCGTGTGGGAATACGGCGACGGCGCTTCGACCATTCCCTCCGCGACGCCGAGCGACGGCGTGCTCTACGTGCCGTCGAAAGGCGTGACCGCGCTGGAACCGTCAGCGGAAGGCAATTCTCCGAAGCAGCTCTGGCGCAACGGCCAGTTCGCCCCGGCCACGGCGAGCGCGGTGATCCTGAACCAAAAAGTGTTCACGCTGAATGGCGCGGGTGTGCTCACGGCGGGCGATGTGAAGGACGGCGCGCGGCTCTGGCAATTGCGGCTCAAGGGACCGTTCAGCGCCACGCCGGTCGGCAGCGGCACGCATCTCTACTGCGTGAACGAGAAGGGCGTGCTGCAAGTCGTGGACACCGTCGCGCCGCAGGGAGCCGTGGTCAGCGAACTGGATTTGGGCAAGGTCATTCTCAGCACGCCGTCCATCAGCGACGGCGCGGTCTATGTACGGAGCGACGGCAAGCTCTGGAAGCTCGGCAAGTCGTAGGAAAATTTGGGCCGAGGCGCGAAGCGCGCGTGGCTGCTCTTGGTCGTGCCGCGAACGCAGGAGCTGATCTTCCTGCTGGAGAAAGATGATCGAATCCTCCCCGTCTGCACTGAGCGACGAGGTTTGACAGGCCGCGCGTCGCACGGCACAAACTCGGCGCATGGAATGGCTCAACTGGCTCAGTTCACCCGAAGCGTGGATCAGTCTCGTGACCCTCACGGTCCTGGAGATTGTGCTCGGTATTGATAACATCGTCTTCATCTCCATTCTTGCCGGCAAGCTCCCCGGGCCTCAGCGGAAGAAGGCCCGGCAGCTCGGACTCACGCTCGCGCTCGGCACGCGCATCCTGCTCCTGTGCGGCCTGGCCTGGATGGTTCAGTTGACGAAGCCGCTCTTCTCGCTGCCGATCTTCGGCAAGGAGTGGGGTTTGTCCGGACGCGATTTGATCCTGCTCACCGGCGGACTGTTCCTGCTCTACAAGAGCACGCACGAGATTCACGAGAAATTGGAAGGGGCGGATGGCGAGAAATCGGAGCGCGTGGCGCCCAGTTTTTCCTCGGTCATTTTTCAAATCCTGCTCCTCGACATCGTCTTCTCTCTGGACTCGGTGATCACGGCCGTGGGCATGGCGAATCATTTGCCGGTCATGATCATCGCGGTCGTTCTGGCCGTCGGTTTTATGCTGTTGATGGGCGGCAAGATCAGCGGGTTCGTCGAGAGGCATCCGACGATCAAGATGTTGGCGCTCAGCTTCCTGCTCCTCATCGGCGTGGCGCTGGTCGCCGAGGCGTTTCACCGCGAGATTCCGAAGGGCTACATTTATTTCGCGATGGCCTTCAGCGTGGGCGTGGAGATGTTGAACCTGAAGATGCGGAAAAGGTCGAAGAAGCCCGTGGAACTCCACCAGCCGTATCGCTGACCCGGCGAACTGGTTTCCAAACGGGCGCCAATTTGCAAATCGGCGCGCACAGGTTTCAGGCCAGCACGCCCTTCACCACCTGGCCCGCCACGTCCGTCAGCCGGAAGTCGCGGCCGTTGTAGCGGTAGGTGAGCTTTTCGTGATCGAAGCCGAGCAGCGCCAGCAGCGTGGCGTGGAGATCGTGGACGTGAACTTTGTCCGTGATGGCCGCGCCGCCGAACTCATCCGTCGCGCCGTGGACGTAGCCGCCTTTCACGCCGCCACCCGCGAGGACAGTGGTGAATGCCTTGTTGTTGTGGTCGCGTCCGGGATTGTCGTTGCCATTCCGATCCTTCACCGGCTTGCGGCCAAACTCTCCGCCCCACATGACGATGGTTTCATCGAACAAGCCGCGCTTCTTCAAGTCGGTGAGGAACGCCGCGAACGGCTGATCAATCTCGCGCGCCTTCTGCGGCAGACGATCCTCGATGTCCTGATGATGATCCCAGCCGCCCGCCCAGACCTGCACGAAACGTACCCCGCGCTCGATGAGTCGGCGCGTGATGAGCAGTTGATTGCCCTGACTGGTGTTGCCGTAAGCCGCGCGCGTCTCGGCGGATTCCTTCGAAATGTCAAAGGCGTCCGTGGCCTCGGTCTGCATCTTGAAAGCCATCTCGTAGGCTTCGAGGCGCGCTTCGAGCTGCGCTTCCTTCTGGAGATTCTGACTGTGCAACTCGTTCAACTTGTGGACGAGATCGAGCTGACGCCGCTGCTCGGGCAGCACCGTGTATTGGTTGCGAATGTTTTTGATCAACTGATCCACGTTCGTGACCTGCGTATTGATCCCCACGCCTTGGAACACGCCGGGGAGAAAAGAGGAACTCCAGTTGGAACTGCCGCCAATGGGCGGGCCGCCGGGCCGCAACGACACGAAGCCCGGCATGTTCTGATTCTCGCTGCCGAGTCCGTAAAGCACCCACGAGCCGATGCTCGGCCGCGCCACGCGCAGCGAGCCGGTGTTCATGAAAACGGTCGCCACGTCGTGCGCGGGAATGTCCGTGTAGCAGGAACGGATGATGGAAAGCTCGTCCACATGCTCGGCGAGTTTCGGAAACACTTCGCTGACTTCGATGCCGGACTTGCCGTGCTTGCTGAACTTGAAGGGCGAGGCCATCGCCACGCCGCCTTGTCCGGGGATGGTCTGGCCGTCGTGCTTCGCCAGTGCCGGCTTCGGATCCCAGGTGTCCACATGCGACGGTGCGCCCTGCGCGAAAATGTGAACGACATGCTTGGCCTTGGCGGGAAAGTGCGGCTTCTTCGGTGCGAGCGGATTCATCATCTCGGCGGCCATCGCTTCGGCAGGCGACAGCAGCGAGCCACCGAACAGAGAGGCGAGACTGAGCGCGCCGAAGCCCATGCCGGCGCGCTGGAGGAATTTGCGGCGCATGAGAAAGAAGTCTTCGGGCTGCGCCGAATGTTGCGCGCGGTATTCGTCGTTCGTTTTCATGACATCCAAGGTTACGGCACTGGACGAGATGAAGTTGAGAAAGGTTTCCGACCAGCCCGGCGCGCGGACTTTCCAGTCCGCAGCAAGTCACGAAAGTCAGGCGGTGTTGTTCCCTACCAGCGCCTCCCGTCATGGCATGTTGCTGCGGACAGGAATGTCCGCCCGCCGTTACGGACGGTTGAACCCTCCACGCCGTTCCGTCATAACCTCCGCGATGGCCGAAACGAAGTTTCTCAAATGCCCGTGTGATCATTGCGGCGGACACATCGAATTCCCCGCCGACGGCATCGGGGCGACCATTCCTTGCCCGCACTGCGCGCGGCCCACGGAACTCGCGCTGGAGATTCCCGCCCACCTGATTCAACGCCCCGGACGCGGACGGAACTGGTTTATCGCCGGCACGATCATTCTCGTCGTTGGAGTTGTGGCCAGCGTCGCCATCCTGATCACGGCACAACGCCTGATGAAAAAGACGCGCGATAAAAATGAGGCGTTCCGCAGCCGCGTGTCGCCGTTGGTTCGCACCAACGCGGCAACCAGAAGCACAGCACCGTCCGCGCCCACCCTGCTCATCAACGAATTTTCCTCCTCACCCGTGACTATCGAGAAAGCAGCGGGCAGTTCCATCGCCTACGCCACCGGCACGTTGAAAAATGAGACGGATCGACAACGCTTCGGCGTGAGTGTGGAGTTGGAAGTCTTCGACCGCGCCGGAAACAAGTTCGGCACCGCAAAGGACTCCGCGCAGATCATCGAACCGCGCGGCGAGTGGAAATTCCGCGCCTTGATCGTCCCGAAGAACGCGGCCTCCGCGCGCGTGGCGGACGTGAAGGAGCAGAAGTGAATGGAACCGCGCCATCTCCGGTGATTTCTTCGCAGACCGCGCAATAATCACTTCCTCAATCCTGAAAGGATTGAATCCATCAGTCCAGGGTTGCCGAGTCCGCGAGGCTACCCTGGATGATTGGTTCCGAACTCCGAAATCGGAACGGGTGGAACGGGCTACCAGCCCGTCCCGCCCGGCTACCAGCCGGGCGGAATGGGAGGGAGCTTAGTTTGGAACTGATCGCCTGAGACTTTTCCACATCCACCCCCGTTCCGCGCGGCTGGTAGCCGCGCGGCACAGGCCAGTGGCCTGTGCTACCCCGGCCGCTGCGCCGCCGCCACTTCGGAGTTCGGGATTATCTGAATCCTTTCAGGATTCACGCCTTCTTCAACCGCGGCCCGTTCGGCGTGTCCTCGATAACCCATCCTTTGGCTTTCAACTCGTCGCGGATGGCGTCGGATTTTTTGAAGTCCTTGGCCTGGCGCGCGGCCTGACGTTCCTCCAGTAGCGCGAGCAGTTCCGGCGGCGCGCTTTCCTCGGGCGGCTGGCCGAGGCCGAAAACCGTTTCCACCCGGTTCCATGCGGCGAGCGCGGCGGCGGCTTGTTCGGCGGAAAGCGTATTCGCGGCGAGTGCCTTGTTCGTGTCGCGCACCCAATCAAAGACCGCGGCCCAGGCGGCGGAAACGTTCAAGTCTTCATCCAAAGCGGCGGTGAAGGCGGTGACCAAAACATCGTCGGCCAGCGGGACGCTGGCGGCACTTTGCCCGGCGCGTTCGCGCAACTTGCTCAAGCATTCATCGAGGCGCGCGAGCGAGGTGCGCGCACCATTCAGGCCGTCGAGGGTGAAGTTGAACGTCTCGCGGTAATACGCCGAGAGCAGCAGGGCGCGCACTTCGCGCCCGGTGAAACCTTTCGCCAGCAAATCACGCAGCGTGAAAAAATTGCCGAGCGACTTGCTCATCTTCTTCCCCTCGACGAGCAGGTGCGCGCCGTGGAGCCAGTACTTCACAAAATGTTTTCCGGTCGCGCCTTCGCTCTGCGCGATCTCGTCCTCATGGTGCGGGAACGTGAGGTCTTCGCCGCCGAGATGCAGATCAAAACTCGGCCCGAGCAGCTTCATGCTCATGGCGGAACACTCGATGTGCCAGCCGGGGCGGCCCTCGCCCCACGGACTCGGCCAGAAGACCGCGCCGTCGTCGGGCACGCGGGCTTTCCAGAGCGCGAAGTCGGCGAGGGATTCCTTGTCGTATTCGTCACTGCTCACGCGTTCGCCCACGCGCATCTCATCGAAGTTCAGCTTCACCAACTGTCCGTAGTGGCAGCCGCAGCCGCGATACTTCTCGATGCTGAAATAGACCGAGCCATCCGCCGCCTTGTAGGCGAGACCTTTTTCCAGAAGCGTCTCAATCAACTCAATGATCTCCGCGATGAAATCCGTGGCGTGCGGTAGATCGTGCGGGCGCAGGCAGCGCAGTTCGTCGAGGTCTTTGAGAAATTCCTGTTCGTAGAAGCCCGTGTAGTCGCGCAACAGTTTGCCGGTCTCGCGCACGCGCTTGATGATCTTGTCCTCCACGTCCGTGATGTTCATAACATGGCGGACTTTGAACTGCTTGAATTCCAGATAGCGCCGCACCAAATCTGAGAAGACAAACGTGCGGAAATTCCCGATGTGCCCGTAGTCGTACACCGTCGGTCCGCAGCAATACATGCCCACGGATTTTCCGTCCGCATCCAGCGGCGCGAACTCCTGCACCGAGCGCGACAGCGTGTTGAAAAACTTCAAAGCCATGAATGGCGCGAGAAACTATCGGCGAGGCGGGGAATGTGAAGTGGAAAGTCGGGGCGCGGGCTTGCGACTGCCCGCGTCACCGCCACTCTTTTGAACCGGCCTGTGCAGTTCTTGCTCTCGCCGTGGAACCGTCTCGTTGAACTGGCATTTGATTCAAGCGCCCGAATTCCTCTTCATTTACGTCGTCCTCCACGAGCGGATGCACATTAGGCAGATGAACCACTCGCCGAAATTCTGGCGGGAAGTGGAGGCTGTTTGTCCTTCGTTCCGCAAAGCAGAGCGGTGGTTGAAGGATGCTGGGCGATTGTTGAGGTGAGCTGGTCTTCAGCAAATCGAAATGGTGGGTTGGCAGGGACTCGAACCCTGGACCAATGCCTTAAAAGGGCACTGCTCTACCAACTGAGCTACCAACCCACCCGAGGGCGGCGGAAACTACGGGAGCACTTTTGGGGTCGCAAGGATTTTTCCCAGCACCTTGCGCCTTGATCCCGTTCAGTGGAAGCAGGGGAATTGAAGATTGATCATTCCACGTTGAAGCCCAACCCTCCCGCCCATGAACACCTTGCTCACGCTCACCGCCGCCGCGCTTTTCGCCGGGGCCGCTTTCGTCACCGCCGCCGATCTCAAAGACTCGCGCGTTTATGAACTGCGCATTTATCACGCCGCGCCGGGCAAGCTGGATGATTTGAATGCGCGCTTCCGCGACCACACCGTGCGGCTCTTCGAAAAATACGGGATGGAAAACGTCGGCTACTGGACGCCGATTGATAACACGAACAACCTGCTCATTTACGTGCTGGGTCACGCCAGCCGGGATGCGGCAAAAAAATCGTTCGCGGCGTTTGGCCAGGACCCGGAGTGGAAGTCCGCGCAGAAGGCTTCGGAAGCCAATGGCCGGCTGGTGACGAAAGTGGAATCGTATTTCATGGAGCCGACGGATTATTCCCCCGCCATCAAGTCGTCCAAGGCCGGGCCGCGCGTGTTCGAGTTGCGCGAATACACGGCGAGCACCAACAACCTCGCCGCGCTTGATGCGCGCTTCCGCGATCACACCGTCGGACTGTTCAAGAAGCACGGGATGCAAAACCTCGCCTACTGGCACCTGACGCCCGGCCAGAAGGACGCCGACCGCAAACTCATTTACATCCTCGCGCACCAGAGCCCGGAGGCGGGCGCGGCTTCGTTCGGCTCCTTCCGCACCGATCCCGACTGGATTGCCGCCAAGGAATCATCGGAGAAAAAAGTCGGCGGTTCTTTGACCGAAGGCGGCATGGCTGGTGTGAAATCCACCTTCATGAAAGCGACTGACTACTCGGCGACGAAGTAGTCTTGCGGCTAGCGGGCCTGTTCCTCCTCGACCGCGCGCAGCGAGTGGTGCAAGTCGAGGATGAACAGCGCCAACGCGCGCCGCCGGTCCATCACCCGCCCGAGCCGGTTGCTGAACGAAAGAATCAGCAATCCCATGCCGGAGGCGAGCGCCTCTGGCGAGAGGCTGGCCTGCACAACGGCGGCGAGATTTTCAAGGAGATGAATGTTCATGGAGGTAATTCCAGCGAGACCGCTGGCTTCGGTCAATCGTGCGGCCAAGTTTCTCCGCCCCGGGATTTGAACATTGCCCGCCCCGCGCCTGTCCGTTAAGCCACAGCCATGCGTTTCCTGCGCCAATACCGATTCATTCTCCTGTTCTTTCTGCTCCTGATATTTTGCAGCGTGATGGTCGTGCGGCAGTTTGGCCTCAAGCAGTCCCGCCACGTCGAGCTGCGCGAAGCCTTCATCCTCCTGCACGTGCGGAGTTACACGAACGAGGCGCGCACCCTCTTCGACAAGCTGGTGTTGGATGTGCCGAAGTACACAAAAAAACTTTCCGACAAGGAACTGCTCGATGATTTCCAACGCACTCTCCTGCTCGTTGATCCCTACTCGACGCAGACCAACAACCTCATCTGGAAATACCACTGGATGCTCAGCGAGGAGTTGGACAAACGCTCGGTGGACCTGCTGGCTCGCGCCCACAAGCTGGCCGGGGAAAAGTAGGCCGGCTGCCGCC
>JAYVNY010000168.1:0-11900 GCA_043758205.1 Akkermansia sp.
GCCCATTTGCCTTCCTCGGCGAAGACGATGATGGGCGCGTTCGGCAGGCGGCGGCGGATTTTGTCGAAGACCCAGAGGCCCAGCGTCTCGACGACTTCCGCGTCGAGCACGCAGACCTGGGCGAGACCGTGTTCGAGCATCGGCTCGGCCTCGTCGGTGTTCAGCCGATGGACAATGCGGTAGCGCGCCGGGTCGAGGGCGAGGCGCAGGCTCTCGGCGAGTCCGGGGTGGCTGGCCAGCACTAAAATCGTCTTCATCAACAGTTTTTTCGGTTCGCTCCCGGCCCACGCCGCCACGAAGCGGCGTGATAATACGGACGGATTCCCGGCTGGCAAATTATTGCCCGGCCCCGCGTCAGATGCGTGCGTTGGAATCCGTTGGTCATTGCGAACGCACCAGTTGTAGCCCCTCCGTTGGGGGGAGAACATCCGCGCCCCTACGCAAGGGCGAACGGGGAAAGTACGGGGCGGAGGCTGCGCCGGACGTTACGTAGTCATGGATGCACGTGCCCCGGCACCCGCCGGGGGCACGTCGCGGAACTCCGAACTTGTTTTGCGCCGCACGCTCCGCGCATTCTCGCGCGGCAATTTCATGGAACCCAAAACGCTCGTCATCGTTCCGACTTATAACGAACGCGACAACCTGCCCCGGCTGGTCCAGCGCGTCCTCGCCCAGCCCGCCCGCGTCGAACTCCTCATCGTGGACGACAATTCCCCCGACGGCACCGGGCAGGTGGCGGAGGAACTCACGAAGACCAACCCCGGCCTCCACGTCCTGCACCGCGCGGTGAAAGATGGTCTGGGCCGCGCCTACATTGCCGGGTTCAAGTGGGCGCTCGCCCGCGACTACGACTTCATCATGGAGATGGACGGCGACTTCTCGCACAACCCCGATGAGATTCCGAACTTCATCAAGGCCGCCCAGGAGCAGGACGCCGACTGCGTCATCGGCACGCGCTACAGCAATGGCATCCGCGTCATCAACTGGCCGCTCAAGCGCCTCATCCTCAGCATGGGCGCGGGCGTCTATGTCCGCACCATCACGGGGATGCCGGTGAGCGACCCGACCGGCGGGTTCAAACTCTTTCGCCGGCGCGCCCTCGAAAGTCTCGACCTCGAGGCCGTGCGCTCGAACGGCTACAGCTTCCAGATCGAGATGTCCCACAAGCTCTGGCGGCAGGGGCTGAAGATTGGCGAGACGCCGATCATTTTCGCCGACCGCGTGCAAGGCACCTCGAAGATGCGCGGCAAGATCGTGGTCGAGGCGCTCTTCATGGTCTGGCGGCTGTGGTTGCAACATGGGTTGAGGCGGTGGCCGAAGAAGAAGTGAAGGGCGATGCAACGATGACGCAGCTTTCTCCTGCTCACCGAGTGCGTCGTGATAATCGGCGTGGGGCGGTACCCGACCACGGGCAGCGCTCGCCTGATTCCCGATAGCCCGCCTAAATTAATCACGGTGCAAGTACATGACGAACCCGTGATGGCGATCTCAAACCTCAACTCCATAAGGTCAGTCTTGAAAATGTTCCGGGCAGGACGTCCGGCCAAGCAGCACGAATGCGCGAGCCGAGGCAGGATAGAAATCCAGTTTACCAACGGAGAAAACCTTTCTTTGGGATTCGGCCCGGGCCATGACGGCTCATCTTATGAGTTCGGCATGAAGGGGCATGTGTTCACCATCGCCCGTTTTCGCTTCCCCAACTCCATGCAGACGGCGGGGTTTGAAGCACAGAAGTTTCCCACCGAATAAACGGTCCCGCTACTTCCGCGCCACCATCGGGAACCCCGTCGTCGCCTGCCCCGTCGAGGCGTGAATCTCCACCGGGATGATGATGGCCGGGCGCGGCTGGTCGCGTTCGACGAGGATGTTGACCCCGCTCAACCGGTGGTCCACGCAGTGCCGGAAGGCTTCGAGGGAGTTGGCGAAGAAACGCGCAAGCGTGCTGCTCTCCGTCCACGCATCGGACTCCCGGAGGAACTGACGCGTCGCGCCGTGTTGGATGCAGATTTTCATGGCGACGATCCTGCCCGAAAAAAATGCCGCGCGCATTCGGGGGAAGTACGATACGGGAAGCAGAAAAAAACAGGTTGGTCTTTGCCCCGCACCCAGCGTGACGAATCCGTTCCCGCCCCGGCCTCGACACACAATTTTCTCGCGATTGTCACCGGAGCAATCTAGGTTCCGCGCCGAACCCAAGAACCAAGCGTCTATGTTTACCAGGATCCTTTTTGTCGTGTTGGCACTCGCAGCTTCGATCACGTCGCTGCGGGCCGCCGACGACCTTCTCATCACGGAATTTTCCGCCGCGAACACCGGCCCCCTGCTCGACGAGGACGGCAGCGCGGAGGACTGGATTGAGATTCATAATCCGAACACCAACACGGTCAGCCTCGCGGGGTGGTATCTCACGGACTTCGGGCCGAACGTCATCAAGTGGCCCTTCCCGGCGACGAACATCGCGCCGAACGCCTACATGATCATCTTCGCGTCGAACAAGGACCGGCGCGTGGCGGGACGGCCGCTGCATACCAATTTCAAACTCGACGCCGCCGGCGAATACCTCGGACTGATCCGACCGGATTTCACCGTGGCGAGCGAGTTCGCGCCGCTCTTCCCGCTGCAGGTGCCGAACGTGAGCTATGGCCTCCCGATCTTGCAAACCACGACGGTGCTGGTCGCGACAGGCGCGGCAACACGAGTCTATATTCCCACGAACGACGTGCTGGGGTCCTCGTGGATCGCGCCGGCGTTTGATGATTCGTCGTGGCTCGCGGCGGTCACGGGCGTGGGTTACGAGACGGACAGCGGCCTGCCCTTCACGCCGCAGGTCATCGCGAACTCAGTCTCGGAGTTCAGCGGCAAACAGGGATCGAACAACTGGTATTACGGCTACTGGAATCGTGGCGCGGACGGCAACGGCTCGTATCAAGAGTACGACATGAGCTTCTTTCCGAACGTGGACGGCCCGTTTGGCGAGACGAATTTCTGGACCGGCTCAAACTGGACGTGGTTCGGGGGCCAGCCGCCTTTCACGCAAATCACGGCCGGCGGCGCAACGCCGAACGCGAGCAACGCCGTGCCAGGCCGCCCCGACCACGTCGCCATCCGCCGCTATCTCAGCGAGCACAGCGGGCTGTTGAAAATCACCGGGCAAATCACGCACACCGGCGACTGGTCCTACGTGACGGCGACGGGCGTGGCGTTGAACAGCGCGATGTATGTGTATCTGACGGCGGCAGGCGACGGCTTCATTGACGACATGAAACTCGTGGCGGGCAGCACGCCGGAGGTCGGCCCGAATCTTCTCTCCAACGGCGATTTTGAATCCGCGCTCACCGGCCCGTGGACGGTCTCGGCGAACCACTCGCCCTCGCTGATCGTCACGAACGTGAAGCGCAGCGGCAGCGCCAGCCTTTACATCGCGGCGACGAACGGCGGCACCACGCAGGCTTCGTCCATTTTTCAAAACATCACGCCCGCGCTCGTGCTGAACGACACTTACACCTTGAGCTATTGGTACAAACCCACCTCGAACAACACGCCGCTGGTGGTGCGCTTCTCCAGCAACTGGATCAACACCTCGCCCGCCGCGTGCGGCGACGGCGTGACCGGGCGCATCTTCGTGGACGGCAACCAGGTCTTCGCGCAGAACGCGCTGCTCAACAGCCCGACCTACTCGATCACGGTCCCGGTCAACATCGGTTCGCGCGTGGATTTCGCGCTCGACCCGAGGACGAATGATTTCTGTGACGGGGCCGGGTTCACCGCGGTGGTGGAAACGTCGAACCCCGGCGACGTCGTCGTCGCCCATTCCGTGAACGACTGGTCCACGACCGGCACGCAGGGCGAGAACAACTGGACGTATGGCTATTACAACCGCACCGCCGACGTGGGCGGCGTCTATGCGGCGGGCGATTTCATCCCCTTCCCGCGCAGCAATGTCGCCTTCGGCCCCGGCAATTACTGGACAGGGTCGATCTGGGATTTCCCGGCGGGCAATCCGCCTTGGGGCGAAATCGGTCAGACCGGCATGCACCCGAACGGCATTAACAACGGGGCCGAGCACTGGATGATCCGCCGCTGGGCCAGCGAAGTGAGCGGCGCGCTCACCGTGGACTGGACGGTCAACAAGGTGAACCTGGCCGGCAACGGCGTGACCGGCCGCGTCTTCCACAACGGCAACCAGGTGGACAGCTCGACCATCGCGGGCAGCAGCGGCACGGGCACGAGCCGCTCGGTCATCATCACCAACGTCTCCGTGGGCGACTTCATAGACATCGCGCTCGACCCGACCGGCCCCGGCGGCACGACCGACGACGGCGCGGACGGCTCGGCCATGACCGCGATCATTCGCGGCACGCCCACGCTCACGGCCTCGGTGGCGACGAGCATTCAGAGCGCGATGCAAGGCGTGAACTCAGTGGCCTACCTGCGGATTCCCTTTGAAGTGACCAACGCCACGGCCATCAACTTCCTCACGTTGCGGATGCGTTACGACGACGGCTTCGTGGCCTATTTGAACGGCGTGCAGGTGGCGTCGCGCAACGCCATTGATTTCCAGAATCCGCTCACTTGGAACTCAGTGGCCACGACGAACCGCGCGGACTCGGACGTGAACACCTGGCAGGACATTGACATCACCGCCTTCAAGGGACTGCTTCAGCCCGGCACGAACCTGCTCGCCTTCCACGGCCTGAACGTGCATCCGCTGGACTCCGACTTTTTAATCCTCCCGGAGTTGCGCGCGCTGACGGTTTCCTTCGGCACCAACGGCGCCTACTTCTCCACGCCCACGCCTGGCTCGGCGAACGGCAACGCCTCCACCAACCTTGGCCCGCTGGTCTTTGAAGCGTCCCACACGCCGAACGTGCCGCTGGACAGCGAGAACATGGTCGTGAGCGCGCGCGTCGGGAAGTCCTTCCACAACGTGAGCAACGTCACGATGATTTACCGCGTCGGCTACGGGGCGGAAGTTTCCCTGCCCATGCTCGACAACGGTTTGAATGGCGACGTGGCGGCGGGCGACGGTCTTTACAGCGCGGTCATCCCGGCCAGCGCCTCCACCATCGGCCAGATGGTGCGCTACGCGATCCTCGCGCAAGACATCCGCACGAACACCACACGCTACCCGCCTTACAGCAATCCACTGAGCATGCCGCAGTATTTCGGCACGGTGGTGCTGGTGCCGCAGACGAACGCGCTGCCGATTTTCCACTGGTTCACGCAGAACACCGGTGGGGCGGAGACGGACGCGGGCGCGCGCGGCTCGGTGTTTTACAACGGGCAATTCCGCGACAACATCGAGATCACGTTGCACGGCCAAAGTTCCTCCGGCTTCCCGCGCAAGAGCGAAAACTTCAACCTCAACCCCGGCTACAAGATGAAGCTCAAGCCCGGCGCACCAGAGGTGAGCGATTTCGCGGTCCTGTCCACTTGGGCGGACCGCGTGCATACGCGCAACAACGTGAACATCGAGATCTATGAAAAGGCCGGCGGTGCTCCGCCGCACTATTCCATTCCGATCCGCGTCCATCGCAACGAGGCCTTCCACATGGTCGGGAACATCATGGAACAGGGCGACGAGGAGTATCTGGAGCGCATCGGCTACGATCCAAACGGCGCGCTCTACAAGATGTACAACACCTTCACCGGCGCGGGGGGCAACGAGAAGAAGACGCGCCGCACCGAGGGCACGCAGGACTTGCAGGACTTCTACAACGCCATTGCCGTGACCGGCGACGCCAACTCCCGCACCACCTACCTCTGGGACAACGTGAACCTGCCGAACATGATTGATTTCCTCGCCGCCAAGGCCATCGGCAGCGACCACGACTGCTGTCACAAGAACTACTATTATTACCACGACAACGACCGTTCCGGCGAATGGTTCGCCCTGCCCTGGGACTTCGACCTGAGCCTAGGCCACGTTTGGATCAGTGGTCCCGGCTATTTCAGCGACACCATCAACACGAACCTGGCCGTGGGCACGGGCAACAACAACACGCAGTTCGCGCTGATGTGGGCGAACCCCGAGTTGAAGGCCATGTGGATGCGCCGCATCCGCACGCTCATGGACACGGTGCTCCAGCCGGTCGGCACGGCCACGAATGCGGACTGGCTTCGCAGCCGATTTGACTATTGGGCAAACCTGGCGCGCGCGGATTCCGCCGTGGACAAAGTCAAATGGGGCGGTGCCTCCTGGTCCGCGCCCGCCTACGGCCCGGCCAACCCCACGGTGGCAGACGCGACGAACAACTTTGAAATCGAACTGAACCGCCTGAAGAACTATTACGTGCCGGGCCGGCGCGAGTACCTCTATCTGCCCGCCACACTCAGCGCGAACGGCATTCCTGCCGCGCAACCGACGAACGTGGTCATCACGTTTGGCGGCCTCGACTACAACCCCGCCTCGACCAACCAGGCGCAGGAATACATCGAACTCATCAACACGAACAATTTCCCCGTGGACCTCTCCGGCTGGAAGATCAAGGGCGCGGTGGACTTCACCTTCGCCCAGGGCACGGTCGTCTTCACCACCAACCGCGTCTATGTCACGCCGGACGTGCGAGCCTTCCGCGCCCGCACCACCGGCCCGCGCGGCGGACAGCGCCGTCTGGCCGTCGGCCCATACAAAGGCCAGCTCTCCGCGCGCGGCGAGACGCTTGTGCTCGTTACGCCCACCGGCGTGACGAACAGTTCCATCACCTACGTTGGCGCGCCCAGCCTCGCCCAGCAATACCTCCGCATCACCGAGGTCATGTATGCGCCGCCACTCGTCGCGGGCGCTCCCTTCTTGCGCGAGGAGTATGAGTATCTTGAGTTGAAAAATATCGGCCCCGTGCCGCTGAACCTCACGGGCATTCACTTCACGAACGGCGTCGAGTTCACTTTCACCAGCGCCACGCGCACCAATCTCGCACCCGGCGAAGTGCTGATTCTCCCGAAGAACCTCGCGGCCTTTGCCCAGCGCTATCCAGCCGTGACCAACGTCACCGGCCCGTTTGTCGGCACCCTCGACAACGCCGGCGAGACCATCCAGCTCGATGACGCGGTGGGTGAGAAGATTTTGGAGTTTACCTATAACAATTCGTGGTATCCGATCACAGATGGCCTCGGCCTCTCGCTCGTAATCGTGAACGCGAACGCGCCCTTCAACACGTGGGGCGACAAGGCCTCGTGGCGTCCGAGCGGCGCTTACCTCGGCTCGCCCGGCGCGGGCGACGCGCCAGCCACCGTGTTTGCCGGCATCCTCGTCAACGAAGTGCTCACGCACACCGACCTGCCGGCGGTGGACTACATCGAACTCTACAACCCCACGACCAACGACGTAAACATCGGCGACTGGCGCATCAGCGATGACTTTTACACGCCTGAGAAATTCCGCATCCCGAACCCGACGGTCATCCCGGCGGGCGGCTACCTCCTCTTCACCGAATCGGACTTCAACACGGGACCCGCAGGATTCGCGTTCAGTTCGCACGGCGACGAGGCCTATCTCTTCTCGGGCGACGCCGCCGGACATCCGAGCGGTTACTATCACGGCTACGATTTCAACGGCGCGCAAAACGGCGTGGCTTTCGGACGCTACACCAACAGCCAGGGCACGGTTCACTTCGTCGCGCAGGCCACGAACTCGCCCGGTGCGGCCAACGGCCTGCCGCTCGTCGGCCCCGTGGTCATCAGCGAAATCATGTATCACCCGCCTGACCTCGTGGTCGGCACGAACGTCTTTGACATCACTGACGACGAGTATGTTGAGTTGCACAACCTCACGACCAACGCCGTGCCGCTCTACGATCCGGCCTTCCTCACGAACCGCTGGCAGCTCGCGGGCGGATTGGGTTTCAACTTTCCGACCAACGCCGTGCTCGCGCCCGAAGGCTACCTTTTGGTTGTGGGCTTTAACCCCACGAACTCCGCCCTGCTCAACGCCTTCCGAACCCGCTACGGCCTGACGACCAACGTGCCCATCACCGGCCCGTGGTCCGGCAAGCTGGATAACTCCGCCGACCGCGTCTCGCTCTTTCGGCCTGACGCGCCGGATACCAATGGCACCGCCCGCATCCTCGTAGAGCGCGTGGACTATGCGGACTTGTCGCCGTGGAGTGAAATTGCCGACGGCTTCGGGGCGTCGCTCAACCGCCTCGTAACCACCGACTACGGCAACGACGCCACCAACTGGCTCGGGGCCGCCGCCTCGCCCGGCCGCGCCCCCGTCGGCGGCACGCCCCCGCTCATCACACAGCAACCCGCGAATGCCTCCGTCTTCATCAACGGCACGACCAACTTCACGGCGAACGTCAGTGGCTCCGGACTCGTCTATCAATGGCGCTTCAACGGCAGTCAGATTTACGGCGCGACCGGACGCACGCTCACGCTCACCAACATCCAATACAGCCAGGCCGGCCAGTACAGCTACCTCGCCTTCAACGGTGCCGGCTATGTGACCAGCTCGAACGCCACGCTCGCCGTCGTCACGCCCGTGTACTTCTCCGTGCAGCCCACGAACCAAAACGTGATCCCCGGTACCAACGTCACCCTCGTCGCCGTGGCTGTGGGCAACGGTCCCATTCGTTACCAGTGGCGCTTCAACGGCACGAACCTCCTGAACGCGACCAACACCAGCTTCAGCTTCACTGGAGCGAACCTCACCAACTATCACGGTAACTTCTCCGTCGCGGTCGAGGACGACATCAGCACCGCGCTCAGTTCGAACGCCTTTATTTTCGTGCTGGTCCGGCCCGGATTTGTGTTGGGTCTGAGCAATCAAAGCGTGCTCCAAGGCAGCACCTTCACGCTCAATGTCGTCGTCACCGGAGCGCCGCCCATCTGGTATCGTTGGCTGCGCTCGGCGTCGGGCTTCGCGACCACCGCCGTCCCGTCCATCACGATCAGCAACTATCAGGTCACGAACTTCCTCTCGAGCCAGTTCAAAGTCATCGCCACCAACTCCGCCGCGCCCGGCGGCGTCTCCAGCCCCAACGTCGGCAGCACCACCATCACCATGATCCCCGACTTCGACGGCGACGGCATCGCCGATGCGTGGGAAGCCGCCTACTTCGGCAACGCCTCGACGAACAGCAACGCCAACGCCCTGCTCGACCCCGACGGCGACGGCATGACCAACCTCGACGAGTATCGCGCGGGAACCAACCCGACCAACGCGGCCAGCCTGTTGAAAATCGTCTTTGCCGCGACCAACGGGACTGCGCTTAGTTTCGTCGCGCAGACGAACCTGAGCTACTCCATCCAGTGGCGCACCAACCTGATCGCGCCAACCTGGACAAACCTCACCGGCATCTTGGCCAGTCCGCAGGTGCGAACCGTCGTGGTGGACAGCGCCATCGCCCCGCCCGGCGTCGAGCGCTACTTCCGCGTCGTCACGCCGCTCGTGCCCTAGCGGGTCCGTCCCGAGGACTACTCGCAAAAAAACGCGCCGGTCTGAAGTTCAGACCGGCGCGTTGGTTTTGTGACGGCCTTGGAAATTTTCCGTGGATCTGCATCCAAACGGGGCTTTCCTTCGTTCCTTTGGATGTGACCTTGTCGCAGCGTTCCTATCAGTCTGTAGCCGGGCCGGAAGTTTCCGGCCTGCTGCTGCGTGGTTACGCACCCCCGAGGACGCCCTTCCGTTTGATCGTGAATGGTACCATCCAAGAAGCCAGCGATCTCGATCTGATGGCCCGCGTAGCGAGCCTGGATCGGGCTGCGTTCGGTCAAATCTACGACCGTTATGCCGGCCTTCTTTTCTCCGTGGCTCTCCGCATCCTGCGCCATGACAAGGACGCCGAGGACGTGGTGCAGGAAGTCTTCGTGCAAATCTGGAACAAGGCCTCGAGCTACGATTCCGCGCTCGGCCAGCCTTCGAGCTGGTTTGTGACGATGGTTCGGCATCGGGCCATTGACCGGCTGCGGTCGCTGCGGCGGCATTACGAGGTGGTGCATGAAATTTCCGAGTACGAAACCGAGATCATGGATTCCGCGTCGTGGCTGCCGGACGTGGAAGGCGGGGAACGTTCCCTCGCGGTGAAATCCGCCCTGCAAAAGCTGCCGACAGAACAGCGCGAGTCCATTGAGTTCGCCTTCTTCGGCGGACTCACCCACGAGGAAATCGCCGCGCGGTTGGGACAGCCGCTCGGCACCATCAAGGCGCGCATCCGGCGCGGCATGTTGAAGCTGCGCGACAGCCTGGAGGAACGGTTATGACGAAAGAGCAGCGCCATGAACAAGTCTGCCTCCACGCCGTCGGCGCTCTGCCCGCCGACGAAGCCGCGGGCTTGGAGGAAGTGCTGCGGCACGACCGCGCGTTGCGCGCAGAGTTTGAAGCGTGGCGGGACGTGAGTGATTCGCTGGCCCTGGGCATCCCGCAGGTCGCGCCGCCGCCGGGGTTGAAGCAGAAAATTTTCGCGCAACTGGACGCCGCGCCGCCGCTGACCATTCTGTCCGCGCCCGAACCCCTGCCGTTGCGCCGCGTGATTCCGCTCTGGATGCCGCTGGCCGCCGCCGCCGCCGTGGTGCTGCTCGGCACAATTCTCGTCGGCAACCGCCAGTCCGCGCGCGAAGAGTCGCGTCAACTGGCCGCCAAAGTTCAGGCCCTGGAAGACCACGCCGCGAAGCTCGCCGATCAAACCCGCCTCGCGGACAAGCAGTCCGGGCAGATTCAAATCCTTCAGCAGCAGCTCCAGGCCGCCGCCGACCGCGCGCTCACCCTCAACACGCAGTCCCTCGCCTTGCAATCACAACTGCGCCAGGCCGAGGCGCTCAAGCGCGACCTCGACACGATGAACCAGCGCGCGAACAAATTGAGCGCGGACAGCGACCTTCTGCGCGCACAACTCGCCGAACTGCAATCCGCGCAGCGCGTGTCCCTCATGCAGATCACCCTGCTGAAATCCCTGCTGGAAAACTCCCCCGACAGCGCGGGCGTCTCGGTGTGGGACAAGGATCATCAGAAGGGAGTTTTCGTGGCCGACAAGCTGCCGCCGCTGACCGACGACAAGACGTACCAGCTCTGGGTGCTTGATCCGAAATATACCACGCCGGTCTCCGCCGGAACTTTTTCCGTGGACGAAACCGGCCATGCCCGCGTGGAGTTCACGCCCGCGCTGCCCGTGGATAGTTCCGACCGGCTCGCCGTGAGCATCGAGCGCAAAGGTGGCGTGTCGCAGCCGGAAGGCCGCATCGTGCTGCTGACGCAGTGAGGAGCGCTCCGGGTGAGTTTGGACCCGGCTCTTGAATCCCGGAGTTCGGTTTCTCTCCCTGGAAGCTGGTCCTGCGTTCAAAGAGCGGAAGTTTTTTTCTGAGCCATCTCTCCCCGCCACGGAAGGAGTGGGGACAAGGGAGTGGGCATGAAGAACAGCGTCCCGAGACACGCGCGCGTTCCCCCTCTGAGAATTCATACGTGACAGCCGGAAAGTTCTGTGGAACATCTCCCGCCCATGAAACACTTTCTGCTCGTATGCGCGGCGGCCTTGACCCTCGGCTTCGTGGTCAGTTGCGAAGCCCAGGACAAAAAAGCCGACGCCAAGGACAACAAAGAAACCAAAAAGGAAACCCAACCTGTGACCCCAAAAGAAGTGAAGGAAGTTGCCATCATCAAGACCAGCGCCGGTGAAATGGTCGTCGAATTCTGGCCCGACGTGGCCCCGAAGACGGTCGAGAATTTCAAGAAGCTCGCCCGCACGAATTTTTATGACGGCACCGCGTTCCACCGCGTGATCAAGGGCTTCATGATTCAGGGCGGTGGCTTCGAGCCCGGTATGAATCAGAAATCCAGCGACGCGCCGATCCAAAACGAGGCCAAGAACGGGCTGAAGAACCAGCGCTACACATTGGCGATGGCGCGCACGTCCGATCCGCATTCCGCCACCGGCCAGTTCTTCATCAATGCCAACAACAACGAG
>JAYVNY010000169.1:0-12263 GCA_043758205.1 Akkermansia sp.
GAAAGCCTCGGAACCTGCCGGCTGGAAAGCCGGCGTTACGGCGTAGCGCCGACATTCCTGTCGGCAGGTTGGGAGACTTTCCAGTCTCCCGTTCCAAACTGCCGATGGCGGCACTTCCAAGATGCGCCCGTCCGCACTCCGGCCAAACTCACCGGTTGACAGAAGCCCTTAAACTGTCCTAGTGTCATAGGACAGTTACCGAAATGACTTTGCAAATTGATTTCAAAGCGGGCAAGCCGGTCTATCTGCAACTGGTGGACCAGATTCGTTATGCCGCCGCCTCGGGCGCGCTCCGGGCTGGCGAGCCGCTGCCCTCCATCCGCCCCCTCGCGGAGGAACTGCGCGTCAACCGCAACACCGTCGCCAAGGCTTACGCGGAGCTGGAAAGCCAGGGCGTAATCGAGACCTTGCCCGGCAAGGGCTGCTTTCTGAAGGACAGCAACTCGCCGTTCACCAAGAAAGTCCGCGACCAGTTGCTGATCAAAGAAGTGGATGAAGCCGTCGTCACCGCGCACCACCTGCAGGTGGACCGCGCGGACTTTATCGCGCTGGTCAAAGAGCGGCTGGATTACTTCGGGCGCAAAGTGGCAGCCAACAAGGAGGAAAAATCATGAGCCATCCAACTCCCGTCATTGAAATCAAAAATCTCACGCGCCGCTACGGCCAGACCGACGCGGTGAACGGCCTCTCGCTCACCGTGCAGCCGGGCCGTTGCTACGGCTTCTTCGGACGCAACGGCGCGGGCAAGACCACGACGATCAAGTGCCTGCTCAATTTACTGCGCCCGACTGACGGCACCGTGCGCGTCTTCGGCCTAGACCCGCAGAAGGCTGAGGTCGCAGTGAAGTCGCGGCTCGCCTACGTGCCGGACGCGGTGGCGTTTTACCCGTGGATGACCGTGCGCGAGACGTTGGAATACCTCGCCTCGTTCCGCCGCCACTGGAACCGCGACCTCGAAGCAGACTTGCTGAAACGCTTCCAACTCGATCCCGCGAAGAAAACCAGCGCGCTCTCGAAAGGCCAGCGCACGCAGCTCGCGCTCATCGGAGCCATCGCGCCCGAGCCGGAACTGTTGCTGCTCGACGAGCCGACCTCGGGACTTGACCCCATCGTGCGGCGTGAATTCATCGAGACGGTCATTGGCGCTTACCAGTCGGGCGACCCCGAGAAGCGCACGGTGTTCGTCTCCACGCATCTCATCTCCGAGTTCGAGGGGCTGATTGACGAGTTCACCATCATCGAGGAAGGCCGCGAACTGCTGACCATGAACGCCGACGCCGCGCGCGAACGGTTCCAAAAAATCCGCGCCCGCTTCGCCCAACCGCCCGGCGCGCTCGACCTCACCGGCGCGCTGCACGTCCGGCAGTCCGGGCGCGAACTGGAAGTGCTGGCGAATGGCGCGAGCGAGCGATTGCTGGCCGTGATTTCCGCCGCGGGTCCCGAGGAACTGCGTTGCGAGGCGCTCTCTTTGGAAGAAATTTTCGTGGCCTCGAAAACTTTGGTGAAAGGAGGGACACGATGATCTCTCAGTCTCCACATATTTCTTTCCATTCCCCTGACAATCATTCCCCTGACTTCTCACCAGGCGAGAGGGGAAAAGTCAGAGGAATGTTTGTCAGAGGAATGAAGAGTTCGGTTCAACTCGCTGGCGTGCAGCCAACACTCCCGGCATGAATGCGCTCCTCCGAAAAGAAGTGCGGCTGCTGCTGCCGAGTTTTGCGGCGGCGTTGCTGCTGAGTTTCTCGCTCTGGTTGATGCCGAGGGGGATGCCCGTGAATTCTGGGTTCAATCAGTTTCTCTTGCTCTTGACCGTCATCGCCTGCCCGGTGGCGGCTCTGAGCATGGCCTTGGACTCGTTCGGGCGGGAAATTAGCTCTGGCACTTTCCCGTTCCTGCTGGCGCAACCCATTTCACGGACACGCCTCTGGTGGACGAAGACGCTGTTGCTGGCGGCGGCTTTGCTCGTGGTGCTTCTGTCCTGGGCGTTCAGCTTTCACTTCTGTGTTCTTGGGGAGATCATGCGCAGCGATCCGACGGCCTGGAAGTGGGGGCCGCATGTCACGGCGGCGATGGTCGCGTTGGTGATGTTCTCGGGCGCGCTTTGGACGGTGCTCTTCTTTCGTCAGGTCGCGGCGGCGTTCTGGTTCACGCTCATCATTCCGGGAGCCATCCTGCTCGCGTTCATTAATCTGATGGAACACGCGCCCGTGCTGGGGCGAAACCTGTTGCTGCTCACGCTCGGGCTTTACAGCCTCGTTGGATTTTTATGGGCGCGGCGGCTGTTCCTGAACGCGCAGGACATCGCGCGCACGGGCGGTGAAATCACCATGCCGAGATGGCGCGGTCTGGGTCGGACCAACGACCGGCGGCAAGGGCGACCGCGCGCCGCGCTGTGGCGGAAGGAACTGCAACTGCATCAATCGCAATTCGTGCTGGCGGGCGTGCTGTTGCTGCTGCACCTGGCGGTGTTGTTTGTGCGCTACGTGAACGAACTTCGCGACTCGCCCATCATTCATGCGCTCGTCCACATGTTCTGGGTGCTATGGATGTTCATGCCCCTAGTTGTCGGCTGCACAGCGGTGGCGGAGGAAAGAAAGCTTGGCACGTTGGAAGGTCAGCTTTGCCTGCCCGCGACGCGGCGGCGGCAGTTCATCGTCAAGTTTGCGAGCACGCTGCTGCTGTCCGTGCTGTTCGGCGCGGTGCTGCCCATGCTGCTGGATAAGCGGATTATTTTCCCCATCTTCGATCCGCACTTTGGTGAATCTTCGTCCAGCTACCCCGACGGGAATTACACCCAGTTCGGCCAAGTGCTCGGAGGAATTCTCTCCGTCATCGTGCCATTTTTGGGACTGGCGGGACTGGCCGCGCTCATCGGCCTCGTCTCCTTCTACGCCTCCACCCTGTCGCGCAACACGCTGCAATCACTCGCGCCCGCCGTGCTGGGACTGCTCCTCGTGATGCTGCTCTGGAAAGTCGCGGCGAACACCGAAGAAGTCTTCGGCCTGCGGCTCTGGAGCGGGCCGCTCATTTACCTGCTCGGTGTGCCCGCCTTCTCCATCGCGCTTGGCGGCCTGATGTATTGGAACTTCAAGCGCGTGCTGGTGGGCGGAATGGTTTGGCGACGGAATCTGCTGGTTCTGCTCGCCACGTCGCTCGTCGTCACCACCGCCACGGCGGGGCTGTATCATCGGGCGTGGGAATTTCTCTTCACGATGGAACCGGCGCACGGCCCGCCCGTGCTCACGATGGACCCACGCGTGAAGTTGCGCGTCGAGGGCTGGAAGCCGCTCGTGGAATTGCCTGATGGCCGGACGTGGGCCAGCCACGGCGGGCGTTGGACCAAAAACAGTGGAATCATCATGGGCGCGGGTGAATTCAACGGCGAATTTCTCGAAGGCACAAATTGGGTGAAGGCCGTCGGCACGTATCGCGACCTGGTGGCCTTGCGTCGCGACGGCAGCCTTTGGGTCACCGAGCAATCGCAGCAAATTCCCGCCGCACCGCATAGCGCGCCCGCCAGGACGCGCCTGATGCGCGTGGGTACGGACCACGACTGGACCAACGTCGTTCCTTATCAATTTGCGATGGCCCTCCTGCTGAAATCTGATGGCACGCTCTGGCAATTTGGAACCAATCGTTGGTCCACGAACCAGCCGTTTCCTGGTCTGCGCGCCTTCACGCCGGAACGGCTCGGCACGAACACGGATTGGGCGGACTTCTCAATGCAGGGCGGACGCATTCTTTTTCATCAGCGCGACGGAGGATTGTGGGTGTCGCCCAAGTATTCGAAAGCGGACACGAACACGCTGGCGCTCAACGCGGCGGTGACGCTGTTCCGCGCGCCGGATTTGGAACTCACCGAGCAGTCTGTGGTGCAGGTCGCATGGAAACGAGGCCCGTTACAGGTCGCCGTGCTGCCGGATGGAACCTTTCGTGCCGTGGGCAGTTGGCGTTCGCTCACCAACCGTTACGGACGGCAAAGCTGGGGCATGGGAAAAAGCAACACGCGGATCGGATCGGAAACCAACTGGCTCGCGCTGGCGGCCCGCGACCACGGCATCGCCGTGACGTTGAAAGGCGACGGCACATTGTGGAGCTGGGAATTTCCCGATGACCCCGCGCTCCGTCCGGATACCGCCAGTGCCAAGCAAATCGGTTCGCACTCCGACTGGATCGCGGTGTCCGTCGGCTGGGGCGGCCTCTTCAGCCTGGCCCGCGACGGCAGCCTATGGCTCTGGCAGTTCGAGAGCATCCACTGGGATTGGGATCGGCACACGCTGCTCCGCCCTTCGCGCCGCCCGCAGCGGCTGGGGAATATTTTTGAGACGGCAGAGCGGTGAATGGAATTGCCACCGAGGCCGGACTTGTTCACGCCAACTTCCCCCGCTACCGTCCGGCCATGAGCACGATTTCCGTGAGCGATCTGAAGAAAAAGCCGGCGAAGCAATGGCGAGCCTCGGCGCGGAAGAATCAGCTCGTGGTCACGGCGGAGGGCGAACCGGTGGCGGTGCTTGTGTCCGTGGATGCCAAATCTTTGGAACCGACGCTTTCCACGCTGCGCAGCCTGCGCGCCTTGCAGGCCCAGGCTGCGCTGCAAAAGTCAGCGATGGAAAACGGCACGTCCCGCCTGACGATGGACGAGATTGACGCGGAAATCGCCGCCGTCCGCCGCGCCCGCCGCGCCCGATGAAAGTCGTGCTCGACACCAACGTCGTCGTGTCGGGCCTGCTCCACTCCGAGGGGAATCCCGGCCAGATTCTGGCGCTGGCCTTGTCCGGTGCTTTCCAAGTTTTTCACGACGAACGCATCCTCGCCGAGCATCGCGAAGTGCTGGCCCGCCCCCGCCTCAAGCTCAACGCCGAGCGAGTGAAGGAAGTCCTGGCGAAGCTGGAGCAAGATGGTGTGAGCATCAACGCGGGAACCGAAGCGTGGAACTTGCCGGACGCGGACGACGAACCGTTCCTGGCCGTCTCCTTCTCTGCGGAGGCGGATCATCTCGTGACGGGAAACATTCGCGACTATCCCGCCAACCAGCGGAAGGGTTGCTCGGTCGTGACGCCCGCCGAGTTCATGGCGATTTGGAAACGAACTGCGGTGTGAGAGTTCTTGTCGCAGAAGCGATCAGTGCCCTGCGGTCTTCCCACCCACTTCCGCCTGCGGATTGCGCCAGCTATGGCCACGCACGGAGAGCATTTGCTCCGCAGCCACGGGACCCCACGAGCCTGCCGCGTAAAACTCGCGTTCGGTCAGCGACTCGTCGGCCCAGCCGGCGCGAATGGGATCCACGATGCTCCACGCCGTTTCCACTTCGTCGCGGCGGATGAAGAGCGTGGCGTCGCCCTCGATGGCTTCGAGCAGGAGCCGCTCGTAGGCCTCGGGCGTGTAGGCGCCGAACTCCGAGTCGTAGCTGAAGTGCATCCGCACGGGACGCAACTGCGTGCTGACACCGGGCACCTTGCCGTTGATGCGGAGCGTGATGCCTTCGTTCGGCTGGAGGCGCAGGGTCATCGAGTTGGCGTCGAGCTTCGCACCTTCGCGCGCGGCGAAGAGCACACTTGGGCCGGGCTTGAACTGCACGCGGATTTCGCTCGCGCTCAATGGAAGATATTTTCCTGTGCGCAAATAGAACGGCACGTCCGCCCAGCGCCAGTTATCAATGTAGAAGCGCGCGGCAACGTAGGTCTCGACGTTTGAGCCGGGCTTCACCTTGGTCTCGAAGCGGTAGGCGGGCACTGGTTTGCCATCAATGGAACCCTCGGTGTACTGGCCACGCACCACGTTGCTCATCACCTGATTCGGATGGAGCGGGCGAATCGAGCGAAGCAGCTTCACCTTCTCGTCGCGAATGGCTTCCGCTTCGAGCGAGGTCGGCGGTTCCATCGCGGAGAGCGCGAGGACTTGGAGCAGATGGTTCTGCATCATGTCGCGGAGCGCGCCCGCCTCTTCGTAATAGCCGCCACGTCCACCCACGCCGAGTTTTTCGGACACGGTGATTTGGATGTTATCAACGCACTGCCGGTTCCAGAGTTGCTCGAAGATCGAATTGGCGAAGCGGAACACGAGAATGTTCTGCACCGTCTCCTTGCCGAGATAATGATCGATGCGAAAAATTTGTTTCTCATGCGCGTGCTTGGTCAGGTCGTTGTTCAGTTCGCGCGCCGAGGAGAGATCGTGGCCGAAGGGTTTCTCCACCACGATGCGCTGCCAGCCGCCGCCGGCCGGACGATCCTTGTGCAGCATGTCCGCCGCGTGCAGATGCTCGACGACTTCGGCGAACTGGCTCGGTGACGTGGAGAGGTAGAACAATTGATTCTTGCGCAGTCCCTCGTGCTCGAAGCCGTCAATCATCGTCTTCAATTTCTTGTAGGCGTCCACGTCGCCGAACTCGCCCTGGCAGTAGAAGAGGTTGGCCGCGAATTCCGTCCAGACCGCCGGGTCCACTTTCTTGCTGCGGGAAAATTTCTCGAGTCCCTCCTTCATTTCGGTGCGAAACGCCTCGTTGGATTTCTCGCGCCGCGCGAAGCCAATGATGCGGAAGGGCGTGGGCAACTGTTTGCCCGCGAGGAGATGGTAGAGCGCGGGCACCAACTTGCGGACGGTAAGGTCGCCGCTCGCGCCGAAGATGACGATGGTGCAAGGCTCGGACTTGCGGCGGCCGAAATTCAGCCGGCAGGAGAGAAGCTCGTCGAGTTGATCGGTCTGGGCCTGTTCTTGCATGGGCGAAACGATGGGGAAGGGCTTGCGGGGTTGCAACAACTCTTGCGGTGAGCCGTAACGTGCGGCCCGTTGCGATTCAAGGCACGAACGTTCTCAACTCGTCATGGCGTAGATCGCCGGACGATATTGAGCCTTCGGGACCGGCTTGCGCTTGGCGCGGCAGGTGGCCAGCCAAGCGGCCTTGGCCAATTGCACTTCTCGTAACGCCTCTTCGGGAGTCTGGCCGAAAGCCGAGCACGATTTCAGATCGGGAATGTCGGCGATGTAGCCGCCGTCTTCCTCACTATAAAAAACGTTGATGTGATAGTCGCGCATGTCAGTCGTTTAACGTCAGGCGGAATTCTTCCACGTCGCGCAAAAATTATCGAACTTGATAAGGCCTCGCCTGCCCGCGATGGCTCTGCAGGTTGAGCGGGCGCGTCGCCGCCGGATGCTCGAAGATGTGATGGCTGCCGGAGACCCGGTTCAGGCGATAGCCAAAAGCCTCAGCCACTTTGCACAAATCGCCGAACCGGATGTTGCGCGATCCTGCGAGGAGCTTTTCGTAAATCTTCCGGGCCTTCACCTGCGCTTGGGGATAACAGCCGCGCGTATTCCGTCAACCCTTGCCTCACTTCCCAATGCAGAACTGGCTGAAGATCGAGTCCAGCAAGTCCTCCGTCGTGGTCTTGCCCACGACTTCGCCGATGGCGTTCACGGCCAGGCGCAATTCCATCGCGGCAATCTCTAGCCCGTGACCAGCGGCGAAGGCGTTCATCGTGTTCGCCGTGGCTTCGCGGGCACGGCGCAACGCGTCCTGATGCCGCGAGTTGATCATCACTTGCAACATATCCGCGCGAATTTCGCCCGACCAGACGAGGGACTTGATGGCATCCTTGAGTTCTTCCAGTCCTTCGCCGGTGGTGCAACTCACGCCCAGCGCGCCGGGAACGGAGGTGGCGAGCCTCGCGCTGCGAGGCGTCTCCGTTCGCAGCGCGGCTTGGGCTGCGTGGGCTTCCAGATCAATTTTGTTCCGCACCACGATCCGTTTCTTGCCTGCGAACTCGCGCAGATAATTCTCGTCCGCCTGGGTCAGCGGTTCCGAGTTGTCCAGCACATGCAGGATCAACTCGGCACGTTCGAGACTCGTGCGGCTGCGCCTGATGCCCTCGATCTCGATTTCATCCGTGCCCTCACGCAAACCCGCCGTGTCGATGAACACCACGGGAATGCCGCGCACATTCGCCGTCTCCTCAATCGTGTCGCGTGTCGTGCCGGGAATCGCGGAGACGATGGCGCGGTCATGGCCGAGCAGTTGATTGAGCAAGCTCGACTTGCCCGCATTGGGCCGCCCGATGATCGCCGCACGCACCCCGCGCCGCAGCACCTGCCCCTCGTTCGCCGTGCGCAACAACTCGTCCATGAAATCCCCCGCACGCTGGAGACGGCCCAGCAGTTGCGACTGCGTGTCGGGCGCGATGTCCTCGTCCGGGAAATCAATGTGCGCCTCGAGGTGCGCGAGCGTGAGCATCATCTGGTCGCGCACTTCATTGATGCGCTGGGAAAGTTTTCCGGCGAGCTGTTCGTTCGCGGCGGAGAGGGCGAGTTCCGTGCGCGCGGCGATCAGGTCGGCGACGGCTTCGGCCTGCGCGAGATCGATGCGGCCATTAAGAAAGGCGCGACGCGTGAACTCACCCGGATCGGCCAGCCGCGCGCCGCCGGCCAGCACCGAATCGAGAACGGACTTCGCCGCCAGCACCCCGCCGTGGCAGGTGATTTCCACGCAGTCCTCGCGCGTGAACGTGCGCGGTGCCCGCATCACCGCCGCCAGCACTTCATCAACGACTTTGCCGGCGAGAACGATGTGGCCGTATTGAATCGTGTGCGTCGCGGCATCCGAAATTTTTGCCGACGACTTGCCGCGCGGCACGAACGCTTTATCCGCTATGGCGAAGGCCTCCTTGCCCGAGAGGCGAATGACCGCGAGCGCGCCCTCCCCGAGCGGCGTGGCAATGGCGGCGATGGTGTCGTCGAGCATCATCGTGCCGGGGGCGTCCCGCCCCCGTCCCCGGCCAGCGGGACGCTGGCGGCACGTTGCGGTGGTTCCCACGCGCGTCCCTCAGTATCCACATGCCGGCAGTTGCCCTGTTGATTCTCCGCGTCCTGGCCTTGGAGAAACAGCCGCGCCTTCTGGTAACTCTTCTTGTGCAGGTAATGCAGCAGCAGCGGGTCGGTGTCCTTCGGCAGCGAGCCGGTCAATTCATCGAGGCGCGCGAAAAGCGGCAGCAGATTCGGCTTGGGATTCGCGCGCGGCATGGACTCGACCGCGCGCTCCAGTTCCAGCAGCGCGGCGAGAATGTTTTCTTCGATCAACGTCACGTCGAATGGATACACGACGGCGCATCACCGGTCAGTTTCTTTTCCTCGGAGCACCGATCTCCGACGGCTGTATCCGGAGGGCGTGTTGCCCAAACCGATGTTGGTAGGGCGTCGTTGTGCCGCGCGCGCCAGGGTGAGGCTCCAGCCAGTTCCGCACGCCGCCTCCGCTGCTGGTCCGGCGCGCGCGGAGCGACGACGCCCCACCTGCCGCCGCGTTTGCTAAAACAGTGTTCCGATGCCCTCCCAGGATGGTCGCGCTCCAGCCTGTGCTGGCCGTGATCCAAATTTTCCGGTAACTCCCCGCCATGCACTGGCAGCGCGACGGCTACGAACTGAGCGACGACAAATCACGCCTCGATCTTGTCGTCGTGAAGGCCCTGCTCGACACGACCTACTGGGCGGCGGGTCGTGCGCCGGAGTTGATCGCGAAATGCGTCGAGCACTCCGTCTGCTTTGGGTTGTTTCATCGCGGCGTGCAAGTTGGCTTTGCGCGCGCGGTCACGGATTTTTCCACCTTCACGTATTTCTGCGACGTCATCCTAGCCCCCGAACATCGCGGTCACGGTTTGGGAAAATGGATGGTGGAAACGATGCTGGCTCATCCCGACCTGCAAACCGTCACGCAATGCCTGCGCACGCGCGACGCCCACACGCTCTACGAACGCCACGGCTTCGAGCGTACGGAATACCTCCGGCGGTCAGCGGTTGACTGGTCGAAGGAAAAGGCCGCGAACCCGTGAACTTGAGGCCTCAGCCAGTGCCCCCGGCGTCCCGCCGGGTCGGGTCGGAGTGCGAGAGAGCAGCAGTTGATTGATCGGCGATCACTTCCCGGCGGGACGCCGGGGGCACTTTAACCCCGCACCGCCCAGCGCAACTTCGCCGATGACGCGCGCGGATTGGCGCTCAGTTCTTCCGAAGAAGCGCGCGTGACTTCATGCGCCACGGCCGAATAAACGCCGTCGCGTTCACCGGCTTGAAACGCCTTCTTCACGCGCCGGTCTTCGCCGGAATGAAACGTCAGCACCGCCACGCGCCCGCCAGGCTTCAGGCACGACGGCAGATTCCGCAGAAACGTGTCGAGCGCGGAGAACTCGTCGTTCACCGCGATGCGCAGCGCCTGGAACACGCGGCGGATGGACGTGTCAATTTCGCCCGGCGGCAGAATGGTGTAGGCGGCCGCAAGCGTTTCGCGAATGAGCCGGGTCAATTCCCCGGTCGTGGCGGCGGGGCGCTTTTTCAGCGCGCGGGCCAGGACAACGGCGTGAGGTTCGTCCGAATTTTCTTCGAGCAGCCGCGCCAGCTTGTCTTCCGCGAGACGGGCGAGAAGTTGCGCCGCTGACTCGCCGCGCGTGGGATTCATGCGCATGTCGAGCGGGCCGGCTTCCTTGAAAGTAAAGCCGCGCGCCGGATCATCGAGCTGCATCGAGGACACGCCGAGGTCGGCGAGAATCATGTCCGCGCCGACGACATTTTCCTTCAGCAGCACCTGCGGCAGTCCGGCGAAGTTACTGCGGTGCGCGGCGAAACTCTCCGGCCCAAAACCCGCCGCGCGCAATCGCTCCTCGGTGCGCGGCAGTTCCAACGGATCAACGTCCAGTCCCAGCAAGCGTCCGCCGGGAATGATGCGCTGGAGAATTTCCCGCGCGTGACCGCCGTAGCCGAGCGTGGCATCCACCGCGATCTCGCCAGCTTTCGGGGCCAGCATTTCGAGAATCTCCGCCACCATGATCGAGCGGTGCATCCCGGCGGGCGTCTTCCCCGACGCGATGATTTTCTCCACGTCCGCGCCGTAACGTTCGGGGTGCAACTCCTTGTAACGCTCGCTGAACTTGCGCGGATTCTTGCCGCTGTAGCGCACGCGGCGTTTGTGAACGGGCGGCGGTGTGGGGACTGGAGTTTCTTCTGACATGTCAAAGTTCTGTGTATTTCGTGTTCGAGCCGCGGGCCTTGCTCACCGGATAATTCACGGCGTTCTTCGCGAGCTTGGCGCGAATGGCTTCCGGTAAATTCACACCGGAATTGTCCGCCATCTCGAACAGCAGAATCGCCACGTCCGCCATTTCCTCGGCAATCTCGGTGCGCTTGGCAGCAATGATTTCGTCGCACTGCGCGGGCGTCTTCCAGTTGAAGTGTTCGAGCAGTTCAGCGGCCTCGACGGTGATGCCCACGGCCATCTCGCGCGGGCCGTGGAATTGTTTCCAGTCGCGCGCGTCGCGGAAGGCCCGAATCTCGGCGGTGATTTCCTCAATGCTCACGCGGCGAGTCTGTGCGCGAGCAAAGGGGGCGCAAGGGGAATCTGTCTTCGTAGCGGCGTCTCGGCAGAGCGCCGGCAATCTCGTCAGTTTGAATGGCGGCGCTCTGCCGAGACGCCGCTACGCGGCCTTGCGGGCACCCATCCACTGCACGAGACCCTCGAAAATCAACAACCCATCGGCGCTACCGAGCAGGCTCTCGCTCGCGCGCTCGGGGTGCGGCATCAGTCCGGCCACGTTGCGCTGCGCGTTGCATACTCCGGCGATGTTTTCCAGCGAGCCATTGGGATTCGCCGCTTCGGTGGCCTGACCGTTCGCGTCCACGTAGCGCCAGAGCACTTGTCCGTTCGCGTTCAGCTTCGCCAGCGTCTCCTCGTCGGCGAAATAGCAGCCTTCGCCGTGGGCGATGGGCACGCGCAGAATTTTGTCCTGCGGAATGTTCTGCGTGAAGGGCGTACCGTGGTTGCTGGTCTTGAGGAAAATCTGTTCGCAGCGGAACTGGAGCGAACGGTTCCGCACCAGCGCGCCGGGCAGCAATCCCGCCTCGGTCAAAATTTGAAACCCGTTGCAGATGCCGAGCACCGGCCCGCCCTGCGCCGCGAAATTCTGCACCGCCTGCATGATAGGGCTGAACCGCGCGATGGCCCCGGTGCGGAGATAATCGCCGTAGCTGAAACCGCCGGGCACGATCACCGCGTCGGCGTCACCAAGTGAAGTGTCCTTGTGCCACGCGTAGCGCGCGGTGTGGCCGAGCACATCGCGCAGGACGTGGACGGCGTCTTGATCGCAATTGGAAGCGGGGAACTGGAGAACGACGAAGTTCATTCGATCTCGAAGCGGTAATCTTCAATCACCGGGTTGCTCAGAATCTTGTGGCACGCGTCATCAATCTGTTGGCGCGCGGCTTCCTTGTCCGTGCCGGTCAGTTCGATTTCG
>JAYVNY010000170.1:0-9167 GCA_043758205.1 Akkermansia sp.
GAAGCGTCGCGCTGATCCCAGGGGAGATTTCAGGCGCGTGGAAATCCCAGACCTCCGCTTCTCCCGACCGCCGGCACCGCCGAGGCCTTTGGGCAACACGCCCTCCAGATGCACTCCGTTACGAACCGCCCGCACGTTGCAACGCGACCCACACGCGTAGCGCCTCTGTCGCGCTCCACGCCTGCGCATCGCAACCGCGCGCGGCGTGCGGCGCGTCGCCGTCGAAGACTTCCGCGATGTGTCCGGCGCAGCCGGTGCGCATGAGATCGCGCATCGAAGAAAGATACGTGCGCGCGGCGGCGACGGCGGACGGCTCGGAATCCCACGCCAACGCCAGCGCCTCGCAGAAGGATGGAAACGTCCAGCCCCACGCGGTGCCGTTGTGATACGCAGGTTTGCGCCGCGTGTCCTCGTCGCCTTCGTAGCGCGGCCAGTAGGGATGCGACGGATCGTTCAACAGCCCGCCGTGATTTCCATAGACCGGGAACGGCGGCGAGACCGGCAGTGGCGCGAGCGAGCGCAGCGCGCCCGGCACCACGAGGTAACGCGCCGTCGCCTCGACGCAGCGTTGCGCGCGCACGCCCGTGACGAGGCCGAGGCTGATCGGGAACAGCGCGTTGCTGCGGAGTGCGTCGCTACGTTCCGCCTGTTTCGCCGGCACGCCGGAGCGCGCGGCCAGCACGTCGGCGAACCAGCCGCGTTCTTCGATCCAGAACAGTTCGTGCAACGAGGCTTGCGCGCGCGCGGCCAGTTCGTCCCACGGCTCGTCTTCCGTGCGCGCGCCCGTCGCGTGGAGTTGGTGCAGCAGGCGAATCCAGAGCGCCTGAATCTCCACCGGGTATCCTTCGCGCGGCGTGCCGGCGGGATAATTCGTGTCCATCCAGGTGAAGTGGCTCGGACTCCAGATGAGCGCGGATTCGGCATCCATGCGAATGCCATTCGGCGTGCCGCGCACGTGATGCACCGCAATCGAGCGCAACACGTCGGCCACGGTCCGCTTTCCATCCACCTTCAATTTGCGGAAGCCGGGCGTGACCGCTTCCAGTTCTTCGCACGCCACGCCGAACCATAACGCCGCGTCGCTCGTGTCGCGGTTGCTCGCATTCTCGCCGTGAATCGTGTTCGGCAGCGTGCCGTTCTCCTCGAAGCGCGCGAAGGTCAGCAACAGTTCGCGCACTTCCTCAATCATCCCGCCCGCGATCAGGCCGCGCGCACAAATCAGCGAGTCGCGCCCCCAGTCGAGGAACCAGGGATAGCCCGCGATGATCGTTTTCCCCTCGCCACGCCGCACCACGAACGCTTCCACGGCGCGCAGCAGCGAGTCGTGAAATGGGTCCACGCGAATGGCCTCGGTTTCGAGCGAGAAGCTGCCGGAGATTTTCTCCGTCGCGGTCGCGTCTGGTTCGGCGGTCACCACCAGCGTCGTGGTCTCGCCGCGCTCCAGCGGAATCTCAAACCAGCCGGGGCTGTAGGCATCGCCACAACCCGTCTGCCCGCGCGTCGCCTCGACCGGATGCGGAATACGCTCGCACCATTCCGGGGCCGGATGGTAACGCCCCGCATCAACAACGACCCGAAGCTGCCGATCAGATGCCGGAGTGAACACGAAGCCCGTTTCATGCAGCGTGCCGCCAGCGTCCCGCTGGCGTTCTGTTCCCCCGACCAGCGAGACGCTGGCGGCACGTTGGATCCCGCGCGTGTTGCACGCGAAGTGGTGATCCGCCCCGCCGTTGCGCTGTGTCTCCGAGTGGAAACTTCGATCCTCGATGTCCACGCGCACGGTCAGGCTCACGCGCGCTTCCGGCGGCAAATCAGAACCGAACGGCACCGAGCGCGCCGGACGATGAAAGCGCAGCACGGTCGTGTTCTGCTGCGGAACCATTTCCGCGCTGACTTCGATCTCGACGGCGCGGCCATCGCCGGCGCTCGCCAGAAATTTCCAATGCGCGGGCGGGCCGCCGCGAAACGCGGTGAGATTTTCCGCGTTGAGCGCGGTCGCGAAACCATCCGCCATGAGCCAGAGGCGCGCGCGCTTGGCGAAGACGTGCCGGTCCACGGGCAGCGTGGCGTGGAGATTCGCGCCGAGCAGGCAGTCGTATTTGGAAGTGATATTGCCGAAGTCCACGGCCAGCCGCGCCATGCCGCCGCGCCCGTTGGTGAGCAGGGCGATCTGCGGCTGGGCGCGGGTGAGCGGAGTCGTGCCGCGTTGGTGATGATTGTCGAGCAGGCGCACCACGGCTTCCACGCGCGGCTCCACCTCCGTGTAACGCTCCAGTTCGAGCGCGGCATCCACGGAACCTTCCAGCGCCCGCGGCGCAAAGAACGCGACGTGACCGCACTGCACGGCAACGGAATGGACATGTTCCACCGGAGCGCCGGGCACCGTGAGCGTGGCGCGGAACGGCGAGTTGTCGCGCACGAGCAGCCAGTGACTGGACGGCACCAGAGTGATGCGGCGGCGGTCGGCCAGTTCCCAGGAGGCGACTTGCGGAAAGGTGTTTTCGCCCATGGCCTGGAACAGCGCCGCGAGCAAATCGCGCGCGGCGGCCACCCGATCCAGATGCAGCAGCGCGCCGAGAAAAGTCTTGGGATCGCGATCCACCCAGTCCGCCAGCACGCGCCAGTCGAACGCGCCGATGCTTTCGGCAGGCAGCACGCGGCTCAAGGCGGTCACGGCCCACGCGGCGCGCGCACGCGCGGGGCGGTAGAAGATTGGCTCCGAGAGCGGAGCCGTCGTCGCGGCCGTGCGATGCACGCCGATGCTCAGGCAGAACACCGCTGCCCCCGGCATCTCGAACGCGAGGCCGCCGTCGAGCGTGCGCGGCATCAGCGCGATCTTTTGCCCGAGCAAATCCACGAGCAGTTTCGGATCAAACGACCCCGGTGAAACATCGCCTGCGCAAAACAGCGACGGATCAAATTTCGCCAGTTGCGCCCGATCCGGATCGGTGTTCACCGCCACCACCACGCGCTCAGTCTGGTCCGCCGACTCGCGCAGCAGCGCGTACACCGGCGACTCCGGCGTGCTGACGCGCGTGAGTTTCGCGCCATCGAAGAAGCACGGATGCGAGCGCAGCAGTTCATTCAACTGCGCGAGCTCGGGAATGATGTTCGGCTCGCTGCCCCACGCGAGACCGCGGCTGCTGTGGACATTCACACGCTCCGCCGCGAGCCATTCCACGCCGTTCGTGAAGCCGAAGCCACCGCTCACGCTCGTGAGCGCGCACAGACGGTTGCGGAGCAATGACCAGTCGCGCCCGCGCGCGGCGAGGCGCGTGTTGTCGTGCGTTTCGCTGTAGTGGACGTAGAGGCCGAGCCGCGCGCTCTGGCGCAACGCGTATTCGAGATAGCTCGCGACATCGAGGCCGGAATAATTCTGGAACAGCTCGGAATACGCCCACTGCATGCCGCCGTCGGTGATCAGATTCTCCGTCGCTTCCCACGAGCCGCCGAGGCCTTCGAGGAGGAAAACCGTTTCCGGAAATTCCTCCAGCACGCGGGCCGTGATGTAGCGCCAGGCGCGCAAGGGAACTTTGTAGCCCGCGTCGCAGCGGAAGCCATCCACGCCGCGCCGGCACCAGATGAGCAGCATCTCGGCGAGTTCCTCCCAGAGTGCCGCGCTCTTGTGATCCAGTTCCGCGAGATCTTCCCAGACCGTGCCCCACGCGCCGGGGCTGACGAAGTCGCCCTGCTTGTCGCGCAGATACCATTCGGGATGCGTCTCCTGCAGCCGCGCGCCCCAGCCGGTGTGGTTAATAACGATGTCAATGAACACGCGTCCGCCGCGCGCGTGCGTGGCGTAGGTGAGTTCGCGAAACTGGTCTATGCCGGTCGTGCGCTGGTCGAACTCGACGAGCGCGGGATCAACCGCCGTGAGGTCTTGCGCGGCGTAGGGCGAACCGAAGCGCCCGAAGCGCGCAAAGGTCGTGGGCGTGGGATTCACCGGCAGCAGATGCAGAATGCGGCAGCCCAGCGTGTCCATGATGAAGGGCAGTTCCTTGATCAAGTCGCGGATTTTGCCCGAGGGCGGAATGACGCTGTAGCCGCGCGCGTCCAGGGCCCCGAGCTGTTTCTCCAACTCTGGATTCACCGTGGCCGTCGCGTGCTTGGACTCGCCGAACATGCGGATGAACGCGCAGTAAATCGTGTTGTTGGTCCGGTATTGATCGGGATGCACGGACACGCCGCAGTCCTCGCCTTCGGGCCAGTGCTGCCGGCCTTCGGGGTCAATGGCGTAGGCCTTCGCGCGGAAAAAGCCGCTCTCGGCCAGCGTGAGTTCGCGCGACCATTCGCCGCCCTCGCATGGCATCGGCACGTCGTGCCAGGCGGCGTTCGCGAGCGCAGGCCGGCGCGGATGGGCGGAGATGATTTCGTGCCGGAGCAGTTTCGCGCGCCCGAGATTCGTGCGGAGCAACACACGCCAGCCCTCGGGCAACGGCGTGCCGTCGTCATGGCGCAAGGTGAAACGAAGACGATCCCCGACAAAGCGCAGCAGGCGCTCGCCGGTCGCGGGAGACATGATGAGTCGAGCCATGCGTTTTCCTAAGCCGCGTGGAAATTTCCCGAGCGCGCCGGCGAAAGCAATCACGGAGAGATTTTCCCGCGATGAATTGTGTGCGCGAGGAGGCGCGGCGGCGCGGCCCCAGCCCTGAGCTGGGAAGGTAGGGCGTCGTCGCTCCGCGCGCGCCGGGGTGAGGCTCCGGCCAGCTCCTCGGCGTTCCATTGCTTCCAGCCCGGCGCGCGCGGAGCGACGACGCCCTACCACCCTCGCAGTCTGCAGGGATGCGCCCATGACCCTGCGAACGGCCTGGCGTGGGGAGTTTCGTAAAAATTCCCGCCGCGCCGGATTCATTCTTGAAGAAACCTTGGCGTGTCGCGTTTAGTCTGCTTTCACGCATGGGTATGAGTTCGCGCAAAACCTTCTGGCTGATCGTGGCCGTCTTGGTGCTGATCCTCGGGCAGGTCGCCGTGCTCGGCTTCATCGTCTCACGCTTCGTGCACGGGCGAGTGGCGGCGCAGCAGGCGCAGGCCCAGGCGATGCAGCCGCGCGACATGGCGCAACTCCGCAATCCGCAGAATATGCCTCCGCCCGGCGTTCGTCCCGTCCAAGGGCAGAACCGCAAGAACGTCAGCACGAATTACAAACCGCAGCCCAAGGTCAAACCCACCGGCCCGCGCGCCGAGCCGCCGCAGTTCTCCCGCGCGGGCGGACTTTTCACGAACGAAGTCAGGGTGGAATTGAAAGCCAAGTCGGGCCGGGCCGTCATCCGCTACACCCTGGACGGCTCGGAACCGGCGGAAAATTCGCCCGCCTATTCCGCCCCGGTGCTGGTTCGCAACACCACGCTGCTGCGCGCCGCGTGCTTCGAGGCAGGACTCGCGCCGAGCCGGAGCGTCTCGCACACGTTCACGGCGGTGGAGGCGGACACGGCGGGATTCACGTCTGATTTGCCATTGGTCGTGATCAACATGCACCAGCAGTCCATCCGCTCGTCGTCGTTCTCGGCGTGTTCGGTTCGGATCATTCCAACGGAGAACGGGCGCGCGTCGCTGCTCGGCGCGGCGGATTTCGACGGACGCGCGGAAGTGAAACAGCGCGGCTTCAGCTCGCTGCGCTTTCCCAAACCATCGCTCACGCTCAAAACCCGCGACGACGACGGCGACAAGGTGAAGGCTCCGCTCCTCGGCCTGCCGTCCGATTCCGACTGGGTGCTCTACGCGCCCTACGTGGACAAGACGCTGCTGCGCGACGTGCTGGGCTACGAGTTGAGTAACCAGATGGGCCGCTACGCGCCGCGCACGCGCTTCGTGGAAGTGTTTCTCCGCCGCTCGTCCGGGCCGTTGAGCTACCGCATGGATTATCAGGGTGTGTATGTGCTGGTGGAAAAAATCAAACGCGGTAAAGAGCGCGTGAACATCGAGAAGCTGACCACGAACGATCTGACCGAGCCGAACATCGCGGGCGGCTACATCCTCAAGCGCGACCACGGCTCGTCCGGCGGCGGTCGCGGCGGCTCCACACCGCGCCCGTCGAATGACGGCGTGGGCTTCGTCACGCCGCACGGTTTGCACCTCTTTCACGTCGAGCCGGAAGAGACCGAGATGCCTGCCGCGCAACGCCAGTGGATCGCGCGCTACTTCGCCGACTTCGAGCGCGCGCTCTACGGCGCGCAATTCACCGACCCCAATCTCGGCTACGCCAAGTATCTCGATGTGGACGCCTACATTGATTTGTTCTGGCACGCCGAGTTGACGAAGAACGTGGACGCCTTCCGCTACAGCGCCTACGTCCACAAACCGCGGGGCGGGAAAATCACCGTCGGCCCCGCGTGGGATTGGAACCTGAGCCTCGGCAACGCCGATTACTACGACGCCTACGAGACGAGCGGTTGGTATTACGAGAATTTGCGCGACACGGAAATCGCGTGGATTAACCGGCTGCGGCAGGACCCGGAATTCATGCAGCGCGCGCACGACCGCTGGGCGGAACTGCGCCGCGGCCCCTTCGCCACGGACAAGATGATGGCGCGCGTGGACGAACTGCGCGCGCAACTCCAGGAGTCGCAGGTGAGAAATTTCCGCAAGTGGAACATCTTGGGGCGCGAGATCAGACCGAACTATTTCGTCGGCCAGTCCTTCGACGCCGAGGTGAACTGGATGAAAGTCTGGCTCAAAGACCGCGCCGCCTGGCTCGACAAGCAGCAGATGGCCGCGCCGAAAATTTCGAGCAAGACCGACGCGGGCGTCACGCTCATCGCCAGCGGCGGAGATATTTATTTCACCCTCGACGGCACCGACCCGCGCGCGCCCGGCGGCACGATTTCCAAGAGCGCGAAGAAATACACCGGACCCATCGCCATCAAGGGTGAGACGAAGCTGACCGCGCGCCTGACGCGTCGGGAGACTTGGAGCGCCCCGGCCAGGGCGGAGTTTGCCGGGAAGAAGTGAAGGGGCCGGGCGCGAGCGCCGCGAAGTAAATCACCGCACCTGCAACTGCTCGCGCGCGATGGCCTGCGAAATCAAACTTGGCTCGCGCGGCCCCCGGTGGAAAAAAAGCACGACCCACACCATCAGCAACGCGCCGCCCGCCCCGGCTCCGATGCAGAGGAAAATGAAACCCCAACCGCGCGCGGGGACGGGCGCGCCGGGCGGAGTCACCACTTCGGCGGCGAGGGCATTCGTGGCCCTGGTTTCATGGACCACCGGGGGCACCACGGAACTGACCGGAGAATTTGTCGCCACGGGCGCAGCGTGGGCGATGGTGTTCGTCTGATTCGTCGCCACATTCACCACCGCATTGCTGACCAGGGCGGGCGCCGGAGGGACGACGTTGGTCGCCACGATGGCCACCGGGACTTCGGCGGGTTTGTTCGTCGTCGTCGCGGAGGAAACGTAACTGCGCCGTTCTTCGGCCACGGATTCTTTGGTGATGATGATCGGGTTCGAGGCCACGCGCGGCAGGGCGGTGGCGGGCGCAGATTTCACGACCGCGACCGGCGCGGCGACGGGCAGTTCAACTTTCACCGGCCGGCTTCTCGGCGCGACCAGCGGAATCTCCACCAGAAATTGCGGCGAGTTCAAAGCCCACGCCACGAACTTTCCCTCCTGCGCCACGAGCACGGTGTTGACCGTCGCCTTCTTCAATTTCATCTCGGGCGACAGTTCGCGCACCCGCCCGTTGATGGCTTCATCAAACGGCGTGCCCGTCAATGGGGTCTCGCCGTTCGAGATCAGAATCACCGTGAGGTCTTCCACGTTCTTCACGATGCGGTTCACGTCCACCAACGTGGGTGCGAGATTGGCCCGACCTTTGAAGCCATGATCCTTCACATGCGTCACGACCTTGGCGCCCATCTCGACGGCGAATTTTGCCCGCCACGTTTCCATCGGGAAGGAGGTGTCGGTCTGGTCACCCACCAGCCACACGCCGTAGGTGTCGCCGTTCGTCATGGTGCCGCGCGCGCCGCTGTAGATGAGATCAAAGAGGGTTTCGCGGAGCGGCAGCTCCAGCGGCTTCATGCCCGCCGAGGTATCCACGATGAAGAGAAAGCGTTTGCCCTCCGCCTTCGGTGCCGACCACGCGGGCAAGGCGAGCAAGGTGAGGGCGAGGAACAGGACTGGGAGCATCCTCCGTCCGTGGGGTCGCCGGGCGACGTTCGCGATTAGGTTCACGAACGGTTATAGCGGCGTTTCTCGGCGGAATTGTAGTGGTGAACTTCGCGCTCCAGGTCTTTCAACGCGCCGCCCATGGTGAGAATAAAATTTTCGCAGCTCGACGCGAGGCCGCCGAGACCGATGACCATGTCGCGCTCGGCGTGGTCATTCGTCACGGCCAGCACCTCGCCGAACGGTTTCATGCGATAGGCCACGCGCTCGATGATTTGGTCGGCCGTCTGTCCGGCGCGGGAGTAAAGAATCTCGACGGAGGAAGGGGCTGGCCGTTTCTCGCGCTGGCCGCGATGTCCGCCGCCATCGAAGACCACGGTCACGGGCGTGCCCACGGCGTCGCTGTAGCGCGCGATCAGGTGGATGAGTTCGTCGCGCGCGGCGGCGGAGTGGCGCGGCTGGCCGGGCGCGATCTCCGGCCAGCTATGCAGCAGGCTGTAGCCGTCCACGAGAATGCGCACGAGGGCCATGAGGGCGAAAAATTACAAAGCTCAAAACCCAAAGCCCAAACAAATTCCAAGGGGTGCAATTGCAAGTGGCGGCGGCGCAGCCGCCGGGTAGCACAGGCAACCTGCCTGTGCCGCGCGGCTACCAGCCGCGCGGAACGGAGAGGGGCATGGAAAAGTTTCACGCGTTCGGTTCCAAACTAAGCATCCTCCCATTCCGCCCGGCTGGTAGCCGGGCGGGACGGGCTGGTAGCCCGTTCCACCCATTCCGATTTCGTAGTTCGGGTTTAATCGCGCCCTGAACTGAATGAGGGCCAGCCACGCCGAGTGGTCATTTGGAATTTGAACCTTGGAGCTTGTTTGGGCTTTGGGTTTTGGGCTTTGAAATTTCCCCCTGTGCCAACGCCGCTCCCGTATGACTGCACCGCTCGCGCGCGACTTTTTCCGGCGTTCCCACCGCCACGATTTCCCCACCTACATCACCGGCGTCTGGCCCGAGATCGATCAGCCAGTCGGCGCAGCGGATCAGTTCCAGGTTGTGCTCGATGATCAGGA
>JAYVNY010000171.1:0-19302 GCA_043758205.1 Akkermansia sp.
GCTGGATTGCATCTGGCCACGGTTGTCCAGTCGTGTCCCGACGCACGGGCTGCGGCTGGCCGACAAGCTGTGAACGCGAGGCTGAAAAGCCTCGCGACCTGCCGACAAGAATGTCGGCGTTACGAAGCTGCGGCGGCCTCGGACGTAGCGCAGGCTTTTCAGCCTCCCGTCCCTCGGGCGCGTCCCGCCATCAAGAGCCCTGTCCACTACACCCGGTTCGCGCTTGAGCGAGGGCTTGTCGTTGCGCAGACGATGACTAATCTCACCCGGATGTTATTCCGCACCTTGTTCCTGTTCCTCGGCTGTGCCGGCGCCGTCACCGCCGCCGAGCGCCGTTTTGACTTCGGCTCGTTCGCGGATCAGTCCACGCCCACCAACTTCCGCAGCGCCGTGACCGGGCGCGGTGCGGCGGGTGTTTGGAAGGTGGTGATGGAGGAGGTGCCGTCGTTCGTGCCGGCGTTCTCGCCCAAGGCACCGGTGAGTTCCAAGCGCGCGGTGCTGGGGCAGGTTTCCTCCGAGCGCGAGGAGGGGCGCGCGCCGCTTTTCATTTACGACGGGGACACATTTGGTGATTTCAAGTTCACCACGCGTTTCAAAATCACCAGTGGCGAGATCGAGCAGATGGCCGGCCTCGCCTTCCGGGTGCAGGACGAGAAAAATTATTACTACGTCCGGGCCAGCGCCAAGGGGCAGAACCTGGCCTTCTTCCGCTACGTGCAGGGCGAACTGATCGGCGGCGTCTCAATTGCCGCGCCGGTCGCGCGCGGGGAGTGGAACGAACTGATGGTCGAATGCAGCGGCAGCAAGCTGCGCGCGTTTCTGAACGGACGCGAAGTCATCCCGTGGACGGAGCCGAATCTGGTGCCGTTCCCCGATGGCACGGGCAAGGGCGTCTTCACGTCCGGCAAGATCGCGTTCTTGACCAAGGCCGACAGCACCGCGCTGTTCACCGACGCGCGCGTCGAGTTCACGCCGCGTGAATCCTACGCGCAGGTGCTCATCCGCGAGACGATGTTGCAGCACCCGCGCCTGCTCGGGCTGAAGATTTTCGGCGTGAGCGGCAACGATCCGTCGCCGCGCGTCATCGCCAGCCATGATGAGTCAAAAATCGGCGAGACCGGCGGGGACGTGGAAAAAAAATGCCTGGAGAAAGGCGGTTCCTATTTCGGCAAAGGGAGTGAACTCGCCGTTGTCACCATGCCGCTGCACGACCGCAATGGCGACACCGTGGGCGCGGTGCGCGTCGAGATGACGACCTTCCTCGGCCAGACCGAGCGCAACGGCCTGGCCCGCGCCGTCCCCATCGTGAAGGCGATGGAGGCGCGCATCACCTCGGCGAAAGAGTTGCGGCAATAAGTCGTGCCGACGGTGGCTGCGGGAGTGGCACTCTTCGCAATCAAGTCTTTACCCCCGCCGCACGATTTCTATTTTCATGACCATGACTGAACCACGCCACATCGCCCGCCGAGCCACCGTGGAGGACTTGCCGCAACTCCTCGCGCTCTGGAGACTGGAGCAATTGCCGGCCGGGGCGTTGGAGAAGCGGCTGACGGAATTCCAAGTGGTGAGCGACGAAGCCGGCGCGGTGCTCGCGGCCCTTGGTTTGCAAATCGCCGGCGCGCAAGGCTGGCTCCACAGCGAGGCCATCGCGCGGCCAGAACTTTCCGATCAACTGCGTGCCCAGCTTTGGAACCGCCTGCAAGTCATCATTCAGAATAACGCCCTGGAACGCCTCTGGACGCAGTTGAATTCCGTTTTTTGGCGTGAGCACGGATTCGCGCGGGCTACCGTGGAGGAGTTGAAACTGCGTCCCGCGAAATTTCCGCTCAATGAACTGGAGTGGCAGGTCGCCACGTTGCGCGCGGCCAACGCCGCCGTTGTGCTGGAGCGCGAGTTCGCCGATCTCAAAGCCCTGCAGGTCCAGGAAAACGCGCGAACTCAGGAGCGCATCCGGTGGGCGAAACGCCTGGCGCTGGGCATTTCCATTGGCGTCTTCGTGCTAATCGTGGCGTGGGCAGTAGTGATGTTGAAATTCGGGCCAAGGTTGTTTCGATAGTTCCTTACGCAACCGCCGCCTCCCGCACGCGCTCCAAGATCACGTCCGCGAGGTGCGGCTCGTTGCCGATGCTCGGGGAATACCACACGCGCTTGCCATTCTTCTCCGTCGGATTTTTCCACGTCGGCTCGCCGCGCCGGAAACGGGCCTGCACCGTCTCGGCGTCCTCGCCCAGCATCACGGGAATGTCCTCGTGCGAATGCAGGCCGTCGCTGATGAAGAACGGCACCATCACGATGTTCGGCGTTTGCGCACTCCCGTAACAGTCGCCGATGCGCGGATGTTCCTCCATGAACGAGGCGTGAACTTCCGCGTAAATGTTTTGCGCGCGGATCAGTTCCACCTGTCGCTCGATGGCCTTGCGCGAGTTCTCGTTGTTGCCCGTGCCGTGGCCGGCGATGAAGAGCGCGGTGTCGGCGGGCGTGGCGGGCGCGGCGGGTGAGTTGGCCGGAAATTTCTCCACGACGTCGCGCGCGCGGGCGACGAGCACCGCCGTCATGCTGTCGTGCGTGCCAACGGGACCGCAGTAGTAGAGAGTCTGCGCGCCCCGTTGCTGCACCCGGGGAAAACCTTGGACCTTGGACCCAGGACTTTGGACCTCGAACCCCAGTTCGCGCGGGATGACCTCCTCGGTGAAATACCCTTCGCTGATGAACAGCGGCACGATGAACACGCGCGGTGCGAAGACGCCGCGCAAGACGCCGCTGATCCCCGGCTCATTCTTCCAAAAGCTTTCCAGCACTTGAGCGAAGATTCCGCGCCGCCGCAGCTCATCCGCGTGCTGATGCGTAGGTGCGGCGGAATCGGCGTTCAAGGTCGAGCCGTGGCCCACCAGCACCAGCGCGGCGTTGGAAAAATTATCGAGCGACACAGCGGAATAATAACGCACCGGTCGGCCAGCGGCCAGCTTGTTGTGTCGGAGAGCCGGTTTGAAAAGGTAGCGGCAGGCATCCGCCCGCCAGTGACGGCTGGCCTCCAGCCGCCCGGAACAAGCTTAACCAAGAGAGACGGCTCGTAAAATCAGTCGTCTGGCCTGTGCTCGGCTTGGTTCCGCCGGGCTGGAAACCACGGCTTATCGTCAGCCAAGATGACCGACGTCATATCTCAATCCTTCTCCGCTCGTTCTGAAGTCTGATTTGAAGGCACTTCCTTGCCGCCATGAAACACCCGGAAATTTTTTTACGATGCAGAAAGATTTCTTTGAACGAATTCCTCCCGCCTCTCTCCAACCGTCATTGGTTCGCTGTTCGTAAGGGTTGGCAGAGAGGTCTTGCTCGCGGTGCGGTTCGAGCAGCGAATAAGGTTGGCCGCGCCGCCCTTCTGAGCGTCTCGGTGAAGGCGTAAACGACCTCATCATCACAGGGCCGGATTCAATCCGGCCCTTTTCTTTTCCCCAGATAGGTAGGGCGAGACTCACGCCCTAGCCGTCCGGGTGGAAACTGACTTCCTTCTTCGCGCCCTTGGCGCCACGATTTGCGGCTGGAGCGCTTCCTTCTCCAAGAGCGTGGAGGGATTGATCCCCGTCAGGCTGGACGCCGGCGGACGTGGAAATATTTCGCCGCCTGCGCGTGGGCGAGCACCACATCCGGGTCGCGTTGCAGCGCGTCGAAGTAATGCTTGGCAAATCCATCACCGGTCTCGGAGGCGACCAGCAGGAGGCGCGTTTGTTTCATCAGCGCCTCGACTCCCGCCGCCGTCAGTGACTCCTTCTCCTCCAACGCTTCATCCATCGCCACGATGAGTTGCGACAGCGGATGCAGCCAGGCAAACCACGGATCACTCGTCAGGAGTTGCAGAAAATGATTCGGCGATTGGATGGCTCCGATGGCCTGCTCGTAACTCACCCGCTCCGAATCCACCAATACCTTGTGCAGGTCGAGCAACGCGCTGCGGAGTTCGGAAAGAGAATTGTTCATAGTTGAACAAGACTACGCTTACCGCTGCCTTGGAGCAAAAGTGCGCGCGATTGTCCATCTCACTACGGGGAGAGCAACGGGCAAGTCCTCGATGGTCTGGATTCGCCGCGGGATGGCTCGGTGATGACGGGCATCAACATCCGCGCAGTGTTTCTTCTGCGGCGGCTCCAGCACGGGGGCTAGGGGCAGCATCGAATTGTTTGCCACGGCGCGGGGGATGTGCCGGGCAGCCGGAGTACGGCGAATTTTGTGATGGTCGATTTCCGTTCCGGGCGCGCAGCCCTTCATACACCATAAATACCTTTAGAAAGAGGGAGCTTGGCTGTTTCCAGCGCGATCATTTCACCGAAAAGCGCGGCTGGGGTAGGAAATCAACCGACAGAAACGGATTGAAATGTCAGGCTGTAAGTGGCGTCGAAACCACATGAATGAATGAGGCGCCCATCGGTGCGTCATAAATTCATCAGGACATTGTGAAATGTTTCACAAATGCCTTGATCGAAGAAACACGGATGCTAGGTTCGCGAACCTTTTATGAAAAAGACACTGACAATTCTCTCTCTCGCGGCACTTGCCGCCTCGGTCGCCTCGGCGGCGGAAATCTCCGGCAAAGTCACTCTCGCCGGCACGCCTCCTGCCGAAAAAGTCATCACGTTGGACGCCGCCTGCGGCAAGCTCCAGCCCAACCCGATCTCCACGCGCTTTTATGTCGTGGGTGCGGACAAAGGTCTGGCCGACGTGTTTGTGTATGTGAAGGAAGGCGCGAAGTCTCCCGGCGCTCCCACGGGCAAAGGCCCGACGCTGGATCAGGTCGGTTGCCAATACACCCCTTACGTCATCGGCGTGCAGGCCGGCCAGAAGTTCGACGTGCAGAATTCAGACGCCAACGTGTTGCACAACGTGCATACGCTCCCGAAGGTCGCGGGCAACAAGGAACGCAACGTCGGCCAGCCGGTCAAGGGCATGAAGTCGGAGTTTGTTTTCGACAAGCAGGAAGTGCTCGTGCAGTTCAAGTGCGACGTGCATCCGTGGATGTTCGCTTACGTGGGCGTGGTGGATCATCCCTACTTCGCGGTTACGGACAAGGACGGCAACTTCAAGATTTCCGGCCTCCCGGCGGGTGAATACACCGTGGAAGCGGTGCATCGCAAGGCGGGCATCGCTTCGGAGAAAGTGACTGTGACGGCGGATGACAAGAAGACCGCGAGCTTCACACTCAAGGTTCCGACTCCGATGCCGTAATGCCGAAGGATTTGTTGATGCCGCTGCGGCCAAAATCGCAGCGGCATCATTCATTAAAAGATGACTCGCTCAACTAACAACGTCTGGCTGCACCGTTTCGCGTGCGTGCTTGCCGTGGTGACGTTGAGCCTTGTGGCGCTCGGTGGCGTGGTGACGACAAAGGGCGTAGGCATGGCGGTGCCGGACTGGCCGCGAACTTACGGGGAAAACATGTTTCTTTTCCCACCTTCTAAGTGGATCGGTGGCGTCTTCGATGAGCATGTGCATCGGTTGGTGGCGTCGTTGGTCGGCATGCTCAACATCGTGCTGGCAGTCTGGCTATGGGTGAAGGAATCGCGTCGCTGGCTGCGCTGGCTTGGCGTTACCGCGCTGGTTGGAGTGATATTGCAAGGCGTCTTAGGTGGGATGCGCGTGCTGTTTGATGAACACTTGGGCACGGAATTCGGCATCTTCCACGCGGCGCTGGCGCAACTGTATTTCCTGCTCATCTGTTCCATCGCTTTCTTCACGTCCCGCTTGTGGGTGCGCGGGGGGGCAGGGGAACTGGCGTCGGTGAACGCCCTGGTTGCGCGGCGCTGGTTCGCGGCGACGACAGCTTTGATTTTCCTGCAATTGATTTTTGGCGCGACGATGCGGCATCAGCACGCGGGGCTGGCGGTGCCGGATTTCCCGCTGGCTTACGGCAAGGTGTGGCCCGCGACGGATGCGGCGTCTGTGCAGTTCTACAATGCCCACCGACTGGAAGCGGCGGGTGAACAGCCCATCACCGCGCCGCACATTGTGGTTCACATGCTGCACCGGTTCATGGGCTGCGTGTTGTTGCTTGCCATCAACGGCTGCGCGGTCGTGGCGTGGAAACGGACGACGGCGGGTTCGCTGCTGCGCAAGGTTTCGGCGTTGTGGGTGGGGCTGGCCTTGGTGCAGGTGACGCTGGGTATTCTCAGCATTCTGTCGCAACGCAAGGTGGATGTGACGACGGCGCATGTGGCGTTGGGCGCGCTGATTTTTGCCACCGGCTGGATGCTGGTGCTGATCGCGTCGCGTTTTGTGGCGCAAACTTCGACGGTCACGGCACGGGCGGCCGTGCTTTCTTCGGCTTCGGAATTCAAACCCGCATGAAGGCCGCCGCCACCACTCTCCCAGTCGTGACTATCGGCGCCCGCTCGACTTTCGCCATCTGGTCGGACTTGGTGAAGATGCGCCTCACCGTGCTGGTGCTGCTGACGACGCTCGCTGGATTTTACGCCGGGACTGAAGGCGCTACAGATTGGGCGTTGCTCGCGCACGCCTTGCTCGGCACCGCGCTGGTCGCGTGCGGCGCGGCGGCCTTGAACCAATGGTGGGAACGGGATCATGACGCGAAGATGCCGCGCACGGAATCGCGTCCGCTTCCGGCCGGCGAACTCACGCCGTCCACCGTGTTGATCGCGGGCGGATTGCTATCCATCGCGGGGTTGGTGCAACTCGCGCTGTTCGTGAATCTCCTCACCAGCGTGCTCGGAGCGGTCACGCTGTTGAGCTACGTGCTGGTTTATACGCCCCTCAAACGCATCACGACTTTGAACACGGCCGTGGGTGCGATTCCCGGCGCGCTGCCTCCGCTCATGGGCTGGGCAGCGGCGCGCGACTCGGTTTCGCGCGAAGGTTGGGCGCTCTTTGCCATCCTCTTCTTTTGGCAATTGCCGCACTTCCTCGCCATCGCGTGGCTTTACCGCGACGAATACAAGAACGCCGGTTTCGTGATGCTGCCGGGCTGCGACCCGGACGGCTCGCGCACGGGGCGGCAGGCCATCAGCCACACGCTGGGTTTGATTCTGGTGAGCGTGTGTCCCGCGCTGTTTGGCACGACGGGGGTGGTTTATTTCTTTGGCGCGCTGGTGCTGGGGATGGCGTTTCTCTGGTGTGCGATTCAATTTTCGCGCGACCTGACGCGGGCCCGGGCGCGGCAGCTTTTCTTTGCTTCGATTCTTTATTTGCCAATCCTTTTCGGGCTGATGGCGCTCGACAAAGTGCGGCATTGAACCATGAAAACCGAATCTGCCGTTGACAGGAATTTTCACGGAAAGCTAGTTTCCGTGCTTCGGAAATTTCCGGCAGTGAACACATAACGACCCATGGCTGCGACACATTCGACGACACACACGACGCACGAGGCGCACGCTCATCACGAGCCTGGCTTCATGCGCCAATACGTTTTCTCGACCGACCACAAGGTCATCGGAATCCAGTATGGCATCACCGCGCTGCTGTTCCTGTTCTTCGGCTTCCTGCTGATGGCGGCGATGCGCTGGCAGATTGCCTATCCTGGCCAGCCCATTCCGGTCGCGGGAAAAATCATTGGCTGGCTGCTGGGCACGGAGGCGGCGACGATGATTCCCGGCGGCATCATGTCGCCGGATCTCTACAACTCTTTTGGCGCGATGCACGGCACGATCATGGTGTTCCTCGCCATTGTGCCGCTGGCCTTTGCCGCTTTCGGCAACTACGTGGTGCCGCTGCAAATCGGCGCGCCCGACATGACCTTCCCGCGCATCAACATGGTGAGCTTCCAATGCTTCTTCATGGGCGGCGTGGTGATGCTGGCGAGCTTCTTCATCCCCGGCGGCGCGGCGCGCTCCGGCTGGACCTCGTATTCTCCGCTGGCCTCGATGGCGGATTTGGCCAACCGCATTGACGGACAAACTTTCTGGCTGCTCGGCATGGTGCTGCTCATCACGTCGTCGCTGCTGGGCGCGGTGAATTTCATCGCCACCATCATTCAGTTGCGCGCCAAGGGCATGAGTTGGATGCGCCTGCCGTTCTTTGTTTGGGCGCAGTTTGTCACCGCGTTCCTGCTGTTGCTGGCCTTCCCGCCGCTCGAAGCCGCCGGCGTGATGCAGCTCATGGACAACGTCTTCGACACCAGCTTCTTCCTTCCGACCGGTCTCGTGGTTTCCGGCCAGACGGTGGATGTGAGCGGTGGCGGCAGTCCGTTGCTCTGGCAGCATCTGTTCTGGTTCCTCGGACATCCTGAAGTGTACGTTTTGATTCTGCCCGCGATGGGCATCGTGGCGGAAATCATCGCGTGCAACACGCGCAAGCCGCTCTGGGGCTACAAGGCTCTGGTCCATGCGACGCTGGCCATCGGCTTCCTCTCGTTCATCGTGTGGGCGCATCACATGTATCTGACGGGCATGGGCACGAAGATTTCGACGTTCTTCCAAACGACGACGATGATCATTTCGATTCCGTCGGTCATCATTCTCACCGCGCTGTTCCTGTCGCTGTGGGGCGGCTCGATTCGTTTCAACACGCCGATGCTCTTCGCACTGGCCTTCCTGCCGATGTTCGGCATCGGCGGTCTGACCGGTCTGCCGCTGGGCTTCAACGCGAGCGACATCCTCCTGCACGACACGTACTATGTCATCGCGCACTTCCATTACGTGGTCGCGCCGGGGACGATCTTCGCGCTCTTTGCGGGCATTTATTTTTGGTTCCCGAAAGCCACGGGGCGAATGATGAACGAGGGCTGGGGCCGCGTTCACTTCGTGCTGTCGTTCGTATTCATGAACCTGATTTTCGCCCCCATGTTCCTGCAAGGTCTGGCGGGCATGTTGCGCCGGATGTCGGACGGTGGAGCGACCTATTCGCTGGCCCAGAACCCCGGCATCCAAGGCGCGCTGAGTGACACCATCATCAACTTGAACCATTACGTCTCCATCGCGGCGTGGTGCCTCGGACTCGCGCAGTTGCCGTTCATCATCAACTTCTTCTGGAGCATCAAGAACGGGAAGAAGGTCACGTCGGACAATCCGTGGCAGTCCACGACGCTGGAATGGCAGACGCCCACGCCGCCGCCGCACGGGAATTTCGACAAGGCGCCCGAGGTGTTTCGCGGCCCGTACGACTACAGCGTCCCCGGCGCGAAGACGGACTACACGCCCCAGAACCAACCTAATTAACGCTCAGGACATTCATGGAAATCCCCTACACCGTCGCCCCGCGCAAGGATACCGGGCTGTATAACGCCAAGGTCGGCATCTGGCTCTTCCTCGCCTCGGAAGTCATGCTCTTCGGCGCGCTCTTCTCCTCCTATGTGCTGCTGCGCGTGGGCGCGCCCTTCTGGCCGAAAGGCTTGCTGAACATCCCCATCGGCACCTTCAACACCTGGGTGCTCATCACCTCGTCCGTCACGGTCGTGATGTGCTGGGCGAATTTGAAGCTCGGCAATTTCAACCGGGCGCGCGTCTATCTCGGCCTGACCATTCTCTGTGCGATGGGTTTCGTGGGCATCAAGAGCTACGAATACAACGAGAAATTTATCCACTACACCGTGCGCTTCACGAACGACGTGGCCGCCACCGCCTTCCTCAAGGAAGCCTACGGCCAGGACGACGAGGCCACCCGAGCCGGCGTCTTCGCCAACACCTACGGCGTGCCGGACTCGAAAGTCGTGGCGAAGAACAAGCAGTTGCCCGAGGTGCGCTTCCTGGAATTCACCGGCCACCTCGAAGGCAACCCGCACTTCGTCAGCCTCAAGAAGCTCAAGGAGAAGAACGCCGAGTCCTTCGTCTTCATTGCCGACCCGCTGAACCAGGGGAAAAAGGAACACGGAGCGGAAGGCGCAGCCAAGCACGACACCGCGCACGAGCACAAGCCGGTCACGGTCAAGATGAGCGACGTCGTCTATCTCTCGGCCTACACGCCGCAGCGCAGCACGTACTTCGCGATTTACTTCACGCTCACCGGCCTGCACGCCGCGCACGTCATCGGCGGTGCGCTCGTGATGACCTACCTGTTCTTCACCGGCCGTCGCTGGTGGCAGAAGGCGCCGGAGCAATACATCAACCGCATCGAGGTCGCCGGCCTGTTCTGGCATTTCGTGGACCTGGTCTGGATTTTTCTCTTCCCCGTGCTCTATCTGCTCTAAGGAAATTTTATGGGCGACCATTCATCACCTGAACAACTCAAGAAGGACATCCGCGTTTATCTCGCCATCTTCGGCGCGCTCCTCGCGGGCACCGTGCTGACGGTGTGGCTGTATTACATCCACATCCCGAACGTGAAGGTCACCATCGCCATCGCGCTGCTGGTGGCCTCGGTGAAATCCTTCCTCGTGGCCGGCTACTTCATGCACTTGCTCTCCGAGAAGAAGGTCATCTACGCCACGCTCTGCGCGACCGCGTTCTTCTTCGTCGCGCTGATGGGTCTCACGCTCTGGGCCATGCATGACTTCCCGGCCTTCACCAGCGTCTTCGGGAACCAATAGCCATGTCACTCAAGGCTCTCCACGTCGTTTTCATTGTCGCCTCCATCGTGCTGGCCTTCGGGTTCGGCGCGTGGTCGCTCAATGAATTCTACCACGGCGAGCCGCGCATCAATCTCTGGTTCGGCATCGGCTCGATTGTCGCGGGCCTGGCGCTCGTGGTCTATGGCCGCGTCGTGCTGAAGAAATTGAAACACATCAGCTATCTGTGAGGACGCTTCGCTTCAAATCCGAAGGCCGAATGTCGAATGCCGAACACCCGGTGACCGCCGGGCGTAAGCGCGCCGCCGTCCTTCGTCATTCGTCATTCGTCATTCGTCATTTCCTGCTGCTGGCGTTGCTGTGTGCGCCCTGCGCGGCCCACGCCTGCGCGGTCTGCTTCGGCAACAGCGACTCGCAAATGGCCAAGGGCATGCTCGCGGGCGTGTTCGTCCTCCTCTTCGTCGTGCTCTCCGTGCTCGGCGGGTTCGTCGCCCTCTTTGTCCATATTGCGCGCCGCTCGGCGGCGGCTGCGCCCGAACAATCATCCACTGAAACTGAAGGCTTAAAGTAATGACCAAGAACTTTTTTGGCACCCCACTCATCGTCTCCAACCACGGCGCGGGCCTGGACGAGCTGACGTGGTACATCCACATCCTGATGGCGGTGCTGTTCGTCGGTTGGGCCGGCTACTTCATCCACGCGCTCATCAAATTTCGCGCCTCGAGCAGTCCCAAGGCCGATCACGTCGGCGTCCGCAATCATCTCTCGACCTGGGTGGAAATTGGCGTGGCCGTGACCGAGGGCGTGCTCTTGCTTGGTTTCGCCGTGCCGCTCTGGGCGAGCAGCGTTTCCAAATTTCCCGCCGAAAACCAGTCCGTGGTCATTCGCGTGACCGGCAAGCAGTTCAATTGGCTGGCACGTTATCCCGGCACCAACGGCGTCTTCGGCAAACAAGATGTCCGCTACGTCACCTCCGCCAATCCGCTCGGCCTCGACCCCGACGACGTGAACGGCAAGGACGACATCATGATGCAGAACAGCGAAGTCGTGGTGCCGGTCAACACCAACGTCATCATCCACATCAGCAGCATGGACGTGATTCACAGCTTCAAGGTGTTTCCGATGCGCGTGAACCAGGACGCGATTCCGGGCATGAGCATTCCCGTCCATTTCCAGCCGAACACCGTGGGCCGTTACCCGATCAACTGCGCGCAACTCTGCGGCCTCGGCCACGCCTCCATGCGCGGCGAGCTTAAAGTGGTGACGCCCGAGGAATACGTCGCGTGGCTCGCCAGCAAGGCCGGCTCCGGCGGCACGCCGGGTAAGAACGAGTTCGAGTAAGTGCGCGGGAGTCCAAGCTTCAGCTTGTCCGGCTGTCGCGAAATGAAACGAGCCTGACTTGAACTCCACCGAATCTCGGCCCACGAAAAAACCCGGTCACGGGGTTGAGTGGGTGGTCTGGTGCGCGCTCGCCATCACCATTGTTGTCATCGCCGTCGCTTTCGTTCGGACGCGGGTTCAAGAAGGCACCTTGCGCGTTCCGCTTTCTGAATTGGGCCGCGTTCCGGAGTTCACCCTCACCAACCAATCCGGCCAGACCGTTTCCCTGAGCAATCTTCTCGGTCAGGTCTGGGTCACGGACGTGATTTTCACGCGCTGCCCGATGAGTTGCGAGCGCATGACGCAGCGGATGCAGACGTTGGCGAAGCAAATCCCCGCGCGCCTGCCGGTGAAGTTCGTTTCCATCACCACCGATCCGGGCTTCGACTCGCCCGCCGTGCTGACGAAGTACGCCGTGCGCCACGAAGTGGATTCGAGCCGCTGGCATTTTCTCACCGGGATCAAAAGCAACGTCTATCAACTCAGCGTGGCCGGGCTGAAGTTCGCCATCCTCGACAACACCAACACGGTCGTGCCCGACGATCTGTTTCTGCACAGCACGCACTTCACCGTCGTGGACAAGCGCGGCTACATTCGGGGCGTGTTCGAGGGGACCGAGGACGAAGATCGTCGCCAACTTCTCCTCGCCGTCAAAAAGCTGGCCCGCGAGAAAAACTGAAAACAGTATGACCACCAGCGACCTTCCTGCTCTCAACGCCACCCTGAACGCCCTCAGCACGGTGTTCCTCACGCTCGGTTTCATCTTCATCAAGCGCGGGCAGAAGATCGCGCACCGCAACTGCATGATTACCGCCGTCATCACCTCGGCGATCTTCCTCGTCTTCTACGTGCTGCACAAAATCCTCGTGCGCGGAGTCCACACGCCGTTTGGAGGCGAAGGCTTCATCCGCACGGCGTATTACGTCATGCTCATCTCGCACATCATCCTCGCGATGGCGATTGTCCCGCTCGTGTTGATCACGCTGAACCGCGGCTTGAAAGAACGCTGGGAGCACCACAAGAAAATCGCCCGCTGGACGTGGCCGCTCTGGATGTATGTCTCCGTGACCGGTGTGCTCGTCTATTTCATGCTCTACCAGTGGTTCCCGGCGAAGTAGCACCGCCGAGCCGGGAAGGACGCCGAGAAAGAGCGGAACTGGAAACTGCGGGCCGATCACCAAATAGTGGGCAGTAACCAAGGGAAAGAAAGGTGGTCTTCTCTGCGCCCTTCCCGTCTCGGCGGTGCCTTCCGGGTCACATCTACTTCATGGTTCCGGCTAAACCAGAATCTGCTTCACCACATGCCCGCTCACATCGGTGAGGCGGAAGGGGCGGCCATCGAAGGTGTAGGTGAGCTTTTCGTGATCGAGGCCGAGTTGATGGAGAACGGTCGCGTGCAGGTCGTGCATGTGAACCTTGTCCTGCACGGCGACATGGCCGAGTTCGTCAGTGGCTCCGAGCGCGAAGCCGGGTTTCACACCGCCGCCCGCGAGCCACACGGTGAAGCCGCCGGGATTGTGATCGCGGCCCGTGCCGTTCTTCTCTGCGTAGGGTGTGCGACCGAACTCGCCGCCCCACCAGACGATGGTGTCTTCGAGCAGGCCGCGCTGCTTCAAGTCCGCGAGCAAGCCGGCCACCGGCTTGTCCACGGCGCGCGCGTGGTCGGCGTGCTTCGGGAGATTCGAGTGCTGGTCCCACGCGGGGTTCGCGGTGTTGTCGCCGTAATTGATCTGCACGTAGCGCACGCCGGATTCGCAGAGCCGACGCGCCATCAGGCATTGGCGGCCAAAACCATCCGTCGCCTGCTCGTTCACACCGTACATGGCGAGCGTCGCGGGAGATTCCTGCGCGAGGTCGAGCACGCCGGGCGCGTTGTTCTGCATCCGCCACGCGACTTCGTAGGAATGGATCACGGCCTCGAGTTCCGCATCACCGGGATTGCGCTTCAACTGCTCGGCGTTCATCTCGCGGAACAGTTCGAACTGCCGGCGGCGCTCGGCGGGCGAGGCGGCGCTGTTGCCGAGGTTGCGGATCAACAACTCGTTCGCCGGCACGCCGGCCTTGCCGATGGCCGTGCCTTGAAAAACGGGCGGAAGAAAGGCGTGGCCGTAATTGCGCGGCCCGCCGTTGCCCGTCGAGGGCGCGATGCTCACGAAGCCCGGCAGGTTTTCGTTCTCCGTGCCGAGTCCGTAATTGACCCACGCGCCCATCGAGGGCCGGATGAACGTGGTCGAACCGCAGTGCAGAAACAACGTCGCCGGCCCGTGCGCCACGCCCTCGGTCTGCATCGAGTGGATGAAGCACAGGTCGTCCACATGCTTCGCCATCTCGGGGAACAGTTCCGACACCCAGCGTCCCGACTGGCCGTGCCGTGTGAAGGACCAAGGCGATTTGAGCACGCGCTGCGAGGTGCCGCGTGCGCCGGTGTTCGCGATGTTCCGCGCGTCGTCGAAGCCCATCATCTTGCCGTCGTGCTGCGCGAGTGCGGGCTTGTAATCAAATGTGTCCACCTGGCTCGGTCCGCCCTGCATGAAGATGAAGATGACGCGTTTGGCGCGCGGCTTGAAGTGCGCGGGCTTCGGCGCGAGGGGATTGGGGTTCGCCGCGAAGGCGCGTTCCGCCGCCATCCCCGCGAGCGCGAGATAACCGAAGCCGCAGGCCACGCTCTTGAGCGCGTGGCGACGGGTGAAGAGGTTTGGGTTCATCATGGTTTAACCGGCTTGTTCAATGTTGGACTAATCGCGCGTCATTCACTTCACGTAACGGAAGTCTGCGGAAGCAAATAGGGTGTGGAAGAGATCCGTCCACGCAGCCACGGGATCGGTTTCCTTACTCAGACATTTTTTCGCCACCACCTTTTCGCCATCCGTCGGTGCGCGTCCCAGCGCGAGGCGGCAGGCGCGTTGCAACCGTGCCTCATCGTCCGGCAGGTTCTCCGCGAGCAATCGCTTCGCCGCCGCCTGCGCCTGGGTGCGCACGAAGGGATGATTCATCAGGAACAACGCCTGCGGCGCGACGGTGCTGACATTGCGCACCCCCACGATCATGCTGGGATCGGCGAAGTCGAAGACCTCGAATATCTCCGGCAGCGCGTTGCGAAAGGCGGGTGCATAAACGCTGCGACGCGTGTCGGTGTAGTTGAACCCGTAGTCGGCGGCGAGCGTGGCCTTGAACGACGGCCCCCCGCGCTCACTGCTCAACTGTCCGCTCACCGAGAGCATCGTGTCGCGAAGGCACTCGGCGTCGAGACGGCGGCGACGGAAGGGGGGAAAGTAATCAGTCATCAGTGAATCAGTATTCAGTGAATTCCTGGACGCGCCTTGGGCAGACTGATTACTGGTTACTGTCTTACTGATTACTTCCGACCCCTGCTGATACGTCCGCGACAGCATGATCTCGCGCACGAGCTTCTTCACCGACCAGCCTTGCGCGATGAATTGTGATGCGAGGTGATCGAGAAGTTCAGGATGCGACGGCGTCTCGCCGGTCGTGCCGAAGTTATCCGTGGTGCGCACGAGTCCCGCCCCGAACAGCCAGTGCCAGGTGCGATTGACCATGACGCGCGCGGTGAGCGGGTTCGACGGGCTGGCGATCCAATCAGCAAACTCACGGCGTCCGCTCTGCTTCTCCGGCACGACGGGCGGTGCGCCGAGCGTCGCAACTCGCAGGAAACCGCGCGGCACCTGGGCGCCCAGGTTGTGAACGCTGCCGCGGACATGCACGAACGCGTCCTCGATCTTCTCCTCCTCGCGCACGGACATGACGAGCGGGCGCTTGGGGCCGGACTCGTTCAGTTGCTTTAACTTGGCTTCGAGCGACTTCAATTCGGTGGAAGAATTCACCGTGTCCTTTTTCGCCGGTGACTTCTTCGCGTCTGAGGTCGCGGTAATTTCCACCGCCTCGACAGGCAAGAATTGCACCGCATCCGCCGTGACGTGGCCCAGCGTGCCTTCGTTCGAGACCAGCGCGGAGCCGAAGCCGTTGCCCTCGAAGCGAAACTGGCCGAGCGACACGAAACGTCCGTCCAGCACCGGCCCTTCCTGCTGGTTGACGAGGATCGTCGTCTCACCGTCTGCGTGAAAGACTGTGACCGGCACGTTCGTGGCGCGGCTGGTGCCGTGCTGGTAGGCGAAGCGCACTTCGTAGCGGCCAGCCTTCTTCAAGTCCGGCTGGAAGGTCAGCGTCTTCTCGCCCTTGCCCTGCAAGTCGTCATGCACATAGCCGTCGCCGATGTAGTGCTTTGAAAACTGCGAATGCTTCCACGCGCCGACGGCTTTCGCCTGCGCGCTGTCCACGACGAGGCCGGGCAACGCGCTGGCGGCGACGACCGCGGGCTGGAAGTCGCGTCCCGACTTCGGTTCAGAGTTTTTCCCGGCCAGCACCTTCGCGGCATCCTTCGCCGTTTTGATCTGCGCTTGAAGTGCGACGACCTGCTGCTCGTGCGCGGCAAAAATTGCCTCCTGCTCTGGCTCGACCGGCAACGGCAGTTCCAGCCAGCCCGAGACGTTCGCGTTCGTGACGGTTCTTGTGCTTCGGAGAATGCCCGCCATCGCGTAGTAATCACGCGTCGGAATGGGATCGAACTTGTGATCGTGGCAGCGCGCGCAGCCGATGGTCTGGGCCAGCATGGCTTTGCCGATGGTGTCGAGTTGCTCGTCCACGATGTCCATGCGGAGCTGCGCCTTGTCCTGCTCCTCGAGGTTGGTGTTGCCGAGCGCGAGGAAGGTGGTGGCGATCATCCGGCGGCGTTTTTCGGCGAGGCTTTTCGAGTCGAGCAAGTCGCCCGCGATCTGCTCGCGGATGAATTGGTCGTAAGGCAAATCGCTGTTGAACGATTCGATGACGTAGTCGCGATAGCGCCAGGCCTCCTTGAAAATGAAACCACGCAGCGTGACCGACTCCGCATAGCGCACCACATCCAGCCAGTGGCGTCCCCAACGTTCGCCGAACTGCGGCGCGGTGAGCAGGCGATCCACCACGCGCGCGAAGGCTTCGGGCGATTGGTCTTGCACGAAGTCGTCAATTTGTTCCGGCGACGGCGGCAGGCCGAGCAAATCGAAGTAAGCCCGGCGCAACAGCGTGGCGCGGTCGGCGTCCCCCGCCATCTGTAGCCGCGTCTCGTGAGAGCGCGGCTGACCGGGTTGATTGGCCGCGCTTTCACGAGACGCGGCTACGGATTCGAGCTTCGCCAAGATGAAGCGGTCAAGGTCCGTGCGCGGCCACGAGGAATCTTTCACGGTCGGCGGCAAAATATTTTTCAAAGGCTGGTAGGCCCAATGGTTCGTGGTCGGCGCTTTTTGATTCGAGAGTTGTGACTGGAGATTGGTTCTCGGATCGGGCGCACCCATTTTCACCCACTCCGTCAACGTGGCGATTTCCGCCTCGGCCAGTTTGTTCTTCGGCGGCATCTGCAAGTCCGGGTCGCTCCACGAAATGACTTTGATGAGCAACGACTTCTCCGGCTGGCCCGGCACCAACGCGGGGCCGCTGTCGCCGCCTTTCGTCAACGCCGCCGCGTGGTCGAGCCGCAAGCCGCCCTTCTGCTTCTTCTCGCCGTGGCATTCGTAGCAGCGCTCGACCAGCACCGGACGCACGCGCTTCTCGAAAAATTCCGCGCCCGCCTCCGCTGCACCGAGGCCCAGCCGACTGCCCAGCACACAACTCGTCGTGAGCAGCAGCCAGGCTTGGCGTGACCAATGGAACATGCCGAAATCCTACCGAAGCGGCGGCGGGGCGGAAAAGACTTTGTACGCCCGGGCCAGGCACCGGGTGCATCCTACATTGTTCTTAAAAACATGGGCGTGGTAGGGCGTCGTCGCTCCGCGCGCGCCGGGCCTGGCCGCGGAGAAACCTTGCGGAACTTGCGGTCGCTTCACCCCGGCGCGCGCGGAGCGACGACGCCCTACCAAGACAGTGTTCGGACGACCGGAATGCATCGGCGCATGGAAGACCACATCCCTCTGCTCATTGGATTGCGCGGCACGCCTGATCTCGCGGACATCCGTTCCATCGAACCGACCGGCCGCAGTCTCAGGCCCGAAGGATGGCGCGGAGACTTGAAGGAAGATGAGCGTCGCGATCTGTTCGCCCATCTGGGACAGTCGCAGCCATTCACCCGATGAACCCAATCATGCTTATGAACAAAACCAACCGCCTGCTCATGGCCGTCATGCTCAGTCTCGTTCCGATGCTCACGCCCGCCGCCGAAATCCGCCTCGGCATCGTCGGTCTCGACACCTCGCACGTCACGGCCTTCACCGAGACGTTGAACAATCCCAAGGCCAAGGATCATGTGCCCGGCGCGCGCGTGGTCGCGGCTTTCAAAGGCGGCAGCGCGGACATCGAATCGAGCATCAACCGTGTCGAGGGTTACACGAAGACCCTCCGCGAAACGCATGGCGTCAAGATTTACGACACCGTCCAGGAAGTCTGCGCCCAAGTGGACGCCGTGCTGATCGAAGCTGTCGATGGCCGCCCGCATCTGGAGCAGGCGCGCATCGTCATCGCGGCGAAGAAGCCGCTCTACATTGACAAGCCCGTGGCCGGGACGCTGCGTGACGCGCTGGAAATTTATCGTCTCGCCGAGGCGGCGGGCGTGCCCATCTTCAGTTCCTCGTCGCTGCGTTTCGGCAAGAACACGCAGTCCGTGCGCGGCGGCAGCATCGGCAAGGTGTCGAGTGCCGAGACCACCAGCCCGGCGCACCTGGACCCGCATCATCCTGATCTTTTCTGGTACGGCGTCCACGGCTGTGAATCGCTTTTCACGGTCATGGGCACCGGCTGCGAAACCGTCGAGCGCCGCAAGACTGCCGATGGGAAAATTGAAGTCGTGGGCCAATGGAAGGGCGGCCGGACCGGCACCTTCCGCGAGGACACGAAATACGGCGGCAAGGCCGTGGGCGAAAAGGGTGAGGCCCCCGTCGGCCAGTTCGACGGCTACACACCGCTCGTGGTTGAGATCGTGAAGTTCTTCCAAACGAAGCAGCCGCCGGTGTCCGCCGCCGAGACCATCGAGCTGTTCGCCTTCATGGAAGCGGCGGATGAGAGCAAACGGCAGGAGGGAAAGCCCGTGGCTGTCGCGGACGTGCTGGCCAAGGCCAAGCGATGAAAGCGCCGTGCGACGGGCAGCGGAGAATCGGGCGATGCGGTTTTCGTGCCGCCGCCGCCGCGCTGAGCATCGGCGGCTGCTTGGGGGTTTCTGTCAGTGCCTTCGGTGCGAATGCGATTCTTGAAGAGGGTTACAATCAGTGGAAACAGGCGCTGGGGACAAACCGCGCCACTGGAGTTGAAAACATCACGGCGCTGCCCGGCTTCAAAGTGGAACTCATCCGCTCGGCGCAGACCAATGAAGGCTCGTGGGTGGCGATGGCCTTTGATCCAAAGGGCCGCGTCGTCATCGCGCGCGAGGATCGCGGGCTGTTGCGGATGACGCTCGCGACGAATCGCCCGGCAGTGACGCGGGTCGAGACCATCAACACCAA
>JAYVNY010000172.1:0-45957 GCA_043758205.1 Akkermansia sp.
CGTGAATTTTCCCTGCGTCGCACCGTGGGTGAAGAAACGTCCGAGACGGCGCGCTTCGGCCTCGTAGCTGTTGATCGGGAAGGTGTCGTAACTGCGGCCACCGGGATGCGCGACGTGATATTGGCAGCCACCGAGAGAGCGCTTGTTCCAAGTGTCGTAGAGATCGAACACGAGCGGCGCGTGCGAAGGAATCGTGGGCTGCAGACAATTCGGCGGCTGCCAGGCGCGGTAGCGGACACCGGCGACGGCCTCGCCGTTGGTGCCGGTCGGATGCAGCGGCACGCGATGACCATTCACCGTGAGAGCGAAGCGTTCGCCCACGAGACCGCGCGCCTTCACTTGCAGGCGTTCGAGCGAGCTGTCCACGTAACGCACGGTGCCGCCGGCCGCGCCTTCTTCGCCGAGGACGTGCCAGGGTTCGAGCGCGGTGCGGAGTTCGACCTGAACGTCACGTTGCGCGAAGTCACCGATGCGCGGGAAACGGAACTCGAAGTGTGGCGCGAACCAGTCGAACTCGAACGGAAACCCGGCGTCGCGCAAGTCGTGGATGACGTCCTTGAAATCCGTCTCGCAGAAATGGGGAAGCATCCAGCGGTCGTGAATGTCCGTGCCCCAGCGCACGAGGTCGTTGGTGTAAGGATGCTGCCAGAACTTCGCCACCAGTCCGCGCAGCAGGAGGTGTTGCGCCAGACTCATGCGCGAATGCGGGGGCATTTCGAACGCACGCATCTCGACCAGACCGAGCCGCCCGGCGCTGCCGTCGGGCGAGTAGAGCTTATCAATGCTGAACTCGGCGCGGTGCGTGTTGCCACTGGAATCAATGAGCAGGTTGCGGAAAATGCGGTCGGCAATCCACGGCGGAACGGCCTTCCCATCAGCCAGGCCAGTCTGACGATCCAGTTCCTTGAACGCGACTTCGAGTTCGTAGAGCGAATCATTGCGCGCCTCATCCACGCGCGGCGCTTGCGACGTGGGGCCGACGAACAGGCCGCTGAACAGCCAACTGAGCGACGGATGATTCTGCCAGTAGGCGATGAGCGAGCGGAGCAAATCAGGCCGGCGCAGCACCGGCGAATCAATCGGCGTTTCGGCACCGATTAGAATGTGATTGCCGCCGCCGGTTCCCGTGTGGCGTCCGTCCACCATGAACTTCTCCGTGCCGAGCCGCGTCTGGCGCGCTTCCTCGTAGAGCACGGTCGTGCGGTCCACGAGTTCGTCCCACGACTTGCTCGGATGCAAATTGACTTCGATGACGCCGGGGTCGGGCGTGACCTTGAGCACGTTCAGGCGCGAATCGCGTGGCGGAGTGTAGCCTTCGAGGGCGACGGGCGTTTGCAGTTGCGCGGCGGTGTCTTCGATGGCGGCGACGAGTTCGAGATAATCTTCGAGCGTCGCGACGGGCGGCATGAAGACGTGGAGTTTGCCCCCACGCGGCTCGACGCAAAGCGCGGTGCGAACAATCCACGAGGCAGACTCCCCACTCTTGGGCTGACGCGTCGGGTCTTCGCGCAAAAGCTCCTTCTTCGCATTTTCCTCCGTCTGCCCGCTCCGGCGCAACGCGGCCGCACTGCGACGCGCGGGCGTATCGGAGCGAAGGTAGCGTTGACGAAATTCTTCGGGCGGCGGCAGCGGCGAACGTGGAGCGGTCGGGTCCAGTTCGTGGATGTAGGGATAATCCGCCTCCTTCACCCACGGCAATGAATCGAGCGGCAGGCGCAAGCCCATCGGCGAATCACCCGGCGCGAGATACATGCGTTCGGCGCGGAGAAACCATGGCCCGCTCACCCACACCGGCGCGTGATCTTTCCACGCCCGCTGAATGGGAATCGCATGGCCGACCACGCTGTCCAGGCCCTGCTCCAGAATCTTCGCCAGCCGCGCGCGCTCGTCGTCTTTCTTCAAGTCCGGCTTGTGCGCGTCCACATTCAAAGGCAGCCGACGCTCCTTCCACACATGGTGGAACGGATCTTCATATCCCGGGATGATCCACTTCGGGTCCGCGCCGAGCCGCGCGCTCAATGCCGCGATGAACTTCGCCGAATGTTCACTGGTGTGTTGGTAGTTCGCCGCTTCCTCCGCGATCAGTTCGTCTTTCTGCCAGATGGGCTGACCATCTTTGCGCCAGTAACACCCGAACGCCCAGCGCGGCAACGACTCGCCCGGATACCACTTGCCCTGGCCGTAATGCACGAGCGAGCCGGGCGCGAATTTGCCGCGCAGCCGCTTGAGCAGCGTGTCCGAGAGAATGCGCTTCTTCGGCGAGGTGGCGGTGAAGTTCCACTCGGGTCCATCCGGGTCATCAATCGAAATAAACGTCGGCTCGCCGCCCATCGTGAGCCGCACGTCGTGCTTCGTGAGGTCGGCGTCAATGGCGTGACCGAGCTTCTCGATCTCCTGCCACTGCGCCTCGGTGTAAGGCTTCGTGACGCGCGGCGATTCGTAAATGCGCGTGACCTTCATCTCGTGGACAAGCTTGGACTCGCACTTGTCCACGCCGCCCGTCACGGGCGCGGCGTTCGACGGCTCGGGCGTGCAACTGAGCGGGATGTGTCCTTCGCCCGCGAGCAAACCGCTCGTCGGATCAAAACCAATCCAGCCAGCGCCGGGCAGATACACTTCGCACCACGCGTGCAGGTCAGTGAAGTCCACTTCCGTCCCGCTTGGGCCATCGAGCGATTTCACGTCGGGCGCGAGTTGAATCAGGTAGCCGGAAACAAAGCGCGCGGCGAAGCCCATCGAGCGCATCGTCTGCACCAGCAACCAGCCGGTGTCGCGGCACGAGCCGGTGCCGCGCGTCAGCGTTTCCTCGGGCGTCTGCACTCCGGGTTCGAGGCGGATGGTATATTTGATGTTGTGTTGGAGCCGCTGATTGACCTCAACGAGGAAATCAATCGTGCGCGTCTTGGCCGTGAGATACTTCGCCATCAGCTCGCCCACGAGCGCAAGGTGCTTCGTGGTGGGCGCGGGCAACTCCATGAACGGCGCGAGTTCCTTCTTCAGCACCGGCTCGTACACGAACGGATAAATCTGCGCCGATTCATCCACGAAAAAATCAAAAGGATCGTGAACCGCCATTTCCGCAACGAGTTCCACCTCGACGCACAGCTCTTTCATCTTGCCCTCGAAGACGAGCCGCGCGTTCCAGTTCGCGAACGGATCCTGCTGCCAGTTGATGAAGTGTTCGCCGCCGGTGATCTTCTGCGAGTAGCTGAGAATTTTCGTCCGGCAATGCGGCGCGGGGCGGAGCCGCACGACATGCGGGCCGTGAGCCACGGGTTTGTCGTACGTGTAATGAGTTTTGTGGGAAAGGGCGACGTGGATGGACATGAAAAAGTAATCAGTAATCAGTAATCAGTAATCAGTAAGCCAGCGGTCGTCGGTGCGAGGCGGCACTGATAACTGATGACTGCTTCACTGATTACTTTCCCAACCTGCTGCTGCTGCTCCTCTTGCTGCACGAAATGATCGGTCATCGCCGTGTTGAAGGCGTGGAAGATGTAGGCGTTGAAGAGCGCCTCGCCGATGGCGTTGAGCTTCTTTTGCACTTCGTCGAGATAGGTGTGCAGGCCGATGGCGAACACTTCGTCAACGGTGGTGAACTGAAATTCCGCGACCAGACGGCCCGCGAGTTTTTCCGCGTCGTTCACGAAACGGCCTTTCGGCACGCCGGAAATACGGCGCAGCGCGATGTTCAGTTCACCCACGCAGTAGCGCACCGAGCGCGGGAAATCCTCGTTCAGCAGGAGAAATTCCGCGACCAGTCGCGGGTCCACTTCCGCGCCGTGAATTGATTTGTACGCATCCCACGCACTGCACGAGCGCAGAATGGCCGACCACGCGAGCGCGTCCGTCTGATGGACCACCGTGGGCAGACCTTGGGCCGGCAACGACTGATGCCGCACATCGAGGATGCGCGACGTCTTGTCCGCGCGCTCGATAAACTGGCCGGCCTGCGTGAACCACCAGCCGTCGTTGCGAATGAGCGTGGCATCACCGAGACCGATGAGCAGGAGCGAACTGTTTTTGATCTGGTTGAAAAATTCCGTCGGACTGTCACTCCACACGCGGCGCGCTTGCGGCGAGGTGATGAAAAGATACAGGCGGTTCAACTCCTCCCACATCTCGATGGTGATCTGGTCGCGCACCATGCGGGCGTTCTCGCGCGCCAGGCAGATGGACGAGACGATGGAGTTCGGATTCGTCTCCTGAAAGACCATGAACTCGCAGACCGACGCGGCGGTGGCGCGTCCGTGCAGATGATTGAACAGCTCCTCGTCGCCGGTGCATTCCACGATGGGCATCCAGTAACTGCGCTGCGCGGTGTCGCTGGTGTCGCGGAAGTCGAGCAGCAGTTGGAGGTTCACATCGAGGATGCGCGCGATGTTCTCAGCGCGCTCGATGAAGCGGGACATCCAGTAGAGGGAGTTGGCGACTCGGGAAAGCATGGTTAAAAAATCCGAAATCCGAAATCCGAAATCCGAATCAAGCCCAAAGGCCGAAGGCCGAAATCGACACGGAAGCAGCCGGAGCCTTTCGGGCTTCGGGCTTCGGCCTTCGCTCGGATTTCGGATTTCGGATTTCGGATTTGATTACTCATTCCCATACAGCACCCACGTATCCTTGCTCCCTCCGCCCTGCGAGGAGTTCACCACCAGCGAACCTTTGCGGAGCGCGACGCGCGTCAGTCCGCCGGGGACAATCGTCGTCTTCTCGCCGCACAGGATGAACGGGCGCAGATCGATGTGCCGGCCCTCGAACTTGCCGCCCTCCACATGCGTGGGATGGCGCGAGAGCGAAATCATCGGCTGCGCAATGTAGTTGCGCGGGTCCGCCTGGATGCGGCGGCGGAACTCATCGATCTCCTCCACCGAAGCCTGCGGTCCCATGAGCATCCCGTAGCCGCCGGATTCATTCGCGGCTTTCACAACGAGCTTGTTGAGGTTCTCCAGAATGTATTTCAAGTCGTCCTCCTCGCTGGCGAGATACGTCGGCACGTTCGGGATGATCGGCTCCTGCTTGAGGTAATACTCAATCATCTTCGGCACGAAATAGTACATCACCTTGTCGTCGGCGATGCCCGTGCCGATGGAGTTCGCGAGCGAGACGTGGCCGGAGCGATAGGCGTGAATCAGTCCCGGCACGCCGAGCATCGAGTCACGCCGGAAGACGGTGGGGTCGAGGAAATCATCGTCGAGCCGGCGGTAGATGACATGCACCGGGCGCAGGCCCTTCGTGGTGCGCATGAAGACGTGCGCGTCCTTCACCACGAGGTCGCGACCTTCCACGATATCAATGCCCATCTGCCGCGCGAGATACGTGTGCTCGAAGTAGGCGCTGTTCGACGAGCCGGGCGTGAGCAGCACGATGGTCGGGTCCACCACGCCGGTCGGCGCGATCCATTGCAACGACTTGAGTAGCTCCTGCGGATAATGATCGACCGGCCGCACGCCGATGCTCTCGAACATCTGTGGGAAGGTGCGCTTCATGGCGCGGCGATTCTCGAGGACGTAGCTCACGCCGCTGGGGCAACGACCGTTGTCTTCGAGCACCATGTAGGTTCCATCCGCGCCGCGAATTAAATCCGTGCCGCAGACGTGGATGTAAATATCTTTGGGCACCTTGAAGCCCGCGAACTCGCGCCGGAAATGTTTGCCCGACAGGATGTAGTGCGCGGGGATGACGCCGTCCTTGATGATCTTCTGGTCGTGATAAATGTCCTTGAGAAACAGGTTCAGCGCCGTGATGCGCTGGGTCAGTCCGCGCTCGATGTGCTCCCATTCGCGGGCCGGAATAATGCGCGGCACGAGGTCGAAGGGGAAGATGCGCTCCGCACCGCGCGCGTCGCCATAGACATTGAAGGTGACGCCCTGCCGCAGAAAGGCCAGGTCCACCGCATGACGCCGGCTGTCGAATTCATCGCGCTTAATCTTGTCGAAGAGCGCGTGGAATTTGCTGTAGTGCGGCAGCACCTCGCCACCGCCGCCGAGCATTTCATCGAAGAAAGGCCCGCGGTCGTAGCCGTTAAAAAAGCCCGGTTCAGTTTTTGCCGTTGTGACCATTTCGCAACAGGAGTTTGGTTCACGCCACGCTCGGACGATGCTGGGAGAGCAACCTTTCCTCGGCGGTGCAGGAGAGAGATTCAGCGCGCCCGGCCTCGAAATACAAGCGTCGGCTGGGCTTTTGTTCAGAACGAACCGGAGCATTGGTCATCAGCATTGGGCCCCCTTCAGCAGCCGCCTTGCCGTCGGCGTTGAAGTCCAAGCTTCAGCTTGTCCGCCCCCGGAGCGCGGGCTTTCCAGCCCGCAGCAACGTGCGATGGTAACAAGGTCTCCTCTGCAATGGTCGCTCCGGGCCGGCGAACATTGCTGCGGGCTGGAAAGCCCGCGCTCCATCTGCGCCATTGCCGCCACTTCCCCTGCTCTGTTAATTCCCTGCCCATGTCACGCCACACCTTCGCCTCATCCATGCGCGCGCTGCCGCGCCGTCAATTCTTCACCACGCTTGGGGCCGCAACGGCAGGCGTCGCGCTCACCGGCTGCTTCACGCCGCGTCCACGAAAAATTTCACCCAATGAAAAGCTGAACATCGGCTTCATTGGCGTCGCCGGCCAGGCGGCGTTCAGCATCACCAATCTCAAGGATCAGAACATCGTCGCGCTCTGCGATGTGGACGCGAACAACCTCGCGAAGGCCGCGCAGCAATTTCCTTCGGCGAAGGCGCATCGCGATTTCCGACGGTTGATCGATCAAGACGGCCTTGACGCCATCGTCATTGCCACGCCGGATCACACGCACGCGGTCGCGACGGCGGCGGCGCTGCGCTCGGGGCGTCACGTCTATTGCGAGAAGCCGCTCACGCACACGGTGTCGGAGGCGCGCATCATCACCGACCTCGCGAAGAAGACCGGACTCGTGACGCAGATTGGCACGCAGATTCATGCGGGGAACAATTACCGCCGCGTGGTGGAACTCGTGCAGAGCGGTGCCATTGGCAAGGTCAGCGAAGTGCATGTCTGGGCGAACTCCAGCTATGGCGGCAAGACGCGCCCGACCGCGACCCCGCCCGTGCCCGACAATTTGGATTGGGACTTGTGGCTCGGGCCGGCGGCGTTCCGCCCGTATCAGCCCGACTACGTGCCGTTCAATTGGCGGCACTGGTGGTCTTTCGGCGGCGGCTCGCTCGCGGACTTCGGCTGTCACTTCATGGACTTGCCGTTCTGGGCGCTGGGCTTGAGCCATCCTGTTTCTGTGGAACCGATTGCTGGCCCGGCGGTGGATGCGGAGTCCACGCCGCCGTGGTTGATCGTGCGTTTTGAATTTCACAAATTCCAAGTCGCGCACGGAGCACTTCCCTACACGGCTGGCCCGCTGAAACTCACCTGGTATCACGGCGGCAAACGCCCCGAGGAACTCGTGCCGGACGCGCTCTACGCGAAATACAAAGGCGGCATCCTCTTCGTCGGCGACAAAGGCCTGCTCATCTCCGACTACAGCCGGCACACGCTGCTGCCCGAGGAAAAGTTTGTGGACTTCCAGCGCCCGGCGGAATCCATCCCGAACTCCATCGGTCATCACAAGGAATGGGTGCGCGCGATCAAAGAAGGCGGCACGCCCTCGTGCCATTTCGGCTACTCCGGCCCGCTCACGGAAACCGCCCTGCTCGGCAACGTGGCCTACCGCGTCGGCCAAAAACTCGAATGGGACTCGGCTAACCTGCGCGCCACCAACTGCCCGGCGGCGGATGAATTCATCCAGCACCACTACCGGAAGGGTTGGAGGCTGTAGCACCTGCACCGCGCGGCTAGTGCAAGCGAATGGCAAGCGTCCGGTTGACGCCCCAGAGCGTGGCGGATAGTTTGCGCCCACGATGATTTCAGCGTCTGCCACCAACAAAACCGCGAGCGCGCCCAGCTTCCGCGTCGGCGACGAGCGATTGATCAAGGTTTCCCCCAGCGCGGCGCAGAAAGTCAGCTCGCTGCTCACCCGCCAGAACCGTCCGCAGGGCGTGCTGCGCGTGGCCGTGGTCGGTGGCGGCTGCTCCGGGCTGCAATACAAGATGGACCTTCAGGACGCGCCCGCCGCGCGCGACATCCTCGTGGAAAGCAGCGGCATCAAGGTCGTGGTGGACCCCAAGAGCGCGCTCTACGTCACGGGCAGCGAACTGGATTACGTGGATGCGCTGACCGACGGCGGCTTCAAGGTGAAGAACCCGAACGCTGCGACGAGTTGCTCGTGCGGGGAGAGTTTCAGCGCCTGAGCACACTTTCACACAGCCGTTGAATCCAAGTATTTCAGACCCTACCATCCTGCCATGACACCTAAGTCAGCCACGGCCACGTTGAACGGAGATGAGGCGAAGTATTTCGCCGCGATTGACGAGTGCATCGCCGAGATCGCCGCGATCCGCCTGCGCATGAAAAAGAAGGACACGGAAATCCAACGGTTGAAAGAAGCCACACGCCGCAACTTAGAAATTCTTCGCGCCAGCCGCCATGTTGCAAAAGCTGTTTGAGCTGTTTCGCAGCCTTCTTTTTCTTGTTCGTGACGTAGAAAAGAACAAGAGCGACATCGCAGACCTGCAGCGGGAAGTGAAGGATCTTTCCGATGAACTCGTGGAGTTGCGCTCCGAGATGCAACGCGGCTTCGAGAACGAACGGCATGAACGGGAGAAGTTCATGCTCCGCGTTGAGAATGTGCTACTGCGATTTGAACGCGCCCTTCCGGCCAGCAAGGCCAAGATGCGGAAGCGAAGCCGATGACCGACACCTTTGCCTTGCTCAACGAACCGCGCCACCCGTGGCTGGATGCGGAAGCTTTGAAGCAAAAGTTCCTCCCGCTCTCCAGCGCAGCTCACCCCGACCGCACACACAACGCACCCGAAGCGGAAAAGCACGAGAGCACCCGGCGTTACGCCGAACTCAACGCCGCCTACAACACGCTGCGCGAACCGCGCGACCGTCTGTTGCACCTCCTGGAACTGGAACTCGGCGCGAAGCCCTCCGACATCCAGCGCATCCCGCCCGGCACCATGGATTTATTCGTCGAGGTCGGCCAGCTTTGCCGCGACGTGGATGCCTTCCTCGCGCAGCGGGGCCACGTCACGTCGCCGCTCCTCAAGGTGCAGATGTTCGAGCGCGGGACGGAATGGACGGATAAACTTCAGACCCTCCAGCAGCGCATCAACGCCAAGCGCGAGGAACTCACCGGCGAACTTCAGCAGATGAATGTGGTGTGGGACGCTGCGCCAGCGATTGGTTCACCGGAACGCCCTGCTGCGCTTCCGCTCGAACGGTTGGAACAGCTTTACCGCGTATTCAGTTACATCGCGCGCTGGTCGGAGCAGATTCAGGAACGCAACGTGCAACTCGCCACTGGGGCGTTTTAGTCACGCAAGCCTGTTCAAATTCACGCAGCTTGTCGCTCCGTTCGCGTCCCGCCCAGTGACGGTTTGGAAAATTCCTCACGAAAATCGCGTTGGCAAAGACACTGCTAGCTTTGGCACTTGATGAACAAACACACATCGACTCCACGACGGTGTGACCTACCGCCGAGGCCATCAACGCCCCGGCAGGAATCCATCAGACCCAGACCCGAAAGCGCGCCGGGCCACGCCCGGTGTTCACGCAAGTAGAAACTGAACTGGCGGTCCCGCGCGAGCGGGACCGCCAGCCTACTTTTCTGGACGAAATTTTCTCCGGATTCTCGTTTCCATTTCCAAAGCATTGGCCGGGAAATGGGGTAGAGAAATTTTTCCGAGCTGACCGGACGAGAGACGGGACCGACCGATTACTTGGCCGGAGCCGGCTTGGCGATCACGGCGTCCTGCTTCGGTTCTGTGGACTTGGATTCGGTATTGACCGGACGCACGGTGATGAACCAGGCATTGTTGTCCTTGGCGTCGCCGCCGATGGTCAGGACTTCGCTTTTGGGCAGCGGCTTGTCCACACGATTGACCTGCTTGCCCTCGCCATAGAGCTTCACCGTCACGTTGTTGCCTTCCTTTTGCTTCATCTCAATCGTGCATTTCTTACTCAACACCACCGTGGTGTAGTTCGTGGTGTTGACCGTGAAGGTCTGCCGGTTGACCTCGAAGAAATTTTTCCACTTGAGCGGCATCTCGCGAAGCTTCTTGGCCAGTTCACCATCGAGCGGCTTGTGATTCGCATCGGGCGACTTGTCCGCGTTAGTGCCCCAGATGAGGCGCGCTTCCATCTTCCGGTCGGCAGCGAAGACAGCACCCGTCGCCAAGGCGAATGCGAGGGCAGCGAACCCAGAATGGGCCATGCGGCGCATGAGATGGGAAGTTGTCATCGGCTTACTGAAGTTCCGTCGCAGGCATGGGCATTGGCAGGTCGGAGTTTTCCTCCGCATCCACGAACGGGTTGGCAATCCACACCAGCGTCATCTGCTGCGATTCGGAACGGAATGAGAAGGAACTGGTGTCGTCCAGCGGGTTGTCAATTTCCTCGAACAGGTCGCCGGTCAGGTTCATCTGCACGGCGGCGAACATGACAAGGGCTGCGGCCACCGCCGTGCCACTGACGGCGCGGAGGTTGCGGCGGAGGAACAGCAGCCAGGCTGGCGTCGCCGTCCGAGCAGGCGCGACTTCGAGGCGTTCAATCTCACGCTCGATCTTGCTCCAATAAAACTCGCGCGACTCGGGCAGGCGGAACTCCGGCTCGTTAGCCGTGAGCATCGAGCGCGTCTGCTGCAATTCGGCAAAGAGCGCGCGCGCCTCGGCGTCACTCTCGATGAGCGCCGCGATTTCCTGCGCCTCGCGACCGGTGAGTTCACCGTCGAGTTGCGCCTGCAATTTGATTCCGTCTTCCACTTTCATGTCATTTCCTCGCGTTTATAACTGGCCATCAAAACCGCCATTTTGCGACGCGCGTAAAACAAACGCGACATCACGGTGCCAATCGAACACTGCATCCGCTTGGCGATCTCTTTGTACTCCAAATCTTCAAATTCGTGCAGGATCAGAACGGTCCGGTGCTCATAAGAGAGCAAGGCAAGCGCCTTGTCGATCCTCTGGCGCAGTTCGCTGCGCTCCAACCGCTCCGTCGGGTTCACCGTCACGGCTGGCATCTGCCGCTCCACGCCGCCCGACTCCTCCTCCAGATTTTCGATAGACTCGGCGCGCTCCCGCTTCATCTTGCGCAGCCGGTCGAGGCAGAGATTGATGACAATCCGCGTCATCCAGGTCAGAAAACTCGAATCGCCCTGAAACTGTTTCAACCTCTGCCAGGCTTTTACCCAGGCTTCTTGTGAAAGATCCGTGGCGTCTTCCTCGTTCCGAATCATGCTGAACGCGCGGGCGTAAATCTTGTCACGATGCCGGGCCACCAGTTCCTCGAAAGCCCGCATGTCGCCACGTTGCGCTGCTTTCCACAGCCCAACGTCTTCCATGGTCGGGTAATCTTTTTTTTTCGACGCCATTGCTCTGACGAGGTTTTTCCGGCGCTATTCAAACGCCGCGAAAATCTTACAAAAGTCCTTTCGTGCTGGGCAATTCACCGGCAATGCGCGGGTCGCGCTGGCAGGCAAAATCCACCGCCTTGGCAAAAGCTTTGAACAAGCCTTCGCTGACGTGATGCGGTTCCTCGCCATACATCAGTTCGAGGTGCAGGTTGCAACGGGCTTCATTCGCGAATCCTTGAAAGAATTCACGCGCCAGGCCGAAGCGAAACGCGCTCGACATATCCTGATTTTTTTCCGTCTTGCTCAAATTTTTGTACCCAAGTTTGTCCAACCCACGCCACACGAGGTAGGGACGGCCGCTGAAATCGACGACGCATCTCGCAAGGCATTCATCCATCGGCACATGCGCCTCGCCCCAGAGCGGATTGCGCGGATCGAAACCGGTGCCGTAGCGACGAATGCCCTTCTTGTCACCGAGCGCCTGCACAAACGCCTGTCCGAGCGCGATGCCACAATCCTCGACCGTGTGATGCGCGTCCACGTCCAGATCGCCCATGCAACGCAGCGTAAGATCCACGACCGCGTGCTTGGCGAACAGTGTGAGCATGTGATCAAAGAAGGGAACGCCGGTCTTGATGGATGACTTGCCTTTGCCATCAATGACCAGCTTGAGCGCGATCTGAGTCTCCTTCGTGACGCGCCTGAGTTGCGCGGTGCGGACTTGCATTCGATGAATTCAAACAGGCACGCGCAGGTGATTCAAAAGCTATTTTCGGAAACAAAGACTTTAACCACGGAAAACACAGAAGACACGGAATGGGAAAGCAAGCCGCCGTCGAATCGTGGGCGTCGCTCGCGTCATTTTCCTTTCCGTGTCTTCCGTGGTTCTCACCAGGTTCGCTTGATGAATTTGCATTTGCACTTGCCCGCGCCCGCGTTGACGCTCCCGGCACTCAAAGCGAAAGGAAAACTATGCCGCAAGCCATCATGGACCCGGAGCAGGTCAGGCGCTTTGCCGACGAACTCCAGCGTTTCAACCGCGATCTCCAGAACCGCATGGGTTCGCTGCAAGCCCGCTTCGCCGCGCTCGGCGATTCATGGTCCGATCAGGAGCACACCAAGTTTTCCGACGAGTTCAAGACCACGCTGAAGGCGATGAAGAAATTCTCCGAGATGTCCGACCAGCATGTGCCGTATCTGCTGCGCAAGGCCCAACGTATCGAGGAGTATTTGAACCAGCGGTGAAAGGGGACTTAGAAATCCGAATTCCGATGACCGAAATCCGAAAGAAATCTGAAACCCGAAGCCCGAAGGTGCCGGATCGTTTGATATTGATCCGGTTCGGATTTCGCTCTTCGGCCTTCTTTCGGATTTCGGATTTCGGATTTCGGATTTAACCACATGGCCACCCACGCCAACGTCACTTCCACCGAAGCCATCGCCGCCTTCCGCAGCGCGCTGCTCGTGTACGTGAGCAAGGCCAAGCCGGTGCTGGAGGACGCTTGCGATGAAGTCGCGCGCATGAGGATGTGGCTGCAATCCTCGCAGCGCGTGCATTGGGAAAATGAAGTCCGCAAGCGCACGCGCATTCTGGAGAACGCGCAGCAGGCGCTGTTCAGCCAGAGCATCGGCAGCCTCCGCGATCCCGGCATGGCCGAGAAGATGGCCGTAACGAAAGCCAAGCGCGCGCTCGTCGAGGCCGATGAAAAACTCCAGGCCGTGAAGCGTTGGAACCGCGAGTTCGATCACCTCGCCGCGCCGATGGTCAAGCAATTCGAGTCCCTGCGCACCACGCTGGCCAACGACATGCCGAAAGCCGCCCTGCAACTCGGGCACATCGTGAAGACCCTCGACGCCTACGCGAACGTCTCGCCCGGCGGCGCGGCGGGCGCCATGCCGGCGAGCGAACCAGTCGTGGCGGCTGATGACGCGCCCGCGCCTGCGGCCACGAAGGAGGAAAGCAACCCATGAACACCAGTGCCAACGGTAAGCAACTCGTCGCCGCCACGAAAGACCTCGTGCGCCGCTGGGAGGAGACTAAGGAATCCTGGCAAGACGCGAAGGCCACCGAGTTCGAGCAAAAGTATTTGTTCGAGCTGCTCGCCGCCATGGAGCGCGCCGCTCCTGTCTTCGACGACCTCGACAAACTTCTCAACCGCATCAGGAGTGATTGTGAATAGCGCAACGCGAATCCCGAAATCTGAAATCCGAAATCCGAAAGAAATCCGAATCCTGAAATTGGATTTGGACGCACCTGCCAACTTCGTGCCGTTTCGCCCCTCGAATTTCGGACTTCTTTCGGATTTCGGATTTCGGATTTCGGATTTCCCACTATGAGCAGCCACCTGACCGTCACCCAGACCCGCGAACTTCTCGAATCGCTCAAGGGCGTCGTGCGCGACTTCGCCGCCGGCGAGGAGAAGTTGAACAAGGACTTCCGCGTCAAGATCAACGCCACGGAGAAGCAGTTCAAAGACGAGAGCGAGGCGCACGAAACGCGGCTCGCCGCCGACCTCAGCGCGGCGGAAGCGGCGTATCAATCCGCGAAGTCCGCCAAAGAATCGCGTTTCAAAGCACGCGCCGAGCGCATCGCCGTCGCAAAGAAAACCAGCCGCAAGCTCTCCGCCAAACGCATTGATGACGAAGAAGGCCAGTGGAAACACAAAAGCCAGAAGGGCCTGCTCGACACCGAGCGATACCGCAAGAACGCGCTCGCGCAGAACGACGCCACGCTCGGCGCGTTCCACCAGCAACTCGCAGACACACGGGCGCAGTTTGTCGCGCTTGAGCAGTCGGCAGATGGCGCGTTTCGCGGCTACGGAAAATTCCGCGCGTGGCTGACGAAGCCGGAGAATTTCCGCGAGCCGGATTTGTCCGCGGACGAACATGGACTGCTCGAACAGCTCGGCAAGCTGCACACCGTCGCGAGCGAGAACCTCACCAAGTTTCACAAGCTGTTCCTGCCGAAACTCTTTCGCGCGCTGCCGCTTTGGCTGTGGATAATTTTGATTTTAGTCGGTGCTGTCGGCGCAGTCCCACTTCTGTATCACACCGATGGAAATCGCGACACTCTCATTCAGGTTGGCATAGGCGCAGGTGTAGCCCTCCTGCTGATACTGGTGTTCTACTTCGTGGGCCGCAAAGAGGCCGCATCATTAGCCAACACCGTTGCGACTGAACTCGAAGCCGCGCGTCGGATGCACGATGCGGCGTTGCAAAAATCCCAGGCCCGTCACGCCGGTGAGGTCGAACGCATCGAAGGCGAGGCTCGGACCAGCAAGGAGATGTTCGGCCAGAATTGGAACTCCGCTGTCGAGCAGGCGGAGAAGGCGCGGGAGTTGTGGCCGCTGAAGATTGACGAGAAGTGGCGGCGTGCCATCGCGAAGAACGATGCACAACACGCTGTCCGCGTCGCGCGCGTCGAAGGCGAACACACCGGCGCGGTGAACCAAATCCAAACCACCGCCACCGCCAGCAAGGCGCAGTTCACCGAGTCGCATCACTCCAAGGTCGCGAAGTTCAACGCCGACTTCGCGGCGCACTGGCAGAAGCTCGAAGCCGATTGGAAGCAACAGACACAGCCGATTTTCGACGCGATCAACGCCGCGAACGCCACGGCCACGAGTGAGTTCCCAGAGTGGCAGCCGGCGCTTTGGCAGAACTGGACGCCGCCCGCCTCGTTCAAAAATCTCGCCCGCTTCGCCCGCCTCGAAGCCGATGTGCGTAAGCTCGCCGAGGCCGCGCCGCGCGATCCGCGCCTGCCGTTCCCCGCCAGCGTCTCCGTGCCGCTGTTGCTCACTTACCCGCAGCAAGGCTCCGTGCTGTTTGAGACGACCAAGTCCGGCAACGAGCCGGTGATGGAAGCGTTGAACAACATCATGTTCCGCCTCATCTCGACTGCGCCCGCCGGGAAAATCAGTTTCACCATCGTGGACCCGGTGAAGCTCGGGCAGAATTTCGCGGGCGTGATGCACCTCGCGGATTACGACGACAACATCATCAACAGCCGCATTCTCACCCAGGCCAGCCAGATTGAGCAGCGGCTCGCGGACCTCAACGAGCACATGGAGAAGGTCATCCAGATGTATCTCCGCAACGAGTACGAGACCATCGCGGAATACAATCTCCAGGCCGGCAACATCGCGGAGAAATATCACGTCGTCGTCATCGCGGACTTTCCAGCGAACTTCACCGAGACGGCGGCGCGGCGGCTTCTGCACATCGCGGCCAGCGGCGCGCGCTGCGGCGTGTTCACGCTCATCCACTGGGACCATCGCCACACGCCGCCCGCGGATTTCTTCCCCGAAGAATTGCGCAAGAGCAGCGTGTGCATCACTTCAACGGGCGAGCAGTTCACGCTCTCCAGTCCGTTCCTGCCCGCTGCGCGCGTGTTGCTCGACACGCCGCCCAGCGCGGAGTTCGCGACGGAATTTCTGCACCGCGTCGGCGAGGCGAATCGCGGCGCGAATCGTGTCGAAGTTCCCTTCGCGCAAATCGCGCCGCCCGACGCCGACCTCTGGAGCGAGGAGACGACGGACGAATTGCGCGTGCCCATCGGACGCAGCGGCGCGACCAAGCTCCAGTATCTCGCCATCGGCAAGGGCACCCGCCAGCACGCGCTCATTGCGGGCAAGACCGGCTCCGGCAAATCCACGCTCCTGCATATCATCATCACCAACCTCGCGCTCTGGTGCAGCCCGGAGCAGGTCGAGTTCTACCTCGTGGACTTCAAGAAGGGCGTCGAGTTCAAGAGCTACGCCAATGCGCGCCTGCCGCACGCGAAGGTCATCGCTATCGAGAGCGACCGCGAGTTCGGCCTGAGCGTGTTGCAGAAGCTCGACGAGGAATTGAAACGGCGCGGCGAACTCTACCGCAAACTCGGCGTGCAGGATGTCGCTGGTTACAAGCGCGCGGGTGGCACCGAACCAATGCCGCGCACGTTGTTGCTCATTGACGAGTTCCAGGAATTCTTCGTCGAGGACGACCGCATCTCGCAGGCGGCGAATTTGTTGCTCGACCGCATCGTGCGCCAGGGCCGCGCCTTCGGCATCCATTGCATCCTCGGTTCGCAGACGCTCGGCGGCGCTTACACGCTGGCGCGCACGACGATTGGGCAGATGGTCATCCGCATCGCGCTTCAGTGTAACGAGGCCGACGCGTATCTCATCATGGACGAGAACAATCCCGCGCCGCGCCTGCTCTCGCGTCCCGGCGAAGGCATCTACAACGACCAGGCCGGCATGAGCGAGGGCAACAGCCCGTTCCAAGCGGTGTGGATCGATGATCAAGTGCGCGACGAGCGGCTCGACGTGGTGCGCGAGATGGCGAACGACAAATTCGCCGGACGGTATCCCGGCCCGATTGTCTTCGAGGGCAACGCTCCGGCGGACGCGAGAGAGAATCACTTGCTGAATGGACTGCTCTCTGCGCCCGCAACTCAGCCCACCGCGCGCGCTCGCGTGTGGCTCGGCGCACCGAACTCAATCAAAGGCCCGACCGAAGCCGTGTTCCAGAAACGCAGCGGCAGCAATCTGCTCATGATCGGCCAGCGCGACGAACCGGTGCTCGCGCTGCTCTCGCTTTCGCTGCTGGCGCTGGCGACGCAGTTCCCGCGCGGCACGGCAAAGTTTGTTCTCCTCGAAAGCACCGCGCCCGAATCCCCCGAGCGCACCTTCCTCGAACGCGTGGTCAAGGCGCTGCCGCACGACGTCACGCTCGCGCGCGGCGGCGAACTCGCCGACACGCTCAACGCCCTCGCCGACGACTTGCAGAAGCGCACCGAGGACGAGCACGCGCCCGCGCCCACGACGTTCGTCTTCATCCACGGCCTGCAAAATTTCAAGAAGCTCAAGCAGGACGACGACTTCGGTTTCTCCAGCGGCGACGGCGGCGCGAACCCCGCCGCGCAATTGCAGAAGCTCATCAGCGAAGGGCCGGGCCACGGCATCCACCTCTTTGCGACCGTCGATACCTACAACAACGTGAACCGCTTCCTCGGGCGCAAGATGTTGAGCGAGTTTGAAATGCGCGTGCTCTTCCAGATGAGCACCAACGACTCCGCCAGCCTCTGCGACGACCCGAAAGCCAGCGGCCTCGGCCTGCACCGCGCGCTCTACTACAACGAACAGGAGGGCTGGCTCGAAACCTTCCGCCCGTACGCGCTGCCGGCGGGGGAGTGGATTGATGAGGCGGCGGGGAAGTCGCGGAAGTGAAACAGTAATCATTGAGTCGGTGATCAGTCTGGCAGGTTTGATTCGTCGGCTTGTTGGTTCTTCCGGAAGCGGCGCTGAAGCGCCCGCACTCCAAACGCTTCGCGAATGACGAGGCCTTGGATGCTGGCGGCAGCGTGTGAGGTGTGGTCCATTCAGCTCCGCTTTTGCCACACCCGTCCACGATTTGCGCTCAAGGTTGTTTTATCGTCCGACCTGACTTTAGCGATTTTCGCATTTGGAATTTCTCCGCGCATCGTTACCGTGCGCGCTCTTTGGAAAAGCGGATGGACTACAAAAACACATTAAACTTGCCGCGCACGGACTTCGCAATGAAGGCCGACCTCGTCGCGCGCGAACCGCAGCGTCTCGCCAAGTGGGAGAAGGAAAACCTTTACGCCCGCATTCAGGAGGCGCGCGCCACCGCGCCGAAGTTCGTGCTGCATGACGGCCCGCCCTTCGCCAACGGCGACGTCCACATCGGCACCGCGCTGAACAAGATCCTCAAGGACATCATCATCAAGTACAAGACGCTGCGTGGCTTCAACGCGCCGTACATCCCGGGCTGGGACTGTCACGGGCTGCCGATCGAGTTCAAGGTTTCGCAGGAGATGCGGAAGCAGCAACGTGCCGCCAGCGTCCCGCTGGCGGCCCCTTCCAGCGCACAACTTCCCGAAACGCGCCAGCAGGATGCTGGCGGCACGTTCGACCCCGTCACCATTCGCTCCGCCTGCGATGCCTACGCGCGCAAATACATCGACCTCCAGCGCACGCAATTCAAACGCCTCGGCGTGCTCGGCGATTGGGAGAATCCGTATCTCACGTTGAACAAGGAATACGAAGCCGATGAACTGCGCCTGTTCGCGGACATCGTGGAGAAGGGCTTCGTCTATCGCGGCAAGAAACCGGTGTATTGGAGCATCCCGTGCCGCACCGCGCTGGCCGAGGCCGAGGTGGAATACCACGACCACACCAGCACCAGCGTGTTCGTGAAGTTCCCCGTAGTCGGACAGCCCGGCACGTTCATCATCATCTGGACGACCACGCCGTGGACGCTGCCCGCGAACCTTGCCGTGGCCTACAATTCCACCTTCAGCTACTCGCAAGTGATGGCGAACGGCGAGTGCTACATCGTCTCCACGATGCTGCTCGGCGCGGTGGCGGAGAAGTGCCAGTGGGATGGCTACCAAATCATCCGCTCGCTCGAAGGCACACAACTCGCCGGGCTGGAGTATCAACATCCGTTCGTGAATCGCACCGGCAAGCTGCACGCCGGCGATCATTTCGTGACCAACGACACCGGCACCGGCTTCGTCCACATCGCGCCCGGCCACGGTCTCGACGACTACAATCTCGGCCGTCAGTTCGGCCTGCCGATCTATTCGCCCGTGGACGACGACGGCAAGCTGGCGACGAACAGCGACCTGCCGCTGGAGCAACAATTCGGCGCGGATTTGATCGGCAAATCCATTCTCGAAAAAGGCGACGGCAAGAGCGAAGCGAGCGAAGCGGTGCTGAACATTCTGCGCGCGGGCGACAAGCTCGTTCACGCCGAAGATTACAAACACAGCTATCCGTTTTGCTGGCGCAGCAAGACACCGGTGATTTTCCGCGCGATGGATCAGTGGTTCATCAAGATTGATTTAGAGTGCGGTGACTTGTCACCGCCTTCCCGTTCGGGCGACTTGTCGCCAGAACCGGCGCGACAAGTCGCGCCGGAAAAAGGCGGCGACAAGTCGCCGCACTCCAAAACTTTCCGTCAGCGCGCCATCGAAGAAATCGATCTCGTTGCGTGGATTCCCGACTGGGGCGTGAACCGCATCAAGGGCGCGGTGCAAACGCGGCCCGACTGGTGCATCTCGCGCCAGCGCACCTGGGGTGTGCCCATCCCTGCGTTCTATGACGCGAAGGGCGAACCGATTCTGAACGCCGACATCGTGCGTAATGTGGCCGCGCTCATCGAGCAGCACGGCTCGAACGTGTGGTTCGAGAAATCTGCCGCCGAACTGTGGGCGTTGGTGAAGCCAAAGAACTGGGGCGGCGCTGAAGCTATCGCCAAATCTCAGGACACGCTCGACGTGTGGATTGATTCCGGCTCCTCGTCACGCGCCGTGCTCATGCGGCGCGCCGAGTTGCAACGTGCCGCCAGCGTCCCGCTGGCGAGCCCGGCCCCGAACGCCAGCGACACGCTTGCGGCACGCTGGCAGGCCGACCTCTACCTCGAAGGCTCCGATCAACATCGCGGCTGGTTCCAGTCGTCACTGTTGCTCTCACTGATGGGCAACGGTGTTGCCCCCTACAAAATCGTGCTCACGCATGGCTTCATGGTGGACGAAGACCGCGAGAAAATTTCCAAGAGCAAGCAAGGCACGGGCGCTTACCTGAAACCGCAGACCGCCGAGCAATACATTGCGGACTACGGCGTGGACGTGATTCGCCTCTGGGTCGCCTCGCAGGATTATCGCAACGACATCGTGGTCAGCGAAGAGCGGCTGAAGAAAGTTTCCGAGACCTACCGCGGCATTCGCAACGCGATGCGCTACCAACTCTCGAACCTTTACGACTTCCATCCCTCGCATCACGCCGTCGCCGACAAAGACCTGACCGGACTCGACCGCTGGATTCTGAACGAGTTCGCCAAGCTCGAGCGCGACGTGCTCGCGGCCTACGACAAATACGAGTTCCATGTTGTCTATCAGCGCATCAGCCAGTTCGTGGCCGTGGAATTGTCCTCGCAGTATCACGACCTCGTGAAGGACCGGCTCTACACCGATCCCGCAAATTCCCCGCGCCGCCGCTCGACGCAGACCGCGCTCTGCCACCTCGTCACCGGACTGTCGCGGCTGCTCGCGCCAATCATCGTCTTCACGGCGGATGAGGCGTGGGAGTTCGTGCCTGGCATGGGCGATTCGGTGCATGTGGAGGAGTTCGTGGCCTCACGCGTGACGCTTTCCGCCGAGGACGAGAAGGACTGGAAGGACCTGTTCGACTTGCGCGTGCGCGTGTTGCCGGAGTTGGAGAAGGCTCGTCAGTCGAAACTCATCGGCAAATCTCTCGAAGCCAAAGTCACGTTGAGCGGAACAGCCGATCAGCTCTCACCTGCGCGTCGCCACGCCGTCATCTTCCGCGAACTGCTCAACGTCTCGCAGCTTCAATTCGGCCCCGATGCCGCGGATCTGCGCGCCGAGATCGCCAAGGCCGACGGCACCAAATGCGAACGCTGCTGGCACTACGAGAGCGACGTGGGCAGCGATACCGCCCACCCGACTATCTGTGCCCGCTGTGTGGAAGCGGTGCAGCCAGCGACGTGATGCGGAGCGCGGACTGCCGAGTCCGCGTGTTCGTCCTTTGCAAGCGTGGGAATTTTAGCACAGAGGCGCAGAGGCGCAGAGAAAACAAAGACGCATCCTCTTCTTCCCTTCTCTGCGCCTCTGCGCCTCTGCGGCAAAAATTAGCCACTGCTCGCCATGCGCTTGAGAACGCATCGCTAGTTCAACGCTGCAAACATTTTAAAACACGCGGACTCGGCGGTCCGCGCTCCTTTGGGCGCAAGATTCGCGTGCATCGGGAAAGTTTCGTGTGCTTGAATTCTCGCCATGAAAGCAACGGCTCCCTTGCTCGCAGCAACTTTGATGATAACAAATCTTTTGGCTCAGGTGCCGGACAATCTGGTGGTGGAAGGCGTGCCGGCGTTCCCGGCGGAACTGCGCGCGGACGCGGGGCGCTACATGGAGTTCCGCGCGGCGGCGTTCAACTCGTGGCATCCGGTGCGGCGCGAATTGCTCATCACCACGCGTTTCGCGGATTCGATGCAGTTGCATCTCGTGAAGGCGCCGGGCGCGGCGCGGAAGCAACTGACCTTCTTGCCCGAGCCGGTCGGCGGCGGGCGTTTCCAGCCGAAGACCGGCGCGTGCATCGTATTCTCGCAAGACACGGGCGGCGGCGAATTTTTTCAGCTCTATCGCTACGACGTAGCGGACGGGCGCATCACGCTGTTGACCGATGGCAAGTCGCGCAACACGGGTGCGAAGTGGTCGCGCGATGGGAAGCAACTCGCCTTCACTTCGACCAAGCGCACAGGCAAGGACAACGACGTGTGGCTCATCAATCCGTTGAAACCCGAGAGCGCGAAGTTGTTGCACAAAGTCAGCGGCGGCGGGTGGAGCGTCGAGGACTGGTCGCGCGACGGCGCGACGTTGCTGCTCGGCGAATACGTTTCGGTGAACGAGAGCCATTTGCACATCCTCGACATTCGCAGCGGAGCCGTCGCGTCGATCACGCCGAAAGGCGAGAAGGGTGTGGCCTACGGAGCCGCGCGTTTTTCCGGCCGTGGGAAAACTGTTCTGGCCACCACGGACAAAGAGGCGGAGTTCCAGCGCCTCGTGGAAATGGATTTCGACGGCAAAATTCTCCGCGTACTCACCGAGAAAGCGAAGTGGGACGTGGATGAGTTCGAGCTTTCACCCGACGGCAATACCATCGCCTACATCCTGAACGAAGACGGCGTGGGCGTGCTGCACTTGATGAACGCGAAGTCCGGCAAAGAGTTGAAAGCGCCGAAGCTGCCGCTGGGCATTCCGTCAGGCTTGGAGTGGCACGAGAACGGGCGCGACCTCGGGTTCAACTTCGTCTCCGCGAAGTCGCCGAACGATGCCTACTCGGTGGACGTGAAGACCGGCAAGATTGAGCGCTGGACGGAGAGCGAGACGGGCGGGCTGGACGCACAGCAGTTCGTGGAGCCGGAACTGGTGAAGCTCAAGAGCTTCGATGGATTGCAAATCTCAGCGTTCATTTATCGGCCTGACCCGAAGAAGTTTCCCGGCCAGCGTCCGGTGATTGTGAACATCCACGGCGGACCGGAGGGACAGTCGCGGCCCATCTTCCAGGCGCGGAACAATTACTTCCTGAACGAGCTGGGCGTGGCGGTGGTCTTCCCGAACGTGCGCGGCTCGGTGGGTTATGGAAAAACTTTCGTGACGCTCGACAACGGTTTCAAGCGCGAGGACTCGGTGAAGGACATCGCGGCGGTGCTGGACTTCATCAAGCGCGACGCGGCGCTCGACGGCGCGCGCATCGCGGTCACGGGCGGCAGCTACGGCGGCTACATGTCGCTGGCGTGCATGGAGCATTACGCGGACTCGCTGCGCTGCGGCATCGATGTGGTGGGCATCTCGAACTTCCTGACCTTCCTCAAGAACACGCAGGACTACCGCCGCGATTTACGCCGCGTGGAATACGGCGACGAGCGCGATCCGAAGATGGCGGAGTTTCTGGAAAGAATTTCTCCCACGACCAACGTGAAAAAAATCACCAAGCCGCTCTTCGTGGTGCAGGGAAAAAATGATCCACGCGTGCCCGTGACCGAGGCGGAGCAGATGGTGAAGGCCATCCGCGACAACGGCGGCACGGTCTGGTACCTGATGGCGAAAGATGAAGGCCACGGCTTCGCCAAGAAGCGCAACGCGGATTACCAGTTCCTCGCCACGATTCAGTTCTACCGGGAGTTTCTGCTGAAGTGAGCTGAGGCGCGCGGACTTTCCAGTCCGCAGCAAAGCTGGAAGTTCGGCGGGTTTTCTTCACGTCCACACTGCCCCTCGCAGGACGCTGCTGCGGACTGGAAAGTCCGCGCGCCGATCTGGCTACAGCACCGCCTTGATGCGCGCGAGCAGATCGTCGTAGCGGTCGAGTGCGGGGAATTGCGGGAACTGCTTCTTGATGTTCTCCGGCGCGTGAAACAGGAAACCCGTGTGCGCCTCGGCCAGCATCGCGGTGTCGTTGAACGAGTCGCCGCCGGAAATCACGTTGTAGTTCAGCTCCTTCAGTGCGGCCACGGTCTTCCGCTTCTGGTCCGGCGTGCGGATGCGGTAATTCACGATGCGCCCGGTCGCGTCCACTTCGAGGCAGTGGCAGAGAACTGCCGGCCAGCCGAGTTGACGCATAAGCGGCTTGGCGAATTCCTCAAACGTGTCCGAGAGGATGATGAGTTGGGTGAGACTGCGCAGTTCGTCGAGAAATTCCTTCGCGCCATCAAGCGGACGCAGCGTGCCGATGACTTCCTGGATGTCGCCCAGCTTCAACTTGTGTTCATCGAGAATGGCAAGGCGCCCGCGCATGAGCACGTCGTAATCGGGGATGTCGCGCGTGGTGAGGCGCAGCTTCTCAATGCCGGTCTTCTCCGCGAATGCGATCCAGATTTCCGGCACGAGCACGCCTTCCAAATCGAGAGTGACAATGGATTGTTTCTTCACAGGGCGCGGAGAGTAAGCAGGAGGGCGGCGCGGCGCGGAGAAAAATCTTTGGCCGACTTGATTTAACCTCGCGGACGTTTGTCCCCTCGCTCCGTCGGTATCTTGCGCCCTTATTCGGCAGCCAGCCGGACGAGCCGCATCGAGTTGAGGTCAAATGATCCCGTCCCCTGCGCGCCGCGGAATTCGCAGATCAATTCCACATCCTCCACGCCCTGCACTTCAAATTCGTAGCGCAATGTCTTCCACTCCTCGCTGATGGCGATGCCGCCGGTTGACCGCTCGCCAGACATGCGGAGGATCACGCCGTTGGTTTCTCCGGGCCGCGCCGTGCTGCCTTCCGTGCGCGCGAGTCCGGTGAATTCATAACGCCCCGGGCCGAGCAACACCGTGCTGCGCCACGCGCCGCTGCTGTTCAGTCCGCGTCCGGTCACGCGGAGAATTTGCCGTCCGTCCTGGGTCACGCGGCCCGACTGTGCGGGCGTGCTGCCGCTCTTGTAGCTCCAGTTCGCGAGGCGCAATTCGCCGGGGACGGTCAGTTGCAAGGTTCGCGTCGGGGCCTGGAGCTGCTGCGCCACGCTGCGCGCACGGGCACTGATGCGTGACTTCAATTCCCCCGCGCCCTCTTCGATCTGCTGGCGTGCGGCGGAATTTTTCGGCAACCCGACCACGGCCTGCGCCGCAAGTTTGTCCACGCGCGCGTGCAGTGCCTCCGTGCGAAACTCGTTCGTGGAGAGCGATTCGATGCGCCGCAGGTAACGCTGCCGGGCCTCGGGAATGGCCAGGAACGATTTGGCCACCAGACCCTTGAAGACCGGCGTGAGATTCAAAGTCGGCGAACTGGAAATGCCGAACAATTGATCCAGGCCGCTCGGGATGAAGATCATTTTGCCGCGCGAAGTGTCGTGAATGAGCCGGTAGTTGTTGCCGCCCATCGCGTAGCCATCCCAATGCACGATGAACGCCTCGATCGCGGCGAAGGTGATGAATTCGTCCACGTCGAGCAGTTCGGTCAGGCGCGCGAGGCGTTGGTCGAGATTGGGTTCGCGCACGGCTTTGACGAGATTGGTCAGGTCAGTTCGGTCGTCGCGGTGTTCGCCGGAATCGGCCTTGAGCGCGCGGGTAATGTCGCCGCCCGAGCCGCCGTCGTAGAGATTCCCTTTTGCCGAGGCAAAGTTGCGCTTCACCCAAGGTTTGTCCGCGCCTTCGATGAGCACGGACAGGCCGAGATCCCGGCCATTGAGATTTACGAACGCCGGACCCGCGCGCGGCGCCGGCACACCCACGGAGCGGAAGAGTTCGCGTGCGAACTGCTCGCTGAGGCCGCTCGGGTCTTGCACCGAGTTGTTCAGATGAATCTTGATGTGGCCGTGAAAATTCTGGCCCGGCGCAAACTTGTCGAAGTTCAGGGTGAACGACGGCTTGCCATCAATCGGCTGGAAGGAGAAAGAGCCTTTCAGATGCACGGCCACGTTCGTGTAAGTCTTTCCGCCCTCGCGTACCGTCGCCCTCACGTCCACGCGCTCGGGCCGGGCCTGTCGCCAAATTTGTTCATACGCGCGCAACTCCCTCATGCCCGCGTCGGGAATCTCGATGCGGATGCGCGCCGGAGCGGTGAACAGTTCGTCCCCGGACCCGCCCTTGGCGTACGACGCCGCACGCAATGAGGCGACGCCCGCGCCCATCGCGAGGAGCAACAGTATGAGGTGAAGGATTCCGGCCCGGCGCATGGACCAAGTTTGTGGCGCAGACCGCCGAGGGGACTCAACGGAATACTCGCAGACACGGAAGTTTTTACAGTTTCGAGCGTGGGATTGTCTCCCGCCGAACACGCTGGGCTGGAAGCCGGTGTTCCGACGAAGTAGGACAAACGTTTCCAGATGTTTGCGGTATCCGGGCCGCCATTCGTCTGCCCCAATTCGTCTGCCAGCCATTTCTCCGGCCAAGGAGCAGCAGACGAATTTGGACCGACGAATAAAAAACATCGCCACTGATCCTGAGGTCCTCGCGCATCACGGTTCGTTTTGATGCGCTGGCCCTTTTTCCGACCGCATCCAGTTCCTTGCCACCCTTCGGAGGCCCGCGTAACTTGCCCGCGATTTTGGGAGGGCGGAGAATCGCTCTTCGCGCAAGCGGAGGGAGGAAAGTCCGAACACCATGAGGGCGCGATGCCGCGTAACTCCGGTTCGGCCGGAGATACACGCGGGAGGAATAGCGGAGACGCTTTCCGACGGAAAGTGCCACAGAGAACATACCGCCTGCGCCGCAAGGCGCCGGTAAGGGTGAAAAGGTGCGGTAAGAGCGCACCGCGCGAAGCGCAAGCGACGCGGCACGGCAAACCCCATCGGGTGCAAGGCCAAATAGGGAACCGCGCGGCGGCCCGCCGCAGGACGTCTCGCGCAAGCGGGACGGACCGGTTCCGGGTATGGGCTGCTCAGACAAATGATTCTCTCCGTCCGCAAGGACGCAGACAAAAATCGGCTTACAGCCCTCTCAAAATCACTTCTTTCCGGATTGGCGATACCCCGCCGCGCGGCGGAACCGCCTACCGGTTCGGCTGCGGCGTGTAGCGCAGATACGACTTCACGCGGCGATGGCCCTTCGGAAAGTTTGCGGGAATCTCCTCGTCCTTCACCGCCGTGGTGATGATGCAGTCCTCGCCGTCCTTCCAGTTCGCGGGCGTGGCGACCTTGAACTTCGCCGTGAGTTGCAGCGAATCAATGACGCGCAGCAGTTCCAGAAAATTGCGCCCCGTCGAGGCCGGATAGGTGAGCGTGAGTTTGATCTTCTTGTCCGGCCCGACGATGAAGACCGAGCGCACGGTGAAGGTGCTGTCTGCGTTCGGATGAATCATGTCGTAGAGCGCCGCGACCTCGCGCTTCGGGTCGGCGATGATCGGGAAATTCATCTGCGTGCCCTGCGTCTCGTTGATGTCCGCAATCCAGCCGTGATGCGATTCAATCGGGTCCACGCTCACCGCCGCGACCTTGCAATTGCGCCGGTCGAACTCGGTTTTAATTTTTGCCACCGCGCCCAGTTCCGTGGTGCAGACGGGCGTGTAATCCGCCGGGTGGGAAAAGAGAACGCCCCAGCCGCCGCCGAGCCATTGATGAAAATCCATGCGGCCTTCCGTGGTCTCCGCCGTGAAGTTCGGTGCTTCGTCGCCAAGTCGCAGTGCCATAAATGTTTTGAGTATAAATTTCCTCCGGCCCTGTTGCCGGCGGGCGCGCACAATACGCAACGAGCGCGCCGTTTCAATTCTCATTTCACGACGATGGAGCGCGGGCTTTCCAGCCCGCAGCTATCCTCCAGAGGCGAGGCGTTTTCATCCAATCCTGCTTACTCTGTCTTTGAAGATTGCTGCGGGCTGGAAAGCCCGCGCTCCAAACCACCGTGCGCTCTCGCCGCTTGACGCTTATCTTCGCCGCTTCATCCTTGGGCCATGAATTCCCAGCCCAGTCCGCCCCTCTTGCCCGGTCGTGCCCCCGACGCGCGGCAGAAGGTGCTGAACGTCATCCTGGCGGCGCTCATCGTGGTTTTCGCAATCGTCTCGGGCATCCTCGCGCTCGTGATGTGGAAAATTAGTTCCACCACGCCGCCCAAAGTGACCGACAGAGTTTTCCCCGCGCCCGCTTCCGCGATTGCTCCGGTGCTGCAAATTCAGAGTCAGCGTTTCAACATCGTGCGCGGAGAAGATCTCGTCATCGCAGGTTCCGGTGCGGTCGAGATTCGGAATGGCGACCATCTCGCCATAAGCGATGCGGCCAGCCTGCGCCCGCCCGATGCCATGACGGTCTCCGCGTGGTTCAACGCGCGCTCCTTCGAAAAACCCATGACCGTGGCGGGCCGCGCGCAAAATGGCCCGCCCTGGCGCTACCCGTTTCTCTCCTGGCTCGTTCGCATCAATAACGACTCGCTCGTCGAGATCGACGTCGGCCACGAACAAAACTACACGCCGTCGGGATGGAATGTGCCACCGCTTCAGCCGGGCGAATGGAATTTCGTGGCCATGACCTACGACGGCCGGATCAAAAAATTATTTCTGAATGGCTCGCTCATCACGTCACTCGCGAGCGGTTCGCCTAACAGTCAAAACAGCATCCGCTACGCGCCGGGGCGGTTCATCCTGATTGGCGCGGATGAATCGGAAGCCCCGGTCGGCGACCGGTTCGACGGTGCGATAGACGACGTGCGGCTTTACGACCGGGCATTGTTGGTTGAGGAAATGCAACGCGTGTTTCAGGAAGGCAAACGAAGACTGCCGGTGCGGCGGCGGTAGCAGAAAAGCGTTTTCCAGCCGCATGAACACGAGTCTGAAAAGCCTCGCAACCTGCCGGCTGGAAAGCCGGCGCTACGTCGTAACGCCGACATTCTTGTCGGCAAGTGGCGAGGCTTTTCAGCCTCGTGTCAGACGGAGAAACGACTCGCATCGTAAATTGCCATTTCCTCCCGGCGCGTCCTTTCCTAGTCTCCCCGCGTCTCCCCAACGCACATGAGCAACTCGACCACATCCGCCGTCACCGGCGCGAAACCCGAAGCGGGTCGCCTGCGCGATCTCTCGCCGCAACAATGGAAGTCCGGCATCGCCGCCTGGCTCGGCTGGCTCTTCGACGGACTCGACATGCACCTCTACGGTCTCGTCGCCCTGCCCTTCGTCACCGCGCTCGTGCTCAACCAAAATCCCGGACTGGCCGAGGACGCCGCCGCCGCGCTCGCCAAGGACAAGAGCGGCCTCATCCAGGCCGCCTTCCTCGCCGGCTGGGCGCTGGGCGGCGCGTTCTTCGGGCGGCTCGGCGATGTGCTCGGACGCAGCCGCGCGCTCAGTCTCACCATTCTGACTTACGCGTGTTTCACCGGACTTTCGTTCTTTGCGCACACGTGGTGGCAGTTGCTGATCTTCCGGTTCGTCGCCGCACTCGGCATCGGTGGTGAATGGGCCGTCGGCTCCGCGCTGCTCTCCGAGACGTGGCCGAAAAAGTGGCGTCCGTGGATCGCCGCCGTGCTGCAAACCGGCGTGAACCTCGGCGTTCTACTCGCCTGTCTCACCACTTACCTGATGGCCGACCTCGCGCCGAAATGGGTCTTCCTCGTCGGCGTGCTGCCCGCGTTCATCGTCTTCTGGATCCGCCGCCACGTTCCCGAGCCGGCGGAATGGCACGCCGCCCAAGCCTCGGCCAAGGCGTCCGCCACGCGCCAGCCCGGCATCCTCGATCTGTTCGGGAAAAATGTGTGCCGCACCACGCTGCTCACCATCATTGTCTGCGCCTGCGGGCTGACCGCGTGGTGGGCTTTCATGTTCTGGCACGCGCAACATCTCCGCAGTTTGCCGGAACTCACGAGCGAACTCACCGCGCGCCACGCCGCCAGCGGCAGCACCGCGCCGGTCGCAAAATGGATCGCGGGCGAAAAGCAGCGCATCGTCAGCATCGCCTTCTTCGTGATCATCGGCGTATCCATCGTGGGAAATTTCTTCGCGTCGCTGCTCGCCAAAACTTTTGGCTACCGCCGCTCCATCGCGCTGATGTATGCGGGCTTTTTTGTGGCGATGGCCGGGACGTTCATGGTGGCGCGCTCGTGGGAATCGCTGGTCTGGTTCTGGTTTCCCCTCGTGGGCTTTTTCTCCGGCGTGTTTGGACTCTTCACCATGTATCTGCCGCCGCTCTTCCCGGTGCTGCTCCGCACGACCGGCGCGGGCTTCTGCTACAACATCGGACGACTTGCCTCGGCGGCGGGCGTGGCCTTCAGCGGCGTGATCACGCGCGGCGTTGATTTTCGCACCACCCTGCTCTACGCGGCGTTTCTCTTTCTGCCTGCTTTGTTCGTGGCGCTGATCCTGCCCGAGCCGTCGGACAAAGCAGAGTCAACGTAAGATGCGAAACCTCATGCGCTGGTTTTTAATTATTCTGATGTGGCTGCTCATCAAGCCGGCGCTGTTGCGCGCCGCTGCGCCGCCGGTGGATTTCAACCGCGACATCCGCCCCATCTTTTCCGACCACTGCTACGCCTGCCACGGGCCGGACCAGAACAAGCGCAAGGCCGGGCTGCGGTTCGACACCCAGGACGGCGCGCTCAAGGCGCTCGACTCCGGCGGCTTCGCCATCGTGCCAGGCCAGCCGAAGCAGAGTACGTTGCTCAAAGTGATCTCGCTGCCACTGGATGACGACGACCACATGCCACCGACGAAGAACGGCAAGCAACTCAGCGCGGCGCAGATTGATTTGCTGCGCCGTTGGATCGAGCAAGGCGCGAAGTGGGCGGCGCATTGGGCGTATGTCGCGCCGGTCCGGCCGGAGGTGCCGGGCGGTGGGAAGAAAGTAATCAGTAAGACAGTAATCAGTGAAGGCGGCGGGCGACGCCCGAATTCACTGCACACTGATTTACTGATGACTGATTACTCAGGCCCCGGCCGCAACCCGATTGACGCCTTCATCCTCGCGAAGCTGAAGGAGCACAACCTCAAGCCGAACACCGAAGCGGAACGTCCCGCGCTCATTCGCCGCGCGAGTCTTGATCTCACCGGGCTGCCGCCCACGGTCGCGGAAGTGGACGCCTTTCTTGCTGATAAGAATCCCAACGCCTACGAACAGGTCGTGGACCGTCTGCTCGCGTCGCCGCACTACGGCGAGCGCATGGCGCTGGCGTGGCTCGATCAGGCGCGTTACGCGGACACGTCGGGCTATCACTTCGACGGCTTCCGCCAGATGCACCACTGGCGCGACTGGGTGATCAAATCGTTCAACGACAACCAGCCGTTTGATCAATTCACCATTGAGCAGATCGCGGGCGACCTGTTGCCCAATGCGACCCTAGACCAGAAAATTGCCACGGGCTTTCACCGCAACGTGATGACGACGGATGAAGGCGGCATTGATCCAGAGGAGTATTTAACGAAGTACCAGGTGGACCGCGTGAGCACCACGGCGCAGGTCTGGCTCGGCTCCACGCTCGGTTGTGCGGAGTGCCATGACCACAAATATGATCCGCTGACGCAAAAGGAGTTCTACCAGTTCTATGCCTTCTTCAATTCCATCCCGGAGAAAGGTCTCGACGGCACGCGCGTGAAAAATTCCGGCCCGGTGCTGCGTCTGCCGACGGCGGACCAAGGCTCGCGGCTGCTGACGTTCGAGGATTCGATCCCGGCGGCGGAGAAGGCTCTGAGCGAGCGCGAGGCGGAACTGCCCAAGGCGCAGGAGAAGTGGGAGGCGGCCTTGGGCGAGGTGAAAGCGCCGGAGATCACGGGACTGGTGAGGTGGTTTGCATTGGATGGGGACACTGGGATTTCGGGAGCGTCCGTTCCCCTCACCCCGGCCCTCTCCCCTGTGGAGAGGGAGCAGCGTCAGCCAGCGTCGGAGAAAACCGAGCGTGCTCAGAAGCAAGAGAGGCTGAACGACGCTCTCCCTCTCCCAGCGGGAGAGGGCCGGGGTGAGGGAAAACGCACCGCCAACCAAAGCGCGCTCACCACGAACGAGTTCGCTCCCGGCAAACTTGGACGCGCCTTGAAACTGACCGGCGCGACGAATGACTTCGTGGACGCCGGGTCGGCGGTGCGGTTCGAGTTCACCAACGCCTTCAGCTACGGCGCGTGGATTCAACTGCACGGCAAGAACGGCGCGGTGTTGAGCAAGATGGAAAAGGGGCCGGGCTATCGCGGATTCGACCTGTTGATTTCGGAAGGCAAAATCGAGGCGCATCTCGCCAGCACGTTTCCTGACAACGCGATCAAGGTGGTCAGCAAGGAGGCGTTGCCCACCAACGTGTGGCGGCAGGTGTTCGTCACGTACGACGGCTCGAAGAAGGCGGCGGGCGTGAAGCTCTATGTGAATGGCCGCGCCGTCGCGCTCGACATCGCGAAAGATAAATTGTCCGCGACCATCGTCACGGACTCGCCGCTACTCATCGGCTCGCGCCTCGGGGCGTTTCCCTTTCACGGGCTGATTGATGACGTGCGTTTCTACGACCGCGCGCTCGGCAGCAACGACGTGGCCGCGCTGTTCGCCCACGCGCATTTGCTCGTCGCCAAGGCACCGAAGGAGCAGCGCACGAAAGAACAGCGCGACGAGTTGAAAGTTTTTTTCCGCGAGCAGCACGCCACGGACTTTCTCGCCGCCCGCGCCCGCACCGAGCAGTTGAAGAAGGACAAGAAGAAGCTCCTCGACGACATCCCCGACACGATGGTGATGCAGGAAATGGAGAAGCCGCGCGACACGTTCGTGCTGATGCGCGGCAATTTTCAGAACAAGGGCGACAAGGTCACGCCCGGCACGCCCGCCGCGTGGCCGCCCCTACCCTCCGGCCAGCCGACGAACCGCCTTGCCCTCGCGCGCTGGCTCGTGGCGACGAACAACCCGCTGACTGCGCGCGTCACCGTGAACCGGCTGTGGGCGATGTTCTTCGGCACGGGTTTGGTAAAGACGGCGAACGACTTCGGCTCGCAGGGCGATAGGCCGAGTCACCCGGAGTTGCTCGACTGGCTGGCGTGTGAGTTCATGGTTCCCGTAGCCGCATCCCGTGAGGGTGCGGGGGATCGGAATAGTGGCCGCGCCCTCACGGGACGCGGCTACGAGGCGCGGTGGGACGTGAAGCACCTGGTCCGACTCATCGCCACCAGCGCGGCGTATCGGCAGTCGGCGGTCGTGAACAAGGAGAAGCTGGAACGCGATCCTTACAATCGTCTGCTCTCGCGCGGCCCGCGGCTGCGACTGGATGCGGAATTGATCCGCGACAACGCGCTCGCCGCGAGCGGACTGCTCAACACGAAAATTGGCGGACCCAGCGTGAAGCCCTACCAGCCGCCCGGCCTCTGGGAAATCACCGACCACAAATACGAGCCGAGCACAGGTGACGATTTGTATCGGCGCGGACTCTACGTGTTCTGGAAACGCGCAGCGCACTACCCGAGCTTCCAGACCTTCGACGCGCCGAGCCGCGAGATTTGCACGCTCCAGCGCCAGCGCACGAGCACCCCGCTGCAATCGCTGGTGGTGATGAATGATCCGGTTTATGTCGAAACTGCCCGCGCGTTGGCCGCCCGCGTTCTGCACGAAGGCGGCGACAAGCTGCCCGATCAATTGACGCTGGCCTTCCGCCTCTCCCTCGCCCGCCCGCCCCGCGCGGACGAAATCAAAGTCCTGGAGAAAACTTTCACCGAGCAGCGCGCACGTTTCGTTGCCGACACGAATGCCGCCGTAGAGTTGTTGAGCATCGGCGAGTCGCCGCGCCCGAAAGACCTGAACCTCGTTGACCACGCCGCCATGACCGGCGTGGCCAACGTGCTGCTGAACCTGAACGAGACGATGACGAAGTAAGAATTGATGGAAGCCCGATTGCCAACTCGATCCGGAGGCGTAAGCTCTCCAGCGATGATTCCGACTCAACCAAAAGGAAACCGGGCGTGGCGCAAATCGCGTCTGGCCGCCCGCGTCCTCATTCGCCAGGAAGCCGGGCGGATGACGGAGCGGGATCACCTTCTGGCGGAGCAGTTGGGCGGCGACAGGGAAGTGACCAACCGGCTCATTCAGCAAGCTCTCTACTACCTGGGCATCGGCCCGCGCAAACATGCCTTCGACCGAAAACTGGTGGAAGCCGGCCATTGACTGGGACACGCCCGCTGGACGCTTGCTGCGCCAGTTTGCGGCCTCGCTGCCGGCGAACCGCGCCTTTCACATCACCGTCTTCGGCTCGGCGCCGCTGCAACTGACCATTGACCGGAATCTTCTGAGCGGTGATGTGGACGTTTTTTCCGATGACGACGAGGATTTGTCGGCGCTGATTGAACAAGCCAAACTCGACAAGGCGCAGGGCGGATTCTACCTGGAGTCCGGGTTTGAATTGAGCTTCCGCCCCAGCCCGCGCTGGCGGACGCGCGCGCATTCAGTACAACTCGGCGCGGTGACTTTCACGTTTCCGCATCCGCTCGACATTTTGATCGGCAAGCTCGACCGACTGGAGGCGAAAGACCTCGAAGCCTTCCAGCGTGTCATGGCCACGACCGGACACCCGACGGCGGAGGAGTTGAAACGAGAATTGCAAAACGCTGTGGATTTGTTCCGGCCCGCTTTCGACGAGGATTCACCGAACCGTTACCCGGAAAACACGCGCCGGTTGTGGCAGGAGCTTTTTCAAGGGGAGATAGATATTCGCCGCGACATCATTGAGCCAGCCGTGGCCCGGCGCAAACAGGGTTATGGAGAACCGCCCCCGGACTACAAGCGCGCGTTGAAACCGAAATGATGAACTTCTCCGACCACTTCAGCCAGCTCGCCTCGCGCCGGACGTTCCTGGCGCGCAGTTCCACGGGACTCGGCGCGCTCGCCTTGTCGTCGCTGCTGAATGGAAATCTCTTTGGCGCGGAGAAGAAAATCGTCGCGGCAAAATCCACCGGCGGTCTGCTCAAGGAGCTTCATCATCCCGCGAAGGCCAAGCGCATCATCTACCTTTTTCAGTCGGGCGCGCCGTCGCATATCGATTTGTTTGATGACAAACCGAAGCTGAAGGAACTCACCGGCACGGAGCTGCCCGCGTCTGTGCGTATGGGCCAGCGCATCACGGGCATGACGAGCGGTCAGAAGCAGTTGCTCTGTGTTGGCTCGCCGTTTGCATTCAAGAAGCACGGAAAGTGCGGCATGGAGTTCAGCGAGTTGCTGCCGCACACCGCCAAACTTGCGGACGACTTGTGCCTCATCCGTTCGATGCACACGGAGCCGATCAATCACGATCCGGCCGTCACGTTCTTCGGCACCGGCAATCAGCAGCCGGGCCGGCCCACGATGGGTTCGTGGATCACCTACGGACTCGGCAGTGAGAACGCGAACCTGCCGAGCTTCGTGGTGCTGCTCAGCGGCGCGGGCGGGCAATCATTGCAGGCGCGCTACTGGGGCAATGGATTTTTGCCGGGCAATTATCAGGGCGTGCAGTTTCGCGGCGGGGGCGATCCCGTTTTGTATTTGTCGAATCCCAAGGGCATCGACTCGGCCGCGCGACGCAAGTTGATCGATTCGATGCAGGAGTTGAACCGGATGCAACTCGGCGTGATGGGCGATCCGGAAATCGCCACGCACATTGAGAACTACGAACTCGCCTACCGCATGCAGATGAGCGTGCCGGAACTGATGGACATCTCGAAGGAACCGAAAGCCGTCCTCGAAGCGTATGGCGCGGAACCAGGCAAGGCGTCGTACGCCAACAACTGCCTGCTCGCGCGACGACTTGCGGAGCGTGGCGTGCGTTTCATTCAACTGTGTCATCGCGACTGGGATCATCACGGCGAACTGCCGAACGGCCTGCGCACGCAGACGAAGAACACCGACCAGGCCAGCGCCGCGCTCGTCGCGGATTTGAAACAGCGCGGCCTGCTCGACGACACGCTGGTGATTTGGGGCGGCGAATTCGGGCGCACCAGTTATAGCCAGGGCGAGATCAAGAAGGACAGCTTTGGGCGCGATCATCATCCGCGCTGCTTCTCACTCTGGATGGCGGGCGGCGGCATCAAGGGCGGCGTGACCTACGGCGCGACGGATGACTTCGCCTACAACATCACGGAGAACCCCGTTCACGTTCACGATTTCCACGCCACGATGCTGCATCTGCTCGGCATTGATCACACGAAGCTCACGCACCGTTTCGAGGGCCGCGACTACCGGCTCACGGATGTCGCGGGCGAAGTGGTGAAGGGGATTTTGGCGTAGCCGGAGTCCACGCTTCAACTTGTCGAAAAATGGCGCGGAACAAGCTAAAGCTTGAACTCCAACGAAGAACTGCAACTGGGAAAATGTTGGCGGAAGGGGTGGGAGTCGAACCCACGGTACGGTTACCCGCACGCCTGATTTCGAGTCAGGTGCCTTCAACCACTCAGCCACCCTTCCGCTCGCTAACTAAATAAACACTACAAATCAGCGGCGGGTTATTTCGCACGCAGACAGGTGGGCAGCAAGCTCATTCGCTGAAGCCGACCCAGGGACCGAAGTAGGTCCGGCAGCTTAACCAGTGGCGTGGGTCACGAGATAAATTGTCAACCGCAACAAGTGAGCCGCCACTCAGCTTCGCAAGTTGCACTCCATGCCCGTCCGCATCGTGCATGTTTCACACGCTCGCCCCGCGTTTCATCGCGTCACCCCATGTTTCAGCAAAACCTCTGGTGGCACATGGATTGCAAAGAATTCGCAAGGGCGCGTGTGTGCGATGGGTGTGCAGGGTTTTTTGGCTCCGCCGGACCGAGGCATGCTCGTCACTCTTATGAATTCAAATGGCCAACGCCCTAGACAGTACTGATGACGAGCAAGTTTTGCGCGGGGAGCTTTTCAGCATTGATTTGCTCCAGCGACATGCGCGTTCCCTTGCGGAGCAGCACGACATCACCACAGGGGGCGGCACGAACCACTTGCTGCGGCGTCTTTCCTCGAACGAGAAGATGTTCGCGGAGTACCACGAGCAGACGCTCAAGCTCGAAAAATCGCGCCACGTCACCGCCGCTGGCGAGTGGTTGTTGGATAATCATTACCTGATCGAGGAGCAGATTCGCATGGCGCGCCGCCATCTGCCGCGCAGCTTCAGCCGCGAACTGCCCCATCTCCGCCAGGGTCCGTGCCATCACCTGCCTCGCGTCTATCATCTGGCTTGCGAACTCATCTCCCACGTGGACGGGCGCATTGATCATTTGCACCTGACGAGCTTCATCGCCGCGTATCAGGAGATTCATCCGCTCAAGCTGGGTGAGCTGTGGGCGGTGCCGATCATGTTGCGGCTCGCTCTCATCGAAAATCTGCGCCGGGTGGCCTCGCTGCTGTTGCTGGCGCGACAGGAACGGGAACTGGCGCAATACTGGGCGGAACGCATCCTCGGGATTGTCGAGACCGATCCCTCCAAGCTCATCAGCACCGTGGGCGACATGGCCCGCACCGAGCCGCGGTTGACGCAGGCGTTCGTCACGGAGTTCTGGCGGCGGATGCAGGAAAGCTCCGCGAAAGTCCGGCTCGCGCTGAACTGGATGGAGGAGCAGCTCGCGCAAAATCACATTACCATCGAGCAGATGATCCAGGGCGAGAGCCAGGCCCAGGCCGAGCATCAACTCTCCGTCGGGAACAGCATCACCAGCCTGCGCTTCCTCGATGCCATGAACTGGCGGGAGTTCGTCGAGGCCCTGAGCGTGGTCGAGCAAATCCTCCGCACCGAACCGGCGGGCGTTTATCCGCGGATGGATTTTGCCACCCGCGACACCTTCCGGCACGTCGTGGAAAGCATCGCCCGGCGCAGTCCGAAATCGGAACCGGAGATTGCCACGCTGGCGGTCGAACTAACGCGTTCGGCCGGCCCGCCCCGGCCCGCGCGCCTGTCTCACGTTGGTTATTATTTTTTGGATGAAGGCCGGCCCCGGCTGGAAGAACTGGCGGAGTACCGCGTCCCGTGGCGGCTCCGACTCGCGCGGCGACTCCGCCGGCAACCACTGTTCATCTACGTTGGCGGCATCACCTTCATCGCGGGCACAGCCGCCTGGGCCGCGTGGCGCGGGACGGAAACGGGCGGTTCGATGTGGGCCACCCTCGGTGTCATTTTCCTGCTGTTCCTTTGCGCCAGTCAGCTAGGCCTCGCGCTGTTCAATTGGATCATCATGCTGCTGGCGCAACCCAAGGTGCTGCCCAAGATGGATTTCTCCACAGGCCTTCCGCCGGAACACGCCACGATGATCGTCGTGCCAACGATGGTGAGCAGCGCGGCGGGCGTGGAGAGTTTGGTCGAAGCGCTGGAAGTGCGCCACCTCGCGAACCGCGAGACCAATCTCTACTTCGCGCTCCTGACAGACTTTCCCGACGCGGCGCAGGAGAAGTTGGCGGACGACGACAAACTTCTTGCTCTGGCTCGGAACCTTATCCAGCAACTCAACCGCAAGTATCGCGTCGGGCCGACGGACAAATTTTTTCTCTTCCACCGTCCGCGCCGCTGGAATGCGCGGGACAAAGTCTGGATGGGCTACGAACGCAAGCGCGGCAAGCTCAACGAATTCAACGCGCTGCTCCGCGGGCGCGGACGGGAAGCCTTCGCGGAAATCGTCGGCGATCTCGACGCGCTGCCGCGCATTGCTTACGTCATCACGCTCGATACGGACACGCAGTTGCCGCACTACGCGGCGCGTGAACTGGTCGGCACGATGGCGCATCCGCTCAACCGTCCCGTGCATGATCCCGTCCACGGGCGGGTCGTGGAAGGCTACGCCATTCTTCAACCGCGCGTCGCCCTGAGCGTCACCAGCGTGGGGCGTTCGCGTTTTGCCCGGCTGCTCTCCGGCGATCCCGGCATTGATCCCTACACGCGCGCGGTATCGGATGTGTATCAGGATCTCTTTCGGGAAGGCTCGTTCATCGGCAAGGGAATTTACGATGTGGATGCCTTCGAGCACGCGCTCGGCGGAAGGTTTCCTGAGAACCGGATTCTGAGCCACGACTTGCTGGAGAGCAGTTATGCGCGCTCGGGCCTCGTGAGCGACATCACGCTGGTGGAAGATTTCCCCGCGCGCTACGCCGCCGACGTTCGCCGCCGGCATCGCTGGATGCGCGGCGACTGGCAGATCGCGCGATGGCTGTGGCCACGTGTGCCGGGGCCGGGTGCCACGCGTCTGCCCAACCCCATTGCCCCGCTCGCCCGCTGGAAAATTTTCGACAACCTCCGCCGCACCTTGATGCCGATGGCGCTGACGGCGTTGCTCATCCTCGGCTGGACCGTCGTGGAAGGCGCGGCGCGGCCGTGGACGTGGATGGCCGGCGCGATTCTGTTCCTGCCCACGATGGTCAGCGCGTTGACAGGACTGGTGCTGAAGCCGAGGGAATGGCCTTTTCGCAGCCACCTAAACAACGTCTTCGGCAGCACCGGACAGCAACTCGGGCAGGCTTTGTTGACGCTTACCTTCCTGCCCTACGAAGCGATGGTGAGCCTCGATGCGATGCTGCGCACGCTCGGTCGGTTGTTCTGCACGGGGCGAACTCTTTTGGAATGGCAGACCGCGAACGATGTCGAACGACAGGCTGCCACTCACCTCTCGGGCCATTGCGCCGTGATGTGGCCGGCCCCGATGATCGCGGTCTTCACGGCCATTCTGGTCGCGGTGCAAAAGCCGGAGTCCTGGTGGCTCGCCTTTCCCATCCTGCTGCTCTGGGCGCTGGCCCCGGTCGTGGCGTGGTGGATCAGCCGTCCGACCCCGCAGGAGTTCGCGCCGCTCCTGCCGCGACAGAACGAAGGGCTGCGGCTCACGGCGCGCAAGACGTGGCGCTATTTTGAGACCTTCGTCGACGAGCGTGAGAACTGGCTGCCGCCGGATAATTACCAGGAGTTCCCCACCCCGGTGGTCGCGGCGCGCACCTCGCCCACGAACATCGGCCTCGGCATGTTGAGCGCGCTGGCCGCGCGGGATTTCGGCTACCTCACGCTGCGGCAGATGACGGTGCAATTGGAAAACACCTTCCACACCTTGCCGCGGCTGGAAAAATTCCAGGGCCATTTCTACAACTGGTACGACACCCGCACCTTGCAGCCGTTGCCACCGCTTTACGTCTCCACCGTGGACAACGGCAATCTCGCCGGACTGTTGCTCACCCTGCAAGGCGGGCTGCTGGAACTCGCCGAAAACCCTCTACCGCTACCTTCCGCTGTTCTCGGTCTGCGTGACACGCTGCAGGCACTTCAACAATGCTGCCGTGAAACCGCGACGCCCGAAGCCGCCGCTGTGTTGGGGCAATTGAAAATCCTCAATCCGCCTCTCGCGCCAGAGCCGCTCCCGGCCTCGGCCTCGTTCGACTGGATGGATGACGCCCTGAGCCTGATCGCTCGACTGCCTGACAGCATCGGCGAGGACAGCGGGGAATATCGGTGGTGGCGCGACGCGCTGGAAAGTTCCTGCCTGCAACATCGGGAAGAGTTCATGGCCTTCTTCCCGTGGCTCACCCTGCGCCGCCGTTTGGAGGCGCTCGGTCCTGAGGTCACGGGCTGGAAAGATTTTCCCGCTCTATGGATGGAATTGAACGGCTGGCCCACCGCACAAACCATTTCTGAAACCCAGCGGCGTCTCGCCGAATACACGACCTCACTTCCCGCGCCCGGCACCGGTCCGACCGCGGTGGAAATTCTCCGGGAACTCTCCGCCATGTTGCACGCCTCGCTGCTGGAATGCGCCCGTCGCACGGCCGCTTTGGAGAGCCTCGCGTCACGTTGCGAGGAGACGGCGGAGATGGATTTCACCTTGCTGTTCGACCAGACGCGCAAGCTCTTTTCCATTGGCTACAACGTGAGCACGCACAAGCTGGATGGCAGCTACTACGACCTGCTGGCGTCCGAGGCGCGGCTCGCCAGCTTCGTCGCCATCGCGCTCGGTCAGGTGCCGCAGGATCATTGGTTCGCCCTGGGCCGCCTGGTCACTTCCTTTCATCATCACAAAACCCTGATTTCGTGGAGCGGCTCCATGTTCGAGTATTTGATGCCGACGCTGGTCATGCCGGATTATCCGCAAACCTTGCTGCACGCTTCCGTTCGTGCGGCCGTGCAGCGCCAGATTGATTACGGAAAACAAATGCGGGTGCCCTGGGGCATTTCTGAATCCGGCTACAACCTCACGGACGCGCACTCGAATTACCAGTATCGCGCCTTCGGGGTGCCCGGCCTGGGTTTCAAACGCGGCCTGGCGGACGACCTGGTCATCGCGCCGTACGCCACGGTCATGGCCCTGATGGTCGCGCCACAGGCCGCGAGCGCCAACCTGGATGCGCTGCGCGCGCTGGGCGCGGAAGGGCGTTTTGGGTTTTACGAGGCGCTCGACTACACGAAGGCGCGGCTTCCGCGCGAAAAATCGTTCGTCTTGATTCAATCCTTCATGGCTCATCATCAGGGCATGGCGTTGCTTTCACTCCATCACGCGTTGCTGAAGCAGCCGATGCCCCGCCGCTTTCTGGCCAATCCCATTTTCAAAGCCGCCGAACTGCTGCTCCAAGAGCGCATTCCCAAAAAGTCCTCCCCGCTTTCTCCCCACGAATCGGAGACAGATCCCAACCGGCCCGCTCATGTCGCGCCCCAGGCCACCTACCGCCTGTTCACCACTCCGCACACGCCCACGCCCGAGGTGCATCTGCTTTCGAACGGCCGTTATCACGTCATGGTCACGAACGCCGGCGGTGGCTACAGCGTGTGGAATGACACCGCGCTGACGCGCTGGCGCGAGGACCCCACGCGCGACAGTTGGGGGACGTTTATTTATTTGCGGGACAAGGCCAGCGGCGAATTCTGGTCGGCCGCGCACCAGCCCACATTGCAGGCCGTGCCCAATTATGAAGCCGTCTTCAGCCAGGGCCGCGCCGAATTTCGCACCCGCCTGCATGACCTCGAGGCTTACACCGAGCTGGCCGTGTCGCCGGAGGATGACGTGGAGGTGCGCCGCATCACACTGACCAATCACTCGGGTGAAGAGCGCGAACTGGAGCTGACCAGCTTTGCCGAAGTCGTGCTCAGTTCCGTCGGCGCCGATCAGGCGCATCCCGCGTTCAACAAACTGTTCATCCAGACGGAATTTTTGAAATCGCAACAGGCCGTCGTCTGCTCGCGGCGTCCCCGCGGAAGAGGCGATCAACCGCCGTGGATGTTTCATCTGATGCTCGCATTGGGCGACGAGTCCGGGGAAATGTCTTTCGAGACGGATCGGGCCAAGTTTCTGGGCCGCGGACGCGACGCGCGTTCACCGGCGGCTCTGACCACCCGGGGGCCGCTCTCCAACACCGCCGGGGCCGTTCTGGATCCGGCGGTGGCGCTTCGTCGCACCCTGCGCCTCGGGGCCAAGCAAAGCGGGCGCGTCATGCTCGTGACCGGCTGCGCGCCGACCCGGGAGGCGTTGCTCGCGCTCCTGGCAAAGTATCAGGATCATTCGATTGCGGATCGGGTCTTCGAGCTGGCCTGGACACACGGCATGGTCACGCTGCGTCATCTGAACGCCACGGAGGCGCAGGCCCAACTGTTCGCCCGTCTCGCGGGCGCGCTGCTCTTCAGCCAGCCCCATTTTCGCGCGGCCCAGAACATTCTCACTGCGAACCGGCGCGGGCAGCGCAATTTGTGGAGCTTCGGCATCTCCGGCGATCTGCCGGTCGTGCTCGTGCGCTCCACCAGCGCGGGGCGGATTGAGTTCGTGCATGAACTGCTGCAAGCCCACGCGTACTGGCGGCTCAAGGGCCTGGCCGCGGATCTGGTCATCATCAATGAGGACGACTCAGTTTATCGCCAGTCCGTGCATGACCAGATCATGTCGCTCATCGCGTCGGGCATCGAGGGTCAGATGCTCGACAAGCGCGGGGGAATTTTTGTGCGGCGCGCGGATCAGTTGTCGCCCGAGGATCGCACGTTGCTTCAGGCCACTGCGCGGATTGTCCTTTCCGACGATGCCGGGACGCTGGCGGAGCAGTTGACGCCGAAGCGTACGCGGGTGGAAACGCCGACCGCACCGTCCGAATCAGGTCGCCGCCGCCGCACCGAGCATCCCTCCGGGGAACCGCCCCGGCGCGAACTTCTTTTTGACAATGGCGTGGGTGGATTCACTCCCGATGGACGCGAGTATGTCATCAGGTTGCGCCCCGGAGAAACGACGCCGGCACCGTGGATCAACGTGATGGCCAACCCGCAGTTCGGCACGCTCGTGTCCGAAACCGGAGCCGGTTACACATGGGCGGAAAACTGCCACGAATTCCGGCTGACGCCGTGGAGCAATGATCCGGTGAGTGATCCCTGCGGCGAGGCGCTCTACATTCGCGACGAGGAGACGGAGTTGATCTGGTCACCGACGCCGGCTCCGGCGCGGGGTCGCACGCCGTATGTCTGCCGCCACGGCTTTGGCTATTCGGTGTTTGAGCACGTCGAGGAGGGCATTTCCTCGGAGTTGACCACCTTCGTGGCCACGGACGATCCGGTGAAAATCATCCGCCTGGTCTTGCGCAACAATAGCGAACGGACGCGCTCGCTCTCCGTGACCGGATATTGGGAGTGGGTGCTCGGCGAGTTGCGGCCAAAAAATCAGCCGCATGTGGTGACGGAGTATGAATCCGCCCACGGGGCGATCCTGGCGCGCAATTCTTACAACACGGATTTCGAAGGACGGGTGGCTTTTGTGGCCGGCGCGGAGTTGAAGTGCGCTTTCACCTGCGACCGTGGCGAATTCATCGGAAGAAACGGCACGCTCCGTCGCCCGGCCGCGCTGACCCGCCACCGGCTGTCCGGGAAAGTGGGCGCGGGTCTGGACGCGTGCGCCGTGTTGCAAACGGTGCTCGAACTGGAACCGGGCGAGAAGCGCGAGGTGATTTTCAAAATGGGCGTGGGCCGGTCACGCGAACACGCGCTGGCGCTGCTGCAAACGTATCGGCGGGCCGACGCCTGCCGCGACACGATCTACATGGTGCGGGCCTTGTGGAACGACGCGCTCGGCTCGGTCCAGGTGGACACGCCGGACGCGGCCTTGAATGTCCTGGCCAATGGCTGGCTGCTGTATCAAACCATTTCCTGCCGGGTCTGGGCGCGCACGGGCTTCTATCAGTCGGGCGGCGCGTTTGGCTTTCGCGATCAACTTCAGGACACCATGGCGCTCATCCATGCGCGCCCGACGTTGCTGCGGGAGCAGTTGCTCCGCGCGGCGGCGCATCAATTTCGCGAGGGGGATGTCCAGCACTGGTGGCACCCGCCGCATGGTCGGGGCGTGCGCACGCATTTCTCAGATGATTATCTGTGGCTGCCCTACGCCACTTGCCGCTACGTCGCTGCGCTGGGTGACACTGGGGTGTTGGAAGAAAAAATCCCGTTCCTCGAAGCCCGCCGCGTGCGACCGGAGGAAGAAAGTTATTACGACACGCCCCAGACGTCCGAGGAGTCCGGGACGCTCTATGAACATTGCGTGCGTGCCATCAAGAACGGCTTGAAATTTGGCGAGCACGGCCTGCCCCTGATGGGCTGCGGGGATTGGAACGATGGGATGAATCTCGTTGGGGAACACGGCCGGGGGGAGAGCGTCTGGCTGGGGTTCTTCTTGTGCGATGTGTTGCAGAATTTCTCCCAACTCGCGCGCGCGCGGGACGATGAAGCATTCGCCCGGCTCTGCGAGACCCAGGTGGCCGCGTTGCGCGAGGCGCTCGAAGAACATGCCTGGGATGGACACTGGTACCGGCGCGCGTACTTCGATAACGGCCAGCCGCTCGGCTCCGCCAGCAACGAGGAGTGCCAGATTGATTCGCTGCCACAAAGCTGGGCGGTGCTGGCGAGCGATCATCCTGGGGACCGCGCCCGCGCCGGCATGAAGGCGGTCGCCGAGCGGCTGCTTCGCCCCCAGGACCGCTTGATGCAATTGTTTGATCCTCCCTTCGACAAGTCCGCGCTGGAGCCGGGCTACATCAAGGGCTACCTGCCAGGGGTTCGCGAAAATGGCGGGCAATACACCCATGGAGCGATCTGGGCGGTGATGGCCTTCGCCAAGCTGGGCGACACCGACCAGGCATGGGAGCTTTTCAACATGTTGAATCCGGTGCGTCATGCCGAAACCGCCGACGGCGTGGCGCGGTACAAAATTGAACCCTACGTGATCGCCGCCGACGTGTACAGCCTGGCGCCGCACGGTGGCCGGGGCGGGTGGAGTTGGTACACGGGTTCAGCGGGCTGGTTCTATCGGCTGATCACGGAGACGTTTCTCGGTCTGCGGCTGGACGCGGACAGGTTGTATGTCGAGCCGCGTCTGCCCGCGGCCTGGAATTCCTTCCAACTGACGTATCGTTACCGGGAGACAAAATATCAGATCAAGGTGACGCGGATTTCCGGGAACTCGCGCCGTCGTGTGGTGGTGGACAGCGTGGAACAGGCCGACCTCTTCATCCTGCTGAAAGATGATCGCCGCGCGCATCTGGTGGAAGTTTTTTTCCAAGCGCCGACGGCGATGGAGAAGATTCTGGTGGCGGCAGGCTAGCCCCGCCAGGCAAGTCTCCCGGCGGCTTCTCCGATTTCAGCTTTTCAGGTTTCAGCCTTTCAGAAAAAAAACCGCGCCCGGTTGGCACCGGGCGCGGCGTGAATTCAGTCAGGGGATGTCTAGCCGTGGTAGCCTTCTTCGCCGTGTTCCGCGAGGTCGAGGCCGAGGCTCTCAACTTCCTCAGTCGGACGCAGGCCCACGACGGCTTTCACGATGTAAGCGATGACTACGGTGCCCACGACGGACAGCACCAGCGTGAGGCCGATGGCCTTCACTTGTTCCATCCAGAGGCCGTTACCGATGAGTTTGAAGAGGCCGTTGGCCTTGGCGTAGCTGTTGGCGTCTGTGAGGTTGCCATTCACGCTGCTGGTCGCGAGGAAGCCGGTGAGCAATGCGCCCATCGTGCCGCCCACGGCGTGAACGCCGAAGGTGTCCAACGCGTCGTCATAGCCGAGCCAGCCCTTGAGCTTCACGACCGCGAAGAACGGAACAATGCCGGCGAGCACGCCGATGATCATCGCGCCCTTCGCGTCCACGAAACCGGCCGCCGGAGTAATCACGACGAGACCCGCGACCGCACCGGAGCAGAAGCCCAGCACGCTGGGCTTGCCCTTGAAGATGTATTCCGCCATGCCCCACACGAAGGCTCCGACCGCCGCCGCGAGCGTGGTGGTCATGAAGGCGTTGGCCGCCACACCGTCCGCCGCCACGGCGGAACCGGCGTTGAAGCCATACCATCCGACCCACAACATGCCGGTGCCGATCATGCACATGACCATGCTATGTGGTTGCATCGGTTCCTTGCCGAAGCCCAGGCGCTTGCCGAGGATCATGCAGAGAATCAACGCGGACCAACCCGAGGACATGTGCACCACCGTGCCGCCGGCGAAATCAATCGCCTTGATCTTCGCATCGCCGTTCCAGACGCCGTTCATCAAACCGTCCACGCCCCAGATCATGTGCGCGAGGGGGAAGTAAACCACGAACATCCAGAGCGTGACGAACAGCAGGATGGCCGAGAACTTCATGCGTTCGGCAATCGCGCCCACGATCAGCGCCGGGGTGATGATCGCGAACATCATCTGATACATCGAAAAGACGTTCTGCGAGACCCACGCGGCGTAGTC
>JAYVNY010000173.1:0-21118 GCA_043758205.1 Akkermansia sp.
CAGCAGTTCTTCATGGGCACGGGCATGGGCAAGACGAGCTACTCGATCATGGCCCAGGGCAACATCACCCAAATTCTTTCCAGCAAGCCCGACGACCGCCGGCTCGTTTTCGAGGAAGCGGCGGGCATCACCAAGTTCAAGTCGCAGAAGAAAGAGGCGCTCCGCAAATTGGAATACACGGATCAAAATCTCCTCCGCATCGCCGACCTCATCCGCGAAGTGAAGCGGCAGATCGGTTCGCTCCAACGTCAGGCCGGCAAGGCGCGTCGCTACAAACAAATTGCCGACGAGTTGCGCCATCTCGAAACCCAGCTCGCACGCCATCAGTTCGATGTGTTGGCGGCGGAAATCACCGAGCGCGAGACGACCGCCGCGCGCCTGCGGATGGACATGGAAATTTGCAGCGAGAGTCTGCTGCGCGCGGAAGATGAAATCCTGCTCCTGCGCTCGCGCCTTTCCGAACTCGAAGAGCAGATCGCGACCTCGCAACGCAAGGGCATGGAACTCAGGGGAGAGTGCGACCGCCACGACAGCCGCATCCACTTCAACGAAGAACGCCTGCGCGAACTCGAACAGCAGAACACGCGCGCCCTCAGCGACATCACGGAAGCCGAAGAGCGCAGCCGCATGGCGGGCGACGAACTCGCGCACGTCACCGAGAAATTCAACACCGCGACCGCCGCGCTCGCGTTGCATCGCCAGACCTTGCAGCAGAAGCACGACGCCTTGCGGGCTGTGGAGCAGGAGCTGATCGCCAAGCAGGACGCGATGCGCAGAGCGCAGTCGGACGCCTTCGCCGCCGCGCAGCAATTGACCCGCGTGCGCAACGAAATCAACGCACTTGACCTGCTGAAAGAAGGCAACGTCGTCCGCCTCGAAAAACTTTCTGCCGAGAAGATTCAGCTCGAAGAAGAACGCACGCGCCTCGAAACGCGCCTGCATGAGTTCGCCGCCGACGTCGAATCCGAGAAGCTGAACGTGGCGACCAGTCGCGGGACGGTTGAGGAACGTCAGGCGCGCTTGAAGGAGATTCAGGTCGAACTGAATCGCATCGGTCAGGAACTCGACAGCGTCGTGCGCCAGCAGGCGGAGAAGAAATCGCGCCTGAACGTGCTCGAGCAATTGCAGGAGTCGCACGAAGGCTTTGGCGCGGGCGCGCAGGCTGCACTCAAGCAATCCAAGTCCGTGCTCGGCTCGCTCACCGACAAGATTCGCGTGCCGGACGAATACATCGCCGCCGTCGAATCCGCGCTCGGCCACAACTTGCAACTCGTCCTCACCGAGCAGCCCGAGTCCGCGCAGGAAATTCTCGCCGGTCTCGCCAGCAACAAGCAGGGCCGCGCCAGCATCGCGGCGCTTGGCCTGCAACGTGCCCCCGGCGTCCCGCCGGGTAGCGATTCTCTGACGACGAGCGGCACTCCTACTTCGGACGCCACCGCCCGGCAGGATGCCGGGGGCACACTCGCCCTCTCCGTCATCGAAGCCGACGAGTCCATTCGCCCGCTCATCGCCGCGCTGCTTGGTCGCCTGATCATCGTGAATGATCTCGCCACCGCCACCAGCGCCTGGCGCGAGACGAAGGGTAAGTTTGATTACGTCACGCGCGGCGGCGAGTTGTTGAATCGCCACGGCATTTTCACCGGCGGCTCCGTCAATAGCAGTAACAACGGCAAGGCTCCGTCCTCGATTCTCGGTCGTAAAAATCAAATCAAGGAACTCACGTCGCAACTCGCGACGTTGCAGGAACAGGTCAACGAAATCAGCCGCGGCAAGGGCGCGCTGCAAAGCGAGCAGACTGCGCTGCAAGCCAGCCTCCAGCAGGCGCAGACCGAGTTGCGCGCGCAGGAAGTCGCCATCGCCACGCACGAAGGCGAGTTCAAGGCTTTGCAAAATTCCCAGCGCGTGCTGCATCAGAAGATCGACACCGTCGTTTACGAAATCCAAAGCCTTGCCGCGCAGGAGAAGGCCGGGAACGACAAGCGCGCCGCCCTCGCCGCGCAGGTTGCCGAATGCGAACAGCGCGAGCAGAGCGCGCAGGAACTCGTCACCCAACTCGGCGCCGGCCTCGACGATCTCCGCCAGCACCGCGACACCGCGACCGCCGCGCTCACCGAGACGAAAGTCTTGCTCGCAACGGATGAGCAACTCGCCGCCTCCTTCGGCAAACAGCGCGCCCCCTTGGAACAGCGCATTCAAGAACTCAACGCCCTCGCGCTTCAGCGGCGTGGCGAAATCAGTTCCTGCATCAAGCGCAAGGAGCAGGCGGAATTGGAGAACGCCGATTCACGCCAGCAAATCGAACGCCTCCAGCACGACCGCGAGATCGTCAACACCCGCACCGCCGGCTTGGTCGAGGAAAAGTCCGGCGTGGATGCCGATGTCTCGACGCGCGAGGAAAACTTGCGCGGCCAGCGCGGAAGGCTCACCTCGCTCCAGCAGCAACGCGGCAGCGTGGATGTGGAACTCGCGCAGAAAAACATGAGCGTGCAGAACCTGCGCGAGCGCATTCAGTCGAAGTACCAGGTCAACATTGATGACATCCGCAGCGAGTGCATCACCATCACCTACGCCGACGAAGGCCAGGCCAAGGTGCAGACGCTTTCGCCCGAGGAAATGGCCGCGAGTGGCGCGGGCACTGATTGGGATGCCATCAGCGGCCAGGTCGGCGAGATGCAGAAGCGCATTGATGAAATGGGCCCGGTGAATCTCGTCGCCATCGAGGAATACGAGGAGACCGAGCAGCGCCATACTTTCCTCTCCACACAGTACGACGATCTGGTGAAGGCCAAGTCGGAACTGATGGAAGTCATCAACCGCATCAACACGCAGACGAAGGAAATGTTTATGCAGACCTTCCTGCAAATCAGAGAAAACTTCCGCAACCTGTTCGTGGAAATTTTCGGCGGTGGCAAGGCGGACCTCATCCTCACCGACGAAAACGACGTGCTCGAATCCGGCATTGATATCGTGGCGCGTCCGCCCGGCAAGCAGTTGCAGACCATCTCGCTGCTCTCCGGCGGCGAGCAGACCATGACCGCCGTGGCGTTGCTGTTCTCGATTTATCAGGTGAAGCCCAGCCCGTTCTGCGTGCTGGACGAACTGGACGCGCCGCTCGACGAATCGAACATCAACCGCTTCGTGCGCGTGCTCCAGCGCTTCATCGAGAACTCGCAGTTCATCATCATCACGCACAACAAGCGCACCATCGGCATGGCCGACGTGCTCTACGGCGTGACGATGCAGGAGCACGGCATCAGCAAGATCGTGAGCGTGAAATTCCACAAGATGGAAGAGTCGCCCGCCGCGACCACGACCACCACGGGTCACGAGCACGACCGCGAACTCGTTCCGCCGCCGCCCGGCCCGACGGTGGAAGAAATGGAAGACGCCCCGCACACCAAGGCCGAGACCATGGAGGTCTCGCCGAACTGATTTCCTGTCACCGACCGTTTGGTTGTTTGGGTGGCACTCGCGCAGTGTAAGTTCATTGCGCGGGTGTTTTTTGTCCGGGGATTACTTGAGCGTCTTCAAGTAGGCGAACAGGTCGCTCACGTCCTCCGGCTTCAATCCATCCAGCAGGCCATCGGGCATCATGCTCATCTTCGTGAACGCGGCGCGCTTCACGTTGCTTTGAGGGATGCGCGTGTCCTCCATGTTCTGGCGGCGGAGCACGATGGCGTCCTGGTCTTCGCTCACGCGGATGCCGTCGAGCACGTCGCCGTCCTTCAGCTCCACGCGGAAGACGCGGTAGCCCGGTTCCATCGCGGCGTTCGGCGTGAGGATGTTCCGCAAGAGCGCCTCGACGCCAAGCGCGCCCGCACCATTGAGCACGGGACCGATTTGTCCGCCCGCGCCGCCGACGCTGTGGCACCCCTGACAAACGGTCGCGAAAAGCGCCTTGCCTTTCGCGGTGTCGCCGGTCTTGTCGGCGAGCGAATGGAACTTGGTGAACTTCTCCGCCAGAGCCTTTGATTCAGCGGGCGTGAGCAGCGGCGGGAAGTCTGACGTCTTCACGACCTTTGCGCCGCTCTGCAATTTGCCCCACGGCCCCGCGCCGGGAAAAAAATGCGTCAGTCCGGCTGGCCTCGCTTCACCTTCAAAGCTGCGGTCAAATTCGGCGCGAATTTCCTCCGCCGTGCGCGTGCGATTCCAGACGCGGAACTCGCTTAACCAACCTGCCGTGCCTTTGGCGGGCGCGGTCCATCCGACGCGCAGTTTCTCAAATTTCTGCGGCGCGGGCTTGCTTTGATCGCTGTCCAGTTCGCCGTTGAGGAAGATGCGGAACTGGCCCTTCGCGTCGCGCGTCACGGCGTAATGCGTCCACACGTCCGGCGTCGCTTTCTTCTTCGCGACGATGACGTCATTGAGTCCGCCGACCCAGACGCGGAATTGCGAGCCGAAGAAGTTCATGTCCAGCACGCCGGGCGCGCCGAGGATGCCGTCGTTGTTATCAATGCCCGCGTCGAGTTTCGCCCACGTCTCCACGGTGAATGCGCCGTCGAGGGTGATGTCCGTCTCGGACCAGGCATTGTCGTCCCCATTCAAGCGCAGCGCGGGCCGGAAGAACGAGGCCATGTCCTGCATGAGCGCGGCGAGATCAGCATCGTCGCCGAGGACGGTGTGCAGCTTGTCGAGCGTCGCGCCGTCGAGTTCGTCCTTGGCGATGACTCCGCTGCGCATGGACTTCACGAGTGCGCTCGCGCCGGGCTTGGTACTGGTGAGCGAGGCGAGCGCGGTGCGGCGCGGCGCGGCGGGAAGATTTGGGTAAAGACTCGCGAGCTGTTGCGGCCCTTTCGCATCGCGAGAGGCGCCGAGCGCGGCGACGGCGGCTTGTTGCTCGGCCGGTCCGCCCTTCTCAGCGAGCTTGGCGAACAAGTCCACGCGGTCGGACTTCAATTCGCGCAAGGCCTGCAACGCCGCCAGCGATTCCGGACGCAGCAGATATTCCTTCGCCTCCAGTTTTGGATAACCGGCCCAGCCCTGTTCCATTGCGCGCACGAGTTCAGGTTCCACCGCCCCGAGTTGAAACGAACTGGCGAGCTTGGTGCCGAGTTGCAACTTCGATGGCTCGGCGCTGGTGAGCAACTGCTTCGCGGCGTCATTCAGCAACGGAGTGATCTTCGCGGCGTCGAGCTTGGTGCGAACTTTCAACAGAGATTCAATCGCGCCCGTGCTGGTCGCGGGATTCTGCAAAACCTTCTTCAACGCCTCGCCCACGCCCGGTTCCTCCGGGAATTGCGCGAGCCGAAGCAACTCCTCCTGTCCCGGCGCGCGGGTGAGCGACGGCAGTAACTCCGCGACGCGCGCGGCGCTGGCTTTCGGTTCCAGAGCCAACGCGAACAGCAAACGATTCTCGACAGGCAATGACTTCGCCGAATCCGTCTTCAGGAACGCCGCCACCGCGACGGGGTGTCGCTCGAGAAGCAATCGCACGAGATAACGCTCAAACTCGCGGTCATAGGCTTCGCCGGTCTTGATAAGTTTGCCGCTCTGAGTGCTCTTCATCGTCGGCTCTGCAAGAGGAGCGCGGGACATCATGGCCAGCAGCGCCATTGGCCGCCTGGTGGCCTTTTCGACATCCGCTTCCTCAAGCGAATGCGGATATGACATGCTCAACGCGTGCGCAGCCGAACGGATCACTTCCGATCTGACTTCTGGTTCCAAATCAGACGCGAGAGGTTGCAATAGCTCGATGGTTTCGGGGTCATCGGAAAAAAGGTCGAAGTTGCCGAGAACACGCGCAACCTCGCGCCGGATATTCCGGTTGCCATCCGCCAGAAGCACTTGAAAGTCACGCTTCTTGAAATCCGATACTCGGTTCAATGATTCCAACGCCCACAACGCCGCGATGCGCTTGGCCGCTGTCGCTGACTTGTCGCCAATGATGGTCTTCAACTTCGGCGCCAGCTCCCTCATCCCGCGATCTCCGATGGCCTGCCACGCGAGATGGCTTTGCGTGGTGTTCTCGCCGCCGAGCTTCGCGATGAGTTCTTCGCCGGAAGCCTTGGTGAAGTCGGGGACATCGAGCGGCTGGAAATCCGTCGGGCGGACGCGCCAGATGCGGCCGCGCTTCTTGTCGCGGTCGGGATGGTTCCGCGCGACTTCGTTGTGCGAGATGATCTTGTTGTACCAATCCACGAAGTAGAGGCAGCCATCCGGCCCCAACTTCAACGCGACGGGGCGGAACATCTCGTCGCTCGACTGGATGAAGTCCGGCAGCTTGTTCAGCGCGTAACGTCCATTCTCCCGCTTCGCCTTGATGGCCTGGATTTTCCGCGTGATGGGATTGGCGATGTAGATGACGTCGCAGTAGGCCTCGGGCCAACTGGTCCTCGTAGCCGTGGTCGTGAGACTGCGGCCATTCTCCCGATCAGCCGCGCTCTCACGAGACGCGGCTACGCGATCCGAGATCGCCAGTCCGCTCAAGCCCGTGCCGCCCATTTGAAAATGCGGCGCGGTGCCGGGGAACTCGGGCGCGTAACTCTTCCACTGCGCGCCGGAGCAGCCGGGATAATTCGCGTATTCGTGGAACGGCATCGCGGGATAGCCGAAATCGTTCGCCTCCTGAATCCACGTTTCGCCTTCCATCGTCATGTGCAGGCCCCAGATGTTGCACGGGCCTTGCGAGGTGATTTCAAAGCTGCGGCCATCGGGACGGAACTTTGCCATGCGCGTCTGGTCGAACTGCACTTCGCTCCCCGACTTGTCTTTGACCTTGCCGTAGTTGAACGCGCCTTGCGCCATCCACAACCAGCCGCCCGGCGCGCGCGTGAACTGATGCGGGAACAGATGCGAATCCTGTACGCCGAAGCCGCTGAGAATCACCTCGCGCCGGTCGGCCTTGCCGTCGCCGTCGTTGTCGCTGAGGAAAACGATCTCGGTGCCGTGCTGGACATAGACGCCGTTTTTGTAGGGCAGAATGCCGAGCGGGATCGCCAGTCCATCTGCGAACACGCGCGGCTTGCTGGCATAACCAGTCGGCGATTTCGGTTCGCGGTCATAGACCAGCACCTTGTCCTTCGCCTTGCTGGCGTAAATTTCCTTGGCCACGGCGGGGCTTTCGTTTGCATCCACGGGATATTCTAGCGCCGTCATTGTCCAGAGGTTGCCGTGCTGATCCCAATCTACCGTCACGAACTTCCCGAAACCCGCCGCGATGTCCTCGGCCACGACCAGTTCAATTTCGAAGCCCGGCGCCACGGTGAAACGCGTCTTCTCTTCTTCAGGTGAAACGGGTTCGGCCTTCGCGCTTTTCTTCGGCTCCGGCGCGCCGCGAAAGATTTTCCCCGCTGGCGTGGGCGGCAACTCCTCGATCATCACGTTGCGCACCTGCACCACGGCCTTGCCGCCGCCGTGAACCTGAATGCCCAGCTTGCCCCAGTCCACGATGCTCGCGTCGGCCTCCGTGTAATCCGTGCCCATCGCGCCATTGATCCACGTCGTCACGCGCGGGCCGTCTGCGCGGATGACGTAATCATTCCAGTCGTTCAGCTTGATCACCGGGCGCAGCGCCTTCATGTCGGAGGCGGACATCACCTTGTTGCGCCGCGACTCGTCGTAGATCGCGCCGTACCAGTTCGGTTCGCCGAAGTCGCACTGGTAGCCGGCCATCTCGGAATTGTTCGGCACGCGCTGCGAACGCATTTGGAAACCGGAATTGATGAAGCCGTTCGACCCGGTGAGCTTGATCTGGAACCGGATGATGAAGTTCGTGAAGTCGCGCGTGCTGGCGAGGAACTCGTTCTGCTTGACCGTCTCCACGTAGGAGCCACCGGTGAGGCAGCCGTCCTCGACGCGCCACAACTTTGCGCTGCCTTCCCAACCCGCCAGAGTTTTGCCGTCGAAGAGGGCGCGGGCGTTCGGACCGGGCACGGGCGGCGGTTCAGCCGCCGGGAGGCCAGGCGTGAAGTGGAGCGCAAGCGCGGTCAGCACGAGGAAGATGCAGGGACGATTCATGATTGAGTCTGTGTTATTGACCAAAGGCTGACGAACTTTACGATTTTCTTTATCAAACAAGAGTCAGAATTAGCCCGGTGAAAATCCAACACCCACTGTCCTGACCATCTGGAAGAGGGCTGCAAACAAGGCTCCGAGCTGAGCCGAACCGTGCGCCGGCCCTTGGCCGGATCGGCCGGGGAATTTGAATGCTTGGATTTCGTTTGGGATTTGAGTTTTCGAATTTGGATTTTCGCTGCCCCCGGAGCGCCGAGCATTGCTCGGCCCGACGACTGGATTCTGGCCCAGGCCGAGCGATGCTCGGCGTTCCGCGGGCCAGGCCTCGCTGCTTATTGGGACGTAGGTCCGTTTGTGCCCGCCCGCTTGGGTTGCCTGAGAAATACTGGCGACCCAATCAGTCTTCCCGCATACTGCGCACTGACTCATGCATTCGATTTCATTGAGAACAACAATCATCTTGGCTGGCGCGCTTTGGGTCCGCACCAGCGGGGCGGCGGACTCGCCGGATTTTTTGCGCGAGGTGCGGCCCATTCTTTCCTCCTATTGTTTCAAGTGCCACGGCCCGGACGAAGGCACACGCAAAGGCGGCCTGCGTCTGGATCTGCCCGAGTCGGCGCTCAAGGGCGGCAAGTCGGGCGAGCCGGCCATCGTGCCAAGTCGGCCGGACAAGAGTGAACTCGTGAGCCGCCTCTTCACCACGGATGAAGATGATCTGATGCCGCCGGCGAAGGTGAAACATCCGCTCAGCGCCGAGCAGAAGGACATTCTCAAACGCTGGGTCGCGGCGGGCGCGGAATTCAAACCGCACTGGGCGTTCGCCGCCCCCAAAGCCGTGGCACCCCCGACGGTCAAGAATCCGGGATTTGAATTGCGCAATCCCATTGATGCCTTTGTCGCCGCCCGTCTGCAAAAGGAAGGATTGAAGCCTTCCGCCGAAGCCAACCGGCTCACGCTGGCGCGTCGTGTTCATCTCGATCTGATCGGCCTGCCGCCCACACCGGCGGAAGCCGACGCGTTCGCGCAAGACACGCGGCCGGACGCTTACGAACGGCTCGTGGATCAATTGCTGGCCTCACCGCACTACGGCGAACGCTGGGCGCGCAAGTGGCTCGACCTCGCCCGCTATGCCGACAGCAACGGCTACGAGAAAGATCGCAATCGCAGCATCTGGCCTTATCGCGACTGGGTGATTCGCGCCTTGAATGCCGACCTGCCTTTTGATCAGTTCACCATCGAACAACTCGCGGGCGACATGCTGCCCCGGCCCACGCGTGATCAGATGATCGCCACGGGCTTTCACCGCAACACGATGTTGAACGAGGAAGGCGGCATTGATCCTCTGGAGTTTCGCTATCTCGCCGTGGTGGATCGGGTGAGCACCACCGGCACGGCGTGGCTGGGCCTGACGGTCGGCTGCGCGCAATGCCACACGCACAAGTATGATCCCATTCTGCACAAGGATTACTACCAACTGATGGCGTTTTTGAACAACGCGGATGAGCCGGATTTGGATTTGCCCGCCGAGAATGCCGCCGAGAAATTGCGCCAGCGCGAACAACGCGCCGCGAAGCTGCTTGCGGAACTTCCCACGCGGTGGCCCCTCGAGGCGGGGCCGATGCGCTGGGAGAGGGTGACGCCGCACTTCGAAAGCCTGGCCAAAGATGAGGACGCCAAAGTGCTGGAGGATGGTTCCGTGCTCTTTACCGCGCCCGGGCCGGAACGCAGTGATTTCACCGTCAGTTTCACCACCAGTCTGACGAACATCAGCCACCTCCGCCTGGAGGCCCTGGTCCATGATTCCTTACCGGGCCAAGGCCCCGGACGCACGCCGCACGGAAACTTTGTCCTCTCGGAAATTACGATCCACCAAGCGCCACTCGATACTGGATCCGCGGAACCGTTGAAGATTCGCAGCGCGAAAGCTACCGCCGAGCAAAAGGAGTTCCCCGTGACCAACGCCTTTGATGGCCGTCTGGAAACCGGTTGGGCGATTCATGAGGCCGGAAAGATTCTGAACACGAATCACTCAGCCACCTTCCAGTTTGAGAAACCCTTTGGTTCGACCTCGGGCACAAAAGTCACCGTGCGCCTGCAACAGCAGCACCGCGCACAACATACGCTGGGCCGGGTGGCGTTCAGCGTGGGTTCGCAAGTGCAGGATGAGCGTCCGGAGACCGCACGCAGATCGGAGGCGGTGGAAGCCGCGTTCACGAAATGGTTGGCGCGCGAACGCAACCGGACGGTCACATGGATCAAGCTGCGGCCCAACGAATTGAAATCCAACCTGCTGTTGCTGACCGCGCAACCGGACCATTCCGTGCTGGCGAGCGGCGACATGAGCAAGAGCGACGTTTACGATCTGGCGTTCACAAATCTGCCCGGACGCATCACCGCCCTCCGCCTGGAAGCGCTGCCCGATGACAGCCTGCCGGCGCATGGGCCGGGCCTTGCCTACTACGAGGGACCGAAGGGTGATTTCTTCATGGGTGAGTTCCAAGTGACGGCGGATGGCCAACGCGTGAAGTTCGCGCGGGCCACGGAGAGCCATGCCAAAAACAATTTCGGCAGCGGCGCGAGCGCCAAGGCTGCGACCGACGGCGATCCACAAACCGGCTGGAGCTGCGCCGACCGTCCCGGCGAGGCGCACGAAGCCGTGTTCGTCCCCGACCAACCCATCGAAGCCCGCCGACTCGACGTGAAGATGTTGTTCGGACGTCATTACGCCTGTTCGTTGGGCCGCTTTCGCATCTCGATCACCACCGAAGCCCGTGGTGTTGAAGCCAGGGAGATTCCGGAATCGATCGATGGATTGTTGCGCGTGTCCGACGAAAAGCTCACGACGGAACAACGCGCTGAGTTGCGCGAACACTTTTTGCTCACGGCACCGGAGCTGGCCAAGGCGGCCAAGGAGATTCGTGAGCTGCGCAAACCACCGGCATACACGACGACGCTCGTCCTGCGCGAGCGTCCCGCCGTGGCCCCGCGTGCGACGTTCATCCATAATCGTGGCGAGTATCTTCAGCCCACGGATCGCGTGGAGGCCGATGTGCCCCAGTTCCTGCCGCGCCTGCCGGGCGGCTCGACGAAAGACCGGCTCGCGCTCGCGAAATGGCTGGTCTCCCCGGAGAATCCGCTGACGGCGCGGGTCGTGGTGAACCGGCAATGGGCCGCGTTTTTCGGCCTCGGGATTGTGGCCACGCAGAACGACTTCGGTTTCCAGGGTGAACTGCCGAGCCATCCTGAGTTGCTCGACTGGCTGGCGGTGGAATTTATGAAGCAAGGCTGGTCGCTCAAAAAATTGCACCGCCTCATGGTCACCAGTTCCACCTATCGCCAGCAGTCCCGGGTCACGCCTGAGTTGCTCGCGCGCGATCCGCAGAACCGGCTGCTGGCCCGCGGTCCGCGCGTGCGTTTGGAGGCGGAGATCATTCGTGACGCGGCGCTGGCCGCGAGCGGCGCGCTCTCCCCGAAGATGTTCGGCTCGCCGGTGAAACCTCCGCAGCCCGCCGGAGTAACCGAGGCTGCTTATGGATCGCCGGGCTGGGACGTGAGCGCGGGCGAGGACCGCTACCGCCGTTCGCTCTACACCTTCCAGAAACGCAGCGCGCCCTTCGCCATGTTCAACACCTTTGACGCGCCATCGGGAGAAACCTGCCTGGCCAAACGCGAAGTCTCGAACACGCCGCTCCAGTCGCTGACCCTGCTCAACGACATCGCCTTCGTCGAAGCCGCCCAGAAGCTAGGCACGCTCACCGCGGGACAATCCGGCGACGACGAGCGCAAGGTTGAGTTCATTTACCGCCGCACCCTGACCCGCGAGCCTTCTGCCGCTGAGAGAACAATGCTGCATTCATTCCTGGCCGCTCAGCGCGGACGCTTGCAAAGCGGCGAATTGAAGGCGTCGGAACTCGCCGGCGACGGTCCAGGCGAAGTCACGGAACGCGCCGCTTGGACCACCGTGGCGCGCGCACTCCTGAACCTCGATGAAACGATCACCAAGAACTGAGCCATGAACTGCCACAATCATCACTTTTCGGAACGCGGCCTGCCCCTGAGCCGCCGCTGGTTTCTGCGCGAGTGCGGCATCGGTCTCGGCAAGATCGGGCTCGCGTCCTTGTTGACGGATGCGTTCGTCTCGCGCGCGATGAGTGCGGCCGCGCCCGTTGATTTGATGGCGCCGAAGCAGCCGCATTTTCCCGGCAAAGCCAAGGCCGTGATTCATCTGTTCATGGCGGGCGCGCCTTCGCAGCTCGATCTGTTCGACTACAAGCCGGAGTTGTTCAAACTGGAAGGCAAACCGCTGCCGCCATCCGTCATTGCCGGTCAACGCTACGCGTTCATCCGGCCGGATGCGGCGGTGATGGCCCCGCGTTTCAAGTTCAAGAAGTACGGTCAGAGCGGCGCGGAGTTGAGCGAGATGATTCCCCATATCGGTTCCATCGCGGATGAGATCTGCCTGATTCGGTCCATGAAGACGGACCAGTTCAACCACGCGCCGGCGCAGATTTTTTTCAACACCGGCTTCCTGCAACCCGGACGGCCCAGCCTGGGTTCGTGGGTCACGTACGGGCTTGGCTCTGAATCAAAGAACCTGCCGGCCTACGTGGTGATGAGCACCGGCTCCGGCATCAGCGGCGGCGCGGCCAACTGGTCGAGCGGCTTCATTCCCACGAGCTTCACGGGCGTGCGCCTGCGCAATCAGGGCGACCCCATCCTCAATGTCGCCAACCCGAAGGGCGTGGATGCCAAACTCCAGCGCGACACCCTGGACGTCGTGCGCTCACTCAATGAGCAGCAACTCGGGGCCGCGGGTGATCCGGAAATCACCACCCGCATCAACGCTTACGAAATGGCCTTCCGCCTCCAGACCAGCGCGCCGGAGTTGATGGATTTGAAGAGCGAGAAAAAGGAGACGTTGGAACTCTACGGCTGCGATCCGGCCAAACCTTCGTTTGCCCGCGCCTGTCTGCTGGCCCGGCGCATGGTCGAGCGGGGGGTGCGCTTCATCAACATCTACCACGAAGGCTGGGACGCCCACAGCGACCTGGTGGGCAATCACACGGGCAATTGCAAATCCACGGATCAAGCGAGCGCCGCGCTGGTGAAGGATCTCAAACGTCTGGGCCTGCTGGATTCCACGCTGGTCATCTGGGGCGGGGAATTTGGCCGCACGCCCATGGTGGAGACCAACCCGAGCCTGGGCCGCTCGATGGGGCGCGATCATCATCCGCAGGCGTTCACCATGTGGATGGCCGGCGGCGGCGTGAAAAGCGGACTCAGCTATGGCGCCACCGATGAATTGGGTTTTCACACCGTCGAGAATCCCGTGCATGTGCATGACATGCAGGCGACGATTCTGCACTGCCTTGGCTTCGACCACGAACGGCTCACCTACGAGTTCCAAGGCCGCCGCTTCCGCCTCACTGATGTCCACGGACATGTGGTGAAGGACATCCTGACATAGTCGAAAACAGGATGCTGCGGAGTCGTGGCAAGACCTGCACCGGAACGAGCTGAGGCCATCACGTTCGGACGGCAACCTTACCAAATTTTTACCTGCGCTTCCGGTGCCCGCCACATCGGCTGATTGATCTTAACACCGAAGGCTTCGTGGAATTCAGGAAGGTTCGCCAGCGGGCCGAGCACGCGCCACTTCGCCGGGGCATGCACGTCGCTCAACAATTTGTTCCTCAGTTTTGCTTCCTGCTCCTGATGCAACCAGCCCAGCGCGTACCCGAGGAAGTAGCGCTGGAGCGGAGTGAGGCCGCCGATCTTTTCGCCCGACTTGAACTGTTTGGTCTTCTTGAAGGCTTCCAGTCCCAGCAGCAAGCCGCCGTAGTCGGCGATGTTTTCGCCCAGGCTCGCGCTGCCGTTGATGTTCAAGCCGGGCAGCGGTTGGTAGGCGTTGAACTGTTGCACCATCACGGCGGCGCGATTGGTGAACTGCCGCGCATCGTCCGCAGTCCACCAGTCCGCGAGATTGCCGCGCGCGTCGAACTGCCTTCCCTCATCGTCGAAACCGTGCGTGATCTCGTGGCCGATGGTGGACGCGCCGGCGTAGCCGTAAACCACCGCATCGTCCACCCTGGCATCCGGCACCCCGGGGATGGTGAAGATGGCGGCGGGCAGAACGATCTCGTTGTTCGCCGCACTGTAGTAGGCGTTGTAAGTCTGCGGCGTCATGGACCACTCCGAGCGGTCCACCGGCTTGCCGAACTTCGAGACCATGTCGTGGAAGCGCCAGCGCGCCGCGTGCATCATGTTCTCGCAGTAAGAGTTCGTCGAGACGACCAGCGCGGAATAGTCCTTCCACTTCTTGGGATAACCCACCTTCGCCGTCATGGACTTCAACTTGCGCTGCGCCTTGGCCTTGGTCGCGGGACTCATCCAGTCGAGGCGATTGATGCGTTCGCGGTAGGCGTCGCGGATGGACTCCACGAGGCGCGTGTAGCGTTCCTTGCTCTGGGCTGGAAAATATTCCTGCCCGAAAATCTTGCCGAGCACCATGCCCATCGCGCCTTCCTCCGCATCCAGCACTTCCTTCCAGCGCGGACGCGGCTCCTGCTGACCCGACAACACGCGATGATAAAACGCGAACTGCTCGTCATCGAAGGCCTTGCTCAAGGTCTCCGCGTAACTGGCCACCAAGTGGAATCGTAGATAGTCCTGGAGCACGGGCACCGGCGTGGATTTCAGCAGCGACTCCACGGCGGTGAAAAATTCCGGCTGGCCCACGATGACGTAGGTCGGTTTCAACTTCCACTGCGCGAGGCGTTCCTGCCAAAGAATCGAGGGCGTGTGCTTCTGTGTCACTTCGGCCAGCGACATCTTGTGGTAGTTCCGCTCCGGATCGCGGAGGTCTTCGAGCTTGCGCGAAGCCCGGGCCAGTTCCGTCTCGAAGGCCAGGAGGTTCGTGGCCGCACGTTGCGCTGAGGCGGCGTCACGGCCCAGCAACTGGAACAGGCGCCCGAGGTGGGCCACGTATTCCTCGCGGATGTGCGCGAGGCCGGCGTTGGTGTTGAAGTAGAAATCCCGCTCGGGCAGACCAAGACCGTCCTGGCCCAGATGCACCGCCATGGTGTCGCTGGCCTTCTCGTCCTGACTGACGCCGAAGCCAAGAAAAGTGGAGACGCCGAGTGGTTGCAGCGCGAAGGCCGCGTCGAGAATCTGCGGCACGTTGCGCGCCTGATCGATGCGCGCGAGTTCCGCCTGCAGCGGCGAGATGCCGAGACGCTCGGCCTTGGCGACATCCATCGCCGTCGTCCAGAAGTTGGCGATCTTTCTTTGCTCGCTGCTCACCCGGCCGTTCGCGGCGGCGGCACGCTCGTTGATCTTCCGCAGGTTGGCGTACAACTCCTCGCGCACCTCATTGCCGATGCCCCAAGCGGACTCGGAACTCGGGATGGGATGCTTCCGCAGCCACGCGCCGTTCGCATACGCAAAAAAATCCACGCCGGGGTCCACGGTCACGTCCATGTTCGCGCGCAGAAAATCCTCGCGCGAAGCAGGCCGGTCGTCCGCGTGAGCTATGGCGGCTGCGAGCACGCCCACGGCGAAGACGTTGGACCAGCGACCCATGTTGAACTTGAGCTTGTTCATGACGGAACGTGATACCGGCCGAACCGTCCCGCTGCAACGAACGAGCGAGAGATGGCGATGGCCACTGGAGGCGGGCGTCCCGCCTGACTCCACGTTCACTGGCCTTGCTTGGCCCCCGGCACCAACTCCACCGCCGCCGACCAGTGGCTGGCGCGTCCGCTGTGATCGAGGTAGCGGGCGCGGACGCGGTAGGTGTGGTTCGTCGCGCCGGCGTGGGCGGGGAGTTGGAAGAACGCGGTTTCGTTGGTCAGTTCGCCGCTCGTCCAGTGTGGTTCGAGTTCGTAGCGCCAGGATTGGTTGGCGACATAACCGGCGCGGCCCGGTGAAGTGATCTCGCCCACGCGCCATTGCACAGCGGCGAAACGGTTCGTCGCAGGCGAACTGAACGGTGTGATGGAAAAGGAAAGTTTGTTGACCGGAAATCCAGCCGGGCCGGTGTAACGAATTTCCGGCGTGACCGGGATGCGCACATCCTTCGCCTCGTGCTGCAAATAGCCGAATCCATAGCCGCGCTGGTCGCCGTCGTTGGGCGCGTAGTTTTTCTGCGGACGTGAGTCGGTGCAGAAGTCGATGATGTAACGGCGGAAGCCATCTAGGTCGGGCGTGGCGAGCGTGCGCTGCCACGGGCCGCCGAAGTGACCTCCGGTCGCGGGGTTCTGGTAGAAGATTCCTTTCTGGTTCTGGTGCGGATTCCAATTCCACACGGCGGCATCAAGCTGACCCCAATCGTTGGTGAAGCCAGAGGGCATCAGCACGCCGGACAATTCCGCCACGAGCTGGCCGACTTGTCCGCCGTCGGGCGCGGCATCGGCACAGAACAGGTCGAGGATTTCCCGGGCGCGGTTGCGGAACTCCATCTTCAGTTCGCGCACGTTCAGTGCGCGGATGGCATCAATGTGCCCGGGCTGATGCGTGCGCGGCACGAGCATCATGTCATGGTCCCACGGGAACGGTGCCCACTTTCCATCGGGCCGGCGGTAGTAACCGTGGTTGCCGTCCGGGCGCAGATCGACATTGCCGATGACGCGGTTGATCGAGTGGAAGCTGTAATAGGATGGAAGGTCGAGATTCGTGCGCCACCAGGCCTCGGGCTGCTCGTTGCGCACGCCGTTGAGGAACGTATTCCAATCCGAACCGTCGAGCGCTGCGCCGCGGGCCAGATGTTTGCGCCCGCTCTGCATGCTGTAGATGTTGCCGTCGGGCAGGCCGCGTTCGCGGAGCAACGCGCCGTCCATGTCCTGAATGGCGAGGTAAAGTCCGCGCAAGTCGCCGACGTATTGATTGCTGGGCGAGCTTTCTTCGGACGAGTCAATGATGCGGAGTTGAATACACTGACTGTTGGCGGCAGGCATTCCGGCGAGTTGGAAAGCGCGGAAGGCGAGCGCTTCGTCGAGTCCGGCGATGCCGGCATGAATTGGCAGGTAGGGCGTGGAGAGGCCAGGGTTGAGATTGAGGCTGTCCCACGCGTACTCGTAGCGGTGGCCGTGAATGTCGCGCGCAGCGAGTTCGTGCGCGCGGTTGAATTTGAAGCCCCACTTGTTCTTGCCGGAGAGGTAGCTGCTGCCCTGGCCGCGATGATGAAACTGGATGTGATCATACACCCGGCCGTCGTACACGAACGTGCCGGAGAACGGCCGTCGGTTCGCGCTGCCGTCCCACTGGCTGCGCTCCACGTCCTCGGCGCGCGCGAGCAGATGATACGCCGGCATGGTGTGCATGAACTCCGCCGGGAAAGTAACGGGCGGCGTCTTGCCCGGCTGGCTCGCGCCGGTCCACGCCGGCACGCCGTCGTAAACGAACCACGCAAAGTTTGGCACGCTGTCATCCGCGTACGGCACCTGCACTGCGAGACCGGTGCGGTCGGTGGCCTTGATGCGATAGCGCACGAGGTGCCGGTGGCGCTGCCTCTCGGCCGGAACTCGCACGGTGAACACGCCATCACCCGCCCGAACGTCGCCATCACGCCCATCGTCGTGCATCGGAAGTGAAACCCAATTGGTGCGTAAGGTGACGTCAGTTCTGCGCACGTAAGCTCCGGGCGCGACCACTTGCATCTCCAGCGTGACTTCACGCACGCCGTCCGGATCGGCGACGCGCGCAGCGATCGTGACAACCTCGCCGGACTTCGGCTCCAGTGGGACGTGACTCACGTCGGTGATGGAAGGCGGAGCGACGGTGGAAAACACCGAGTTCGTCGCGCCCGGCGTGGGACGGCGACCCCGTGCCGCGCCCTCGGGCGTGCGCAACTCCGCGTCTATGGTGAAGTCGCTGCTGTTGCGCGAGGCGTTGAAAGCATGGATGGCGATCCAGTTCGTGCCCGGCACGAGGAGCGAGGCGGCGTTCTCGATCAGCTTCTCCTCAAACTCTTCGCCCGCTTCGTGGTTCTCCGCCGTGCCGTTGAATGAAAGTTCGCCCGCCCGCACATGGAAGCGCGCCACCTCATGGCCGTTGATCCACACGATGCAGCCGTCATCCACTCGCACCCGCAGCAACAAAGACGGCGGCAGCTTCCCCGCCACGACCAACGAGTGCCGCAGAAACAATGAGGTGTAACGCCCCGGCATGTCCGTGAGCACCGTCTTGTCATCGCCGTCCTCGTAACCGATGGAAGTCTGTCCGCTCTGCCAGGTCGCGTCCTCGACGAAGTCAGTGGCGCGCCATGCGGTCACGGGTTGCGACGCTTCATTGGTGCCCTTGCGCCAGCGCCACCCCTTGGACTCAGAAGGGAGAAACACCGTTCCCGCCTTGGTGGGAGCGACGACGGGAAAACCCGCGCTGCGCCAGGACGCCGGATCGTTCGACGGCAATCCCGGATGCACGCGCTCCAAAGAAGGCCCCGCACCGTTGGCCGCTGTTGGCCACGGAAAGCCGACGCCGTAGCGCACTTCGTCCACGACGTTTTGACGTCCATCGCGGAGCGCAATCTTTTCACCGCGATTGCTGAGTTTGCCCGGCAACGGCCCGAGCGGTGGAAAGCCGAACTCCTTCCCGAATGCGTCCGGGTCTTGTGCGATGATTACGAATCCTCGTGCCGGGATGACCGCGTTCGAGGGAAACGAAAACTTCTCCAGCGTCCAGCCCGCGAGCCGGACGTCCGCTTCGGTGGCATTGTGCAACTCGACGAATTCCAACGGCCGTTTGTCCGCCGGGTCGAAGTGAATCTCGTTGATGACGACGCGGGGTTCGGCGGCCGGCCCCGGGACGCCCCCGCCCCAGAGAGCCAAGAGCAGCGAGAAAATACCGGGCGGCTTCATCGTGGTGTCAGGGCGCGGTCGTGGTGATGACCGCATGAAGGGCGGGACGCAGCCGGTTCAGGCGCACACTCGGAAGCGAGTCAGGTTTCATGATGAAGCTTTCTCCAGACTGTCACGTTCGGATTGTTCCGGCGAACCATTCCATCAAGGCCGCCCGCCGGCGCGTGCCCGTTCGATGGCGAAGTCCACCAACTCCTGCGAGTGGAAGAAGCCTTCGAAGAAGTTGTGACCCTGCTCTTTCAAGATGATCAATTTTACGAGGGACTCCGCGCCGGCCTCGCGATACTGGCGCACGAACTTGCCGGAGTTCTGCGGCAGCGGCACGACCTTGTCCACGTCGCCATGAATGAGTACGACCGGCACGCGCGCCCGAGCCAGAGTGCTGACCCGCGCGATGGGATTGAACTCCGCCCCGCGCGATTCCAACTCCGCGGGCGTCAGACCGTAGGCGGGCGCGGCATTCGTGAGTCCGGGATAGGTGCGGAAATCGAAGACCGGATAGATGCCGATGATGCCGGCGACGCGCTGCGGATGGGCGATGGCCCAACTGCTGACCCACAGGCCGCCCCGGCTGCGCCCGAACAAACACGGCTTCAGCGCAAAGCCGCGCTTCTCCGTCAGCTCGCGATAAAGCGCGTCGAACGCGGCCTGACTTTTCGGGCTGCCGTACGCCTCGCCGACATCAATACCCGCCACCGCGATTCCGGCGGCGAGGAAACGCTCGTGCATCCAACGCTCCGCGCCGTCCGGATACGCCGGCAGGGTGGGCGCGTAAAAAATCCACGGCTGCGGAGTCGTGCGCTGGGCTTCAGCCGGAAGAAAGACAAACGCCGGGCGTCCCTCGACCATGAACTCTTCCAGGCCCGGCAGCTTCAGCCGCGGTGTGGGGCCGCTGACTTTGGGTTTGGCCGCCGCCAAGAGTTGTTGCTCCAGCCACGGCGAAACTTTCTCCGCCCACTTGGCACCGTGAACGCGCAGCCCCTCGCCGCTGAAATGGACACCCTGGCCGCCGCCCTCGCGCAAGGTGCCGGTCAACGCATCGCTGTCCGGTCCTTCGAGGGCGATCCCGGATTTCCAGAGCGCCGCCTGCGCGCCACGAATCTCCGGCGAGCCTGGATCATCGGGCGTGTGGTAGCTGACTTGCGCGACGAACCACGGAAACTCCCAGCCCACGTCGCGGCGTGAATCGCGGATGAGTTGTTCCATGAATTTTTGGTACAGCTCGCCGGGCAAAGTGCGTGCAGGGTCTTTCTGGTTCGCATCTGACTCGCCCTGATGCCAGAGCACGGCACGAAAGCCGTGAGGCCCGAGTTTCTTCATGCGCGCCGTGAAGCTGTCGAACAATGTCCCCTTGCTTTCCCATTCGCCGGAATCCAGTCGGGTCACGTTGCCAGTCAAGGTCGGCGGCTGCGGGAACCGCGAACCGCGCGGCAGCCATTCACGGACGCTCGTGGCACCCACGCCGACGGCGACGAGTCCGACGGGAACCTTGAACCGCGCGGCCATGGCCTCCGCGAACGACGGCAGAAAGCTTCCACCCGATCCGCTCGCACCCGGCTGCGGATCGTTGGCCAACTGCCAACGCTGTCCGGAAAAGGCGACGACGAATTCGGAGGTGGGCTGCTGTTTCTCCTCGCCATGATTGGCAGCGTTCGATTGTCCAGCCACGACGAAAACCTCGCCGACGCCGACGTGCGCGACACTGGCTTCGGCCAGCACGGTCTCGCCGCGTTTCATGCGAAGGTTCAGCCGATACCAGCCGCCGGCCGGCGCATCGAGTTCCGCCCGAAATGTGGACTGCCCGGCGGCGATCACTGTCAGTTGATGCCAGATCGCGTCCGCGCTTCCGCCCACCAGTTGCACTTCGACGGTCGCCGCCTGGGCCGGCGCTGTCGGCACGTCACCTCCCACCAGCACCCGGCCCTTTGGCCCGGTGTCACGCTGGAAGACTTGGTAGTCGAGCGGCGCACTTAAACGAAGCTCCGCAGCGTCCGAGACCAACCCGCCCACCAGCGCGGTCAGAGCCAACAGTACGATGCGGACAAAACGCGAGTGATTCATTCGACAAAAGTAAGTAGCCGCTCCACGTCCAATCGACAAGCGTCCGCCTGCTGGGGGGTGTGATTCGATGCCGGGGCCCGGAGCGCGGGCTTCCGGCACGGAGACAGGACATCGTGGACAAACAAGGAAAAGACATCGCGGACAGTATGAGGGGGTGCATCTGGACACTGTTCTTAAAACACGGGCGTGGTAGGGCGTCGTCGCTCCGCGCGCGCCGGGCCAGGCCGCGAAGAAACCTTGCGGAACTT
>JAYVNY010000174.1:0-8923 GCA_043758205.1 Akkermansia sp.
GATCATTCCATCTGGCTGCAATTTGAATTCCTGCTCGGTGCGCACGCCGCGCACAAGTTCTGAACGCGGCGACAACCTTCAAACATTTACGAACATGAAAAAATTATTTCTTGCTCTCTCCCTCTTCACCCTCGCCCTCGCGGCGCAGGCGAAGCTGAACGTCGTGGCCACGCTGCCGGACTTCGGCTCCATCGCGGAATCCATCGGCGGCGACAAAGTCAAAGTCACCAGCATCGCGCGCGGTGCGGAAGACCCGCACTTCGTGGACGCGCGGCCCAGCTTCATCCGCGTGCTGAACCAGGCGGACGTGCTCATCGAAGGCGGCGCCGAACTGGAAATCGGCTGGCTCCCGCCGCTCGTCACCGGCGCGCGCAACAGCAAGATCGTCGGGAACACGCCGGGCCACGTCATTCTTTCCACCGGCGTGCCATTGCTCGAAGTGCCGACCACGGCCGTGGACCGCTCGCAGGGCGATGTGCATCCGGGCGGCAATCCCCACTACTGGCTCGACCCGGTGAATGCGAAGCCGATGGCCGCGCGCCTCGCCGAGGCGTTCACCCAGCTCGATCCCGCCAATGCCGCCGAGTACGCCGCGAACTTGAAGAAGTTCAACGCCGCGCTCGACGAAAAACTCACCGCGTGGACGAAGCAACTGGAGCCGTTCAAAGGCACGAAGGTTGTCACCTACCACAAGTCGTTCGACTACTTGCTGAAGCGGTTTGGACTCGAACTCGTCGCCACCCTCGAACCGAAGCCGGGACTGGAGCCGTCGCCCACGCACCTCCGCACGCTCATTCCACGGATGAAATCCGAGGGCGTGAAATTGATCCTGATTGAAACCTTTCGTCCGCGCCGCACGCCCGAGCGCGTGGCGGCGGACACCGGCGCGAAACTCCTGGTGCTCCCGGCGAGCGTGGGCGGAGGGCCGGAGGCGAAGGATTATTTCCGCCTCTTCGATCACGACGTGGCGCAGATCGCGAAGGCGCTGGGGGCGGCGCGCTGATCCCAAAAGCATCAGGAACGTCGGCTCACAACTTGCGCAGCCGGTAGAAGACGGCGGGACCGCCGGTGTTGACGGGGAAAATTTTCCGTCCGTTTGCTTCGCTGACGCCGTTGGTGCGCGGCGTCCACGTCGCGGACGGCCCCAGTTGCGGAGAAGATTCCAGCGTGAACGCCGTGGCGGCGGCGGGCCAGGAAACTTCCGGAGTGGTGGTGGCAGGGTTCTGCGCGAGGCGGATGCCGTCGGGCGCAAACCACGGGAGCATCAACGAACCAGGAATGGGCGGCAGGCCCAGGAGCGCCAGCGCGAGATTGCCGCCGTCGCCGTTGCGCAGCGGCTGCGGCGTCACGGTGTAATCGAGCCGGTTCGTGCCGGGATCAGCACGATTGGGAAAGAGCGAATACAAATTCGCGCCCGCCGGAATGCCCGGCCCCCAGAGAAAAAACGGGATGGTATAATTCTCACGGTATTGCGGATCGCTATGGCCATCCATCCCGCGCCCGCCGTGATCGGTCGTGACGATGAGCACCGTTTGATTCGACAGCACGGCATTCGTGATCACGACGTTGAAAAGCCGTCCCAACTGCGCGTCCACCTGCCGCACCATGTTGCTGTAATTGTCGTTCCCCCAGCCCGTCTTGTGGCCCGTCAGGTCCGGTTCCGAGATGTGGAGAAAGTTGTAGCGGTTCGGCGAGCTGCTTTCGAGGTTCACAAGCAGCGCGTCAATCTGGGTGCGAAAATCCGTGCCGTAGTACGCGGAGAAATCCCCGGTTAGCGCCACGTCAATTTTGTCGCGCCCGTTGTCCAGCCCAGTAAGGTCCGGCGCACCATTCACCTCGTCATAGCTGCGGTCGCAGAGCGCGAGCTTGGACTTGCCCGTGAACAAGCCGGTGGAGAGGCCGTGATCGTGAATCACATCGAACAGGCTGGCCTTGTAACTCACGTTCAAATTGCCGGAGTTGTGGTACGTCTCCGTCGGCCCAGGCGCATTGTTCAGGCAGCCGTGATGGGTGGTGTTCGGAAAACCCACCGGTTGGAGCGCGGGCCGCCCGGTGAACATGCTCGTGTGATTGGGAATGGTTTCGGATGCGCCGAAATCGCAGCGCGCGTTGTAGGTGAACGCACCCTCCGTTTGCAGCCGGAGAAAATTTGGAAATTGCGCGGGCGCGTTGGAAACATACGGCTGCAAATACACCGCGCCCAGACCATCCACGCTGATGTGCAGGATGTTCGGCACGGCGGCGTTCAGCTTCAGCACCGAAGCCAACAGGCAAACAAGGGCGGCGCGGCCGGGCATCCAAGTCAACGTGGTCATGGCCGGAATGAAACAGGTCCGGGGCGCGCTTGCAATTACATTCGTAATCCTTACCAGCATCTCAGCCCGGCGGCCACGTCAGCGCGCGCCCGCCGAGGAGATGGCAGTGCAGATGCGGGACGGATTCACCGCCGTCGTGACCGTTGTTGATCACGAGGCGATAGCCGGAATTTTCAATCCCCAGTTCGCGCGCGATGTGCGCGGCCTTGAGCAGCAAATAGCCCAGCATCCGCGCGTCCTCATCGGTCGCGTCGGCGATGCGTGGCAGCGGTTTCTTCGGCACGATCAGCACATGCGTCGGGGCTTGGGGATTGATGTCGTGGAAGGCCAGCACCGAGTCGTCCTCGTAGGCAATGCGCGCGGGGATTTGGCGCGCGATGATTTTCTCAAAGAGTGTCATGCGCCCAGTGTGCGCGGAATGTGAGGAGCTTGAAAAGCCGAAGCTGACGGCGCTGCGTTCGCAGGGCGCATTCAATACGGTTCTTGAAAACAGGAGTGCAGGTGGGGCGTCGTCGCTCCGCGCGCGCCGGGCTGGAAGCGGAGACGCGTGTTGGAACCGGCTGAAGCCTCACCCCGGCGCGCGCGGAGCGACGACGCCCTACCAACCAGGGGGGTTCGGATGCACCCGCAGTCAGAGCTACACCACGGTCAGTCCGCAGGGTTGCGCAGGATTCTCTCGGGAGACGCAGCCGCGCAGGAACTCGACAATCTGATCGCTCAACTGTTGGCAGCGCGGACTCCAGCGGCGTGCGCCGGACAGTTGTTTCACGCACGGGCGCAGGCCGGAGAAGCGGATCATTTGCGGCGCCTCGGCGAGTTCCTTTCGCACTTCGGCGCGCAGGCGGGTGAAGAAGCCGAGTTCAAATCCGTAGCCGGACTCCGTCGCGATCCGGCGCAGGTCCCAATCAGCCGCGCGCTCGGTTTTTTTGGCGGAATCACACGTCACATTCAGGCCCAGCCCGCGCAGCGCCTTTTCCAAGGCCTCAGTGAACTCTCCCAGCGTCACGGTGGTGCGCTGCAGTTCGTGATGAAAATAATGAAGCACAGCGGCGGCGGCGTGCTGCACGACCTCGCGATCCAGATGCTCCATCGCGCCACCGAGCAGTTCGACGGTGACGTTTGTGACCGAGCAGGGAATGTGGTCGCCGTTGTGCATTTCAAACACCAGGCAGTCCGATCGTAAGAGTATCATGCGGCTTCTCCAGCTTCTTGATCTCGTTCAGGAATTCGTCCGGCTCCTCGAACTGCCGGTAGATGCTCGCGTAGCGGATGTAGGCGACCTTATCGAGCGTGCGGAGCTCGGCCATCACGCGCTCGCCGATCTGGCGGTAGCTCACTTCGCTGCCGTGCTTGGCCGCGAGGTCGTGGTGGATTTCATCCGCGAGGTCGCGCAAGCGTTCGGGGCCGATGGGACGTTTGTAGCAGGCGCGCTCCAGGCTGGTCCGCAATTTGTCGCGCGAGAAATCTTCGCCGCTACCATCGCGCTTCAGAACTTTGAGGGTCTCAGCTTCGATAACTTCGTAAGTGGTGAAGCGGGTCGCGCATTGAAGGCACTCGCGCCGGCGCCGGATGGTGACGCCATCGCGCGATGATCGGGAATCGATCACCTTGTCTTCGAGACCTTCACATTTGGGGCAACGCATTTAACAAGCCACTCCTAATGGTGTGACGGCGTGAGGTAGCACCTATTTGTTGGGGGCGTCAAAGGGATTTACGGCCTGTCCAAAGGGCAAGGATTTTCCTCACGCAAGGAACGCGAAGGGCGCAAAGGGGAAATTGCTCTTATCTTTGCGGACTTGGCGGACTTGGCGTGAGGCACTTAGAAGTCTCAGTCCGTGTGCAGCGTGAGAAGTCGCTGCTCTCAGCGATTCTTCAAACAGTGAACCGGCACGCCTCAACGGATACGGAGAGACCGTGAGGAAAAATTGTGGAGTGAACTGAAGTTGAGACGAAGCGCGGCTCAGTTTCTCGCCGTTTGCTTCAAGGCCGTGCGCAGCACGCTCGCCACCGTGTGCAACATGCTGTTCATCGAGAACGGTTTCGAGAGAAGACGCCACTGCGCGCTCACGCCGTTCGAGCGCATGTAGGGATAGCCGGTCATCAGCACCACCGGAATGTTGCTCGTCGCGGGATTGTCATTCAGCGCGCGCGCGGCCTCGAAGCCCAGCGCATCGGGGAGAACCACGTCGCAGAGCACGAGGTCAGGCGGATTGAGCAGTGCGAGGCTGATGCCCTCCTCGGCGGTCTGGGCGGAATAGGTTTTGAAGCCCCCGGCTTCGAGGGCGGCGGACACGAACGAGCGCAACTTCTCGTCGTCGTCAATAATCAGCACCGTGTGTTGCATGTCAGAATAGCGGTGAGAGGCGGGTGGGACTTGAGCGCGAAGCCTCGCAATTTTTTCACCTCCATTTGTTTGCTGAATCAAAAATCGGAAGGCCAACGAATTGAGGTCTGCGCGGTGCCGGCTTTGGCTCGCCAGCGAATGACTTCTTCGACAACGTGCCTCCCGTCATTCATGGAACTCCGTGATTTTGCCGAGCAAGTTTTGTTCGCGACCACGCTGGAGGAAAAACTTCAGCGGCCGGCCGTCATCACGGATTTGCAACCCGGACCCGCGCGGCTCGCGCCCCAAGCGCCGGGCCGTCCCGACGGTCTGAAATTCAAGGCCCAGGAATCCGGCCAGGCGGACTTCCCCGGCCTGCATCAGCTCGACTCGGAACGCGCGCGCGGACGGCTGCTGCACTTCTTCGCCAACCACGAACTGCTCGCCACGGAACTGATGGCGCTCGTGCTCCTGCGATTTCCCGACGCGCCCGCCGCCTTCCGGCGCGGTGTGCTGCAAACGCTCCACGACGAGCAGGAGCACACCCGCCTCTACCTGGCGCGCATGAAGGCGTGCGGCATCGAGTTCGGTGAACTGCCGGTGAGCGGCTACTTCTGGCGCGCGGTCTCCAGCATGGAAACTCCGGTGGATTACGTCGCCGGACTCAGCCTCACCTTCGAGCAGGCGAATCTGGATTTTGCCAAACACTTCGCGCGCGGCTTCGCGGCGGTGGGCGACGACCCCACGGCGCGGTTGCTGGAGAAAATTCACCGCGACGAAATCGGCCACGTCGCCTACGGGCTGAAATGGTTTCGCCGCTGGAAAACCTCCGGCGCGAGCGACTGGGACGCCTACTGCCAGCAGTTGAAATTTCCGCTCTCGCCGCAGCGCGCCAAGGGGCCGGTGCTGAACGTCGAGGCCCGCCGCGCCGCCGGCTTCGAAGCCCGCTTCATCGCCGAACTGGATGTCTTCGCACAGTCGAAAGGCCGCACCCCAAATGTGTTTTGGTTCAATCCGTTTGCCGAGGCGTTCATCGCGCAAGGCCGCGCGTTCACACCGGTGCAACATCAGGCGCTGCTCGCGCGCGACCTCGCGAATTTGCCGCAGTTTCTCGGACGCCAGGACGATGTGGTGCTCGTGCCGCAGCGTCCGTCCGTGGAATTTCTCAGCGGCTTGAAGCAAGCCGGTTTCGCGCTGCCGGAGTTTGTCGAGGTCAAGACCGGCGCGCTGGCCAGTCTCGCGCAACGCAAGCTCGGCGTGCTGCGCCCGTGGGCGTGGGGACCGGACAGTGTGGAGCAACTTAAACCGTTGTTCGCCAGCGTGACGGGCGAAGTCCGCCCGCCCGGACAGCGCTTTCATGCGCGCCTCGCCCAGCTTTACTCGAAGGCCTGGAGCGCGGACTTCCTGAAAAAATTTCTCACTCACACCGAGCCGGCTTCGTGGCTCTGTGAGGAACATGCAGCGGCAACCGCGGTTCACCATCTGCCCGACGCGCTCGCCGTCATCGCCGCGGTTCGCGCGCGCGGCCACCATCCCCTCGTGGTGAAAGAATCCCTCGGCCTCGCCGGTCACAACGCCCTCCGTCTGTGGGAGCCAGAACTGCTCGACGCGCAACGACGCTGGATGACGAAGGCGTTCGAGCGGAAAAGTGCGCTCGTCATCGAGCCGTGGCTGGAACGCGTCGCGGATTTTTCCGTGCAGTTGGAGATGAACTCGCACGGCCTGAAACTTCGCGGCTACACCGGACTCATCAACGACGCCAAAGGCCAGTTCCAGGCCAACTGGGCTGCGCCGAATCACACCCGCCGCCTGCCCGATTCCATCGTCGCGCTCTTCCCCGCGCCGCGCGATATCGCGGTGCGGTTGCACCGTCTGTTCGATGAACTCAGCGCCGCGCTCGAAGTGGAATTGCGCGCGGTGGATTTCCTCGGCCCACTCGGCATTGACGCCTTCGTCTATCGCGACGCGTGCGGGGGCCTCCGTCTCAAACCCGTCGTGGAAATCAACCCGCGTTACACGATGGGCCGGCTCACGGTGGAACTGATGAAGCACACTTGCCCCGGGAGTTTTGGTCGCTTCCGCCTGATCAATCTGGCGACGGTGCGGGCGGAAGGCTTTGAAAATTTCCCGGCATTCGCCCACGCCCTGGCCGAGCGCCAGCCGCTCCAGTTCGAAGGCCAGCCCACGCCGCGCCTTCGCCAAGGCGCGGTCTGCCTGAACGATCCGGCGACGGCGCAAGTGTGCCTCGCCGTGTTTGAAGTGACTCGCACTTGGCCGGGCGTTTTGGAAAAGCGGCGCTAAAGCGACCGCACGCCCAGCGCTCCTCCGCCGCACTTTCCCTTCGCAAATTTTCTTTCGACACCCGCGCGCTTCCTGAATTCTCCGCGCCGTGAATCGCGCTGTGTTTCTGGACCGGGACGGCACCCTCATCGAGGAAAAGGATTACCTCCATCTCCCCGAGGAGGTCGTCATTTATCCCGGCGCGGGCGCGGCGTTGCGGCGGCTCCAGGACGCGGGCCACAAACTCATTCTCGTCACGAACCAGTCCGGCGTCGGGCGCGGTTACTTTCCCATCGAAGATGTGCATCGCGTTCACGAACACCTGGCGCAGGAACTGGCGCGCGACGGCGTGCGCTTCGAGAAAATCTACGTCGCGCCCGAGGCACCCGACGCACCGAGCCGTGGCCGCAAGCCCTCGCCGCAGTTCCTCTTCGACGCGCGCGATGAATTTCAACTCGACCTCGCGCGCTGCCACATGATCGGCGACAAGCTCATTGATCTCGAATGCGGCTGGAACGCGGGTGTGCAGCAGACATTCCTGGTCCGCACCGGCTACGGCGCGAAAGTAGAAACGAAAGGCGGACTGAAAAACGCCGTGGTGGTGGACGGGCTGTCGCAGGCTGCGGAGTGGATTCTCCGGAACGACCATTCCCATTCTTGATCGGGACGCACGCTGCCCGCTGGCGCTGGTGAAGTTGACTCGCCCCAGCGGCTTGGCGACGCTCGCGCGCATGAAATTCCGACTCTGTCCCCTGCTGGCGGTCCTGGCCTCCGCGATCATCGCGCGCGCGGGCGAGGCGGAGTTGCAGGACACGGTGCGGCTCTACAGCAGCGACCGTTCGGCGGTGGCGCGCTTCTATGATCTGCCGTGGTCGGACGTGCGCTTCGAACGGTTGGACAAGATGTATCGCGACTGGCAGGGGCGTCTGCCGCAAGTGGATTTCGACGCGTTGAACCAGCAGGGGCGCGTGGATTACGTGCTCTTGCGGAATGAGATCGAGGCGCAACTGGATCAGCAAACCGTCGAGCGGGCGCGCTTGAAGGAGATGGATGAGCTACTGGCGTTCCGCGGGCCGGTGCAGGAATTGGAAGCCGCGCGCTGGCGGTTGAAATCTTTTTCCGCGCAAGTCGCGGCGGGGAAAGTTTCCGCCCTCGCCGAGCAGGTGAAGAAGCTCAAGGAGCGCGTCGAGAAAGGGAAGAAGGCCAAAGCCGACAAGACGAACGACACGGCTTCCGCGAAAGAACCGAAGGAAACCAAAGAAGCGAAAGACAAGCCCGAGGAGCCCGCCATCAAAGTCTCCCCTGCCCTGGGCCGCCGCGCGGCCGGCGCGGTCAACGAGGTGAAAAACACGCTGCGGAACTGGTATTCGTTCTACGAAGGCTACCAGCCGGATTTCTCCTGGTGGATGAAGAAGCCTTACGAGGAGGCGAACACGGCGCTGGAGAGTTACGCGAAGTTTTTGAAGGAGGAAATCGCCGAGCAGAAGGGCAAGGACGAAGACCCCTTGCTCGGTGAAGTGCTAGGCCGCGAGGCGCTGGTGCGCGACATCGCCTCGGAGTTTCTTCCCTACTCACCCGAGGAATTGATCCAGATCGGCGAGAAAGAATTCGCGTGGTGCGAGGCGGAGATGAAGAAGGCCGCGAATGACATGGGCTTCGACGATTGGAAGAAGGCGCTGGCGAAAGTGAAGTCGGATTTCGTGCCGCCGGGCGAGCAGGATAACTTCGTCGCCAAGTGCGCGCAGGACGCGTTGGACTTCATCCGCAAGCACGAGCTCGTGACCGTCACGCCACTCTGCGAGGAAGTCTGGCGGCTGACGATGATTTCCCCGGAGTTGCAGAAGACCATGCCCTACGCCTCGTATGGCGGTCAGGCCGTGAACGTGGCCTACGCCAAGGACGAGATGAAGCATGAGGACAAAATGATGTCCATGCGCGGGAACAATCGTCACTACACGCGCATCGTCACGGCGCATGAATTGATGCCGGGACATCATCTGCAAAT
>JAYVNY010000175.1:0-14574 GCA_043758205.1 Akkermansia sp.
AACGGCAGAATGCGGCGGAGGCCCGGCAGCACCTTGGGTTTCGGACGCAAGGCGAGCCGCTGCTCCACGGTGCGCGTGATGAGATATATATTTCGCGAGTGCGAATAGAAGTCGCCCATGAACGCTTCGAGCCGCTTGCTCGGCGACGGGTTTTTGTAGCCGAGATTGTTCGCGACTTGGGGTTGCACGCTCTTCGTCAGCACGTCCACGGCGCGCTCGGTGTGGTAATGGAGTTCGTTGCGCGCGCGCAGCAGGTAATCATACGCCGCGTCGAGCTGACGCGACTCCGCCGCGCTGATGAGTTCCTCCTTCACCATCTCCGCCGTGCTGCGCGTGCGATATTTGAAGAACGTCATCCACATCATGTTCTGGAAATCGCGCAGGCCGCCGCAGCCGTTCTTGATGTTTGGCTCCTGCATGGTCGCGGAGTTGCCGTGCTTGGCGTGGCGCGCGGCCTGGTCCTTCACGCGCATCTCGAGGTATTCGTCCGCGTGGCCGGACACGCATTTGTCCACGAGCTGTTTCTGGAAAATTTTGAACAGCTCGGCATTGCCGGTGATGAGCCGCGCCTCGATGAGCGAGGTCTTGGATTGCATGTCCTCGTTCGCGACTTGGATCGCGTCCGTGATGCTGCGGACGGAGTGGCCGACCTTCAGCCCGATGTCCCAGAGCGGGTAGAGCAGGCCGTCCACGATGGCGCTCAGGACGGGCTTGGGCCGCCCGCCGGTGACGAGTTCGCCGTTGTGCAGGAACATGAAATCAATGTCGCTGTACGGGTTCAATTCGCCGCGTCCGTAGCCGCCGATGGCCACGATGGCGATGGGCGGGAGGTTCGATTCCGCGAGCGCGGGCGTGGCGGCGCGCGTGGCCTGGAGAATGTATTGCAGCAGCAAGTCCTGGAGGACCGCGCGCGCGCGGCAGACCTCGCGCCCGCTGCCGCCGGCGCGGTGGAGGATGCGCAGGCGGTGCGACTCGACCTTGAGGAAATTGCGATAGCGCGCCAGTTCCTCCGTCGGCCTCCGCCCGGCGGGCAGGGTCAGACGGGCTTCGGCACTGGCTTCGATTCGTTCCAACAAACTCGGCACGCGCGGGACGGTAGGGAGTCCAAGGTTCAAAGTCCAAAGTTCAAAGGCCCGGAGCACGGGATGCATGAACATCGTTCTTAAACGGCGGATGAGATGAAAAGCCGGCGCAGGTGGGGCGTCGTCGCTCCGCGCGCGCCGGGCCGGAAGCGGAGAAAGCGTGCGGAGCTTGCTGGAGCCTCAACCCGGCGCGCGCGGAGCGACGGCGCCCCACCTGCAACCGCAGTTCTCATGAACGTGTTCGGATGCACCCCCGAACGCGGCGCATTCTTGAAAATGGTTTCTGCCGAGGAAACTTTTGCCTCACGCGAAGGACGCAAAGGTGAAAAACCTTTTCTGACCTTTGCGCCCTTGGCGTGAGGCACCTTTTTCCACCGGGAATAACTTCCCCAACCCGCACATCCCATAGATGGCAGGCTGGTGGAGGAGCCGCCGCTGGCACCGCTCGGATTTGTTGGGTTTAACGAGTCTGAACAAATGGCGTCGGCGGCATGGCCCGGAAGCAGCGTTCGCAATGAACGCACTGGCGCTCCCGGATCATCCATGACTCCGGTTCGTCCCCAGCCTGCCGGAAATTTTGCCGGGTCTTTGATTGAGCGATGGAGCGATGGAGCGCGGCCTTTAGGCCGCTTCAACGTGGACCGCACTTGAGTGTTCCAGAACCGCAGTGCGCCTGAAGACTGAAGCGGCGTGAACGCCGCGCTCCAGACGCCGCGCTCCGAAATTTTGCCGTGCTTGCCGACGACGTGACGATTAGTGTGCGCGCAGATTGAACAGGAAACTGAACATCTCCGCCGCACCCTCGTATGCCGTCTGACGACACAGCGTTTGCGACTGTTGTGACTGCTTATTACGAGCCGCTCTACCGCTTCGCGCTCGGCCTGAGCCGCAGCGAGGCTGATGCCTCCGACCTCACCCAGCGCGCCTTCGAGCGCTTTGGCGAAAAGGCCAGCGCACTCCGTGACCAGTCGAAGGCCAAGTCCTGGCTCTTCACCACGCTCTACCGCGACTTCCTCCAGCAGAAGCGCCACGACACCCGTTTCCCGCACGCCGAGCTGGATGAAACCTTCGACGACAAGATCATCGAGATGCCCCGCGCCGACATCTGCGCGGACGCCAACGCCGCCGTCGCCGCACTGCACGAGATGGAAGAGCCGTTCCGCTCCACCCTCGTCCTGTTTTACATGAACGATCATTCGTACAAAGAGATCGCGGAAATCCTCGCCGTCCCCATCGGCACCGTGATGTCCCGGCTCGCGCGTGGCAAAGACATGCTGCGGACGAAAATGACCGGCGCGACGCACGACGAGAAAGCGGCGGAGCCGAACGCCGCCCCAACCCAGGCCCGAGTATGAACCCCGAAGAAGCCAAGCACATCCTCTGCGCCTATCGCCACGGCACCGACGACGAGCAAGACCCGCAGTTCGCCGAGGCGCTGGAGCTGGCCCGCCGGGACCGCGAACTGAGCGCCTGGCTCGCCGCCTCCCTCGCCTTCGATCAATCCGTGCGCGCCGAACTCGCGCGCGTCCCCGCGCCTGTGGACTTGCGCGACAGCATTCTCGCCCGGCGCAAAATCATTCAACCCGCGCCGTGGTGGAATCCGCATCTCAGCGCGCGCCAGATGGCGGCGGCGGCGGCCGTGCTCATTACGCTCGGCGTGGCCGCGCTGTGGGCGAACCGGCAGCCTCCGAGCTTCGCGGAATTTCGTCAGGAGATGAGCACCGCTTCGTGGGGCGCGGACCCGCATGTGGAAGCGCCTGCGGCAAGTTTGCAGGACGTGCGCGCGTTCCTGGCCGCGCAAGGCGTGGCCACCAATTTCGCCCTGCCGCCCGCGCTGGCCCAAGCCCGCGTGCGCGGCTGCACGCTTATGGCTTGGCACGGAAACCGGGTGCCGGTCATCTGCTTCAATCCCGAGGGCAAGCACCTGCACCTCGTCATCGCGGACCGCGCGCTCTTCCCGGACGCACCCACGGAAACGCCCGAGACCGACCGCAGCGGCTCGGCGCGCACGGCCAGTTGGTCGAAGGACGAGCACAGCTACGTGCTCAACGGCCTGAGCACCACCGCTTTCGTGAAGAAATTCCGCAAGGACAAGCGCTGGGACTGGGGCGGGTGAAGTGAAGGGGCGGGGGGCAAAGCAGAGAGCAGAAAGCAGAGAGCAGAAATTGGAAGGGGCGCTAGGTAGCTCAGGTCGCCTCCCCTATTTCTGCTTTCTGCTTTCTGCTCTCTGCTTTGCCCCCTACTTCGCCGTCTCGTTGAAATACACTTTCACATTCTTCGTCGCGCGGCCGGCGGCGATGATGTCGAGCTTCCCATCCCCGTTCAAATCGGCGAGGCAGAGGTCTTCGCAGGCCATGGTGTTGTCATCAAGGAGCGTGGTGCGCCAGTCCTTCAAGTCGGTGCCGAGCGGGGTGTAGAGCTTCAAGCCGACTTTGGCCTTGCTGCCCATCGCGCGCCAGCCAACCACGATTTGATCGCGACCGAGACCGAGCAAGTCGCCGCACGCGAGTCCGTGACCGTCGGCGAGGGTGGCGTCGAGGACGCGGCGTTCCCAGATAAGCGAGCCGCGCGGGGGCGAGGTGAAGAGGGTGAGGTTCGTGCCGTGCATCGGCTCGATGGCGGAGAAGAAGGGCATGAGGCTGCCGTTCTGCCCGGCGCGCACTTCGCCCATGCCGCCGATGTTGTTGGTGGCCATGAGGCGGGTGGAGGTTTGCTTCGCGTCGCGTGCGATGCGGAAGACGCCTTCCGCCGCCGCGACCCAGAGGACGGTGGCGCCGCCGGGGAATTTCTGGACGTCGAAGTTGTGGGTCTTGTGCCACTGCTGCGCGAGGACGTTGGTCTCCCACGGTTGCTTGGGGTCGGCGGGCTTGCGGTAGGTCATGATGGGGACGCCCTGGCCCGCGCCGTTTTTGTTGCCGTAACCGTGGAGCGGAACGGAGACGAGTTCGAAGCCGCCCTTGGGGGACTCGGCCCAGCGCATGCGGTGAATGGTCGGCACATGCGACAGCGCGATGGCTTCCCACTGGTTCGTCCGCTGCTGGGGCGCAACGAGGTAGAAGACCGCGCCGCTGTTGGTGGTGTCGCCGGGATTCCAGCCCGCGCCGACGGCGATCTCGGCCTTGCCGTCGCCATCAATGTCGCGGGCGGCGATGCAGACGTTGTCGAGCTTGGTCAAATTTTCCGCGAGGACGAACTTCTCCCACTTGGGATTGCGGTACCAGACGAATTGATTTTTGTCGGCGAGCACGATGTCGGTCTTGCCGTCGCCATCCACGTCGGCCGTGGTCACGCCGTAGCCGATCTGGATTTTGTCATCAATGGTCACGGCACGGAACTTCGGCTCCGGCACTTCGGCGGCGAAGAGCGCGGACGCGGTGCAGGCCAGGAGGGCGAGGAAAAGAGTTTTCATAAGTTAAGCCCCGCGACCGGTGGGCGCAGGATTGAGTGGATGCTGCGCGGCGGGGGGCGGGTATTCGAGAAGAAAAAAGCGCGCTCCTTGCGGAGCGCGCTCTCTGGGGGGTCGTGGGCAAATTACTTTTGCGGATTGACGAGTTCCGAGAGCTTGAAGATGGGCAGGAACATGCAAATCGCGATGCCGCCCACGGTCACGCCGAGGAAGACGATGAGCAACGGCTCGATGAGCGAGGTGAGGCCGTTGAGGGTGGTCTCGATTTCCTCGTCGAGGAAGTCGGAGATGCGCTCGAGCATGTTCTCCAGTTTGCCGGTCTGTTCACCGGCGGTGATCATGCGGATGACCATGACGGGGAAGACGGGGTGTTTGCCGAGCGCGGCGGAGATGCCCTCGCCCTTCTCAATGTCGCTGGCGGCGGTGCGGATGGCCTTCTCCATGATGACGTTGCCGACGGTGTTGCAGACGATGGAGAGCACTTCGAGGATCGGAATACCGGCGCGAATCAGCGAGGAGAGGGTGCGCGTGAAACGGGCGAGACAAATCTTGTGCGCGATCTGGCCGAAGATGGGGAGCTTGATGCGCGTGCCGTCCCAGAACTCACGGCCCTTCTTGGTCTTGATGTAGGCGAACCACGCGTAGATGAGACCGCCGGTGGCGAACGTGAGGTAGAGCAGGTAGGACTTGAGAATGTTGCTGATGTTGATCAGGAACTGCGTGGGGCCGGGCAGCTTCGAGCCGAAACTTTTATACACGTCGCCGAAGACGGGCACGACCTTCACGAGCAGGAAGACAGTGATGCCGAGGGCGACCACAGTCACGACGGCGGGATACATGCACGCGGACTTCACCTTCTTGCGCAGGCGCATGGTGTTTTCCAGATAGGTGGCGAGGCGCGAGAGAATTTCCGCGAGCAGACCGCCGCGCTCGCCCGCGCCGACCATGCAGACGAAGAGGCGGTTGAAAACCTTGGGATGCTTGGCCAGCGCCTCGGAGAAGCTGTCGCCGCCCTCGACGCGCTGGGTCACGTCCTTGATGACGTCCTTCATCACCTTGTTGGTCGTCTGCTCGCCGAGCGCCTGGAGCGACTGCACCATCGCGAGACCCGCATCAATCATGGTCGCGAGCTGGCGGGTGAAGACGACGAGATCGGCGAGGGCCACGGTGCCGCCGGCGGCCTTGCCCTTGCGGGCCATTTTCTCCTGGATGGAGAGGACGAGGAGGTTGCGGTTGAGCAGCGTGGACACGGCGGCCTGCTCGCTCGAGGCGTCCATGGTGCTGCGGATTTCGCGGCCCGAACTGGCCTCGCGCGCGACGTAAGCAAATGACGGCATAATTTGTTCTTCCTGATTTTTTGTTACACCCGGCACGACGAATCGTGCCTTGACTGAAACATCATCGGCAGAAGGCGCGCGGGACTTCAGTCGGCGGAGGCCGGGGAGGCGGGCGGGAATTTTTGGAGGCGAATGGAGTGCCGATTGCGCTCAGAGCAGCGCCGCCGAATCGGTGTCTAGCAACAGCACCGCCTGCTTCTGCGTCCGCAAATAAGACGCCGGGCATTGCGCGCTCACCGGCTGCGTCAACGCATCATGCACCGCCTGCGCCTTGCGGGTCTCTGGCGAGATGCAAACGATCTTCCGGACCGCGCACAGCGTCGGAATTGTCAGCGTGTAAGCAAAGCGTGGCATGTCGTTCACGTTCGGGAAATGCCCCTCGTCCACCTGCTGCTGGCGGCATTTCAAATCCAGGCTCACCAGCTTCACGCTCCACGGATCATCGAACTCCGCAACGTGCGGATCATTGAACGCGATGTGACCGTTCTCGCCCACGCCCATGCAGCACAGATCAATCTCCTTCGCCTGCAACAGGTCCGCGTACCGCGCGCACTCGTCCAGAGGTTGGTCGGCCTCACCATTGAGATAATGAAACGCCTTCGGCTTCACGCGCGCCTCGACGCGTTCGCGCATGTAACGGCGGAAGCTCGCCTTGTGATTTCCATCCAACCCGAGGTATTCGTCCATGTGGAAGAGCGTCATCTTCGACCAGTCCACGCCGCCGAGCTGGATCAATTCATCGAGGAAACAAATCTGCGAATTGCCCGTGGCGAGAATCGCGCTGGCCTCGCCGCGCTCCGCGAGGCATTGCTGCAAATGCGCCTGCACCATGCGCGCCGCGTCCTGTGCCAGATCGGCCTGTGCGGCATAAACGCGCACCGGCAGTTCCTCCACTTGAAAAGTTTTGATGGGATTCAAAGCGCGCGGAATTTCAGGACGCGCCCGCGTGAACACAAGCAGGATTTCCACGCCTGCCGACGGAGCGCGGGTTTTCAACCCGCAGCAACGCGCCAGGTCACGAAGGTATGATTCCAAACGAATGCGCCCGGTCGGCGCACGTTGCAGCGGGTTGAAAACCCACGCTCCGTGCCGTGGCGAAGAATGCGCGAAGGATTGCCGACTTACGGCGCGGTTTCTTACCGTCCGTGGCAAATAATGGCGAAGAATCAATCGTTGATTGAATTGCATAACGTGGATGTGGCGCTGGGCGGCGTGCGCGTGTTGCGCGACGTGACCTGGGCGCTGCGCCGTGGCGAACACTGGATGATTCGCGGCGCGAACGGCTCCGGCAAAAGCACCTTCCTCCGCCTGTTGCGCGGCGAAGTCTGGCCCGCGCCGAAAAAGGGCGAACGCATTTTCCGCCTCGTTGGTGCCACGCAGATGACCGCCATCGAAGTGCGCCGGCACATCGCGCTCGTCGCGCCCGAGTCGCAGGAGCGCTACTTGCGGCAGGAGTGGAACATGACCGCGCGCGACGTGATCCACACCGGGTTCGCTCAGTCGGACATGCTCTACGTGAAGCTGACGCGCGAGCAGAAACGCCGCGTCGAATCCCTGGCCCGCCAGTTCGGTATCACCTCGCTGCTCGCGCGCAACATGCAGACTCTTTCCACGGGCGAACTGCGAAAAATACTCATCGCCCGCGCCGTCGTGGGCGCTCCGTTGCTGTTGTTGCTCGATGAAGTGTGCGACGGCCTGGATGCCAGGTTTCGTCGTAAACTGCTGCGCATGATTGAAATGATTGCCCGCCGCAGCATGCAGATCATTTACACCACACACCGCCCGGACGAGGCGCTGGCGGTCATCACCCACGAGGCGGAATTCAAGGACGGACGGATGATTCGGCAGGGAAAATTCGTCCAGACGCGAGCCGCCGTGCAACGTGCCGCCAGCGTCCCGCTGGCGGAAATGAAAACCAAACGCCAGCCAGACGCTGGCGGCACGCTGGCCGGCCGCCCGTTGCTCATCCGCATCGAAAACGCCGACGTCTTCCTCGACCGCGAGAAAGTCCTCCAAGGCATCCGCTGGGAACTGCGGCGCGGCGAACACTGGGCCGTGCTCGGCGGTAACGGCGCGGGCAAGACCACCTTCCTCAAACTCATTGCCAGCGATCTCTATCCGATGTTCGGCGCGCGCGTGAGCCGCTTCGAGTTCACGGCGGACAACACGATCTGGGATTTGCGCCGCCGCATCGGCTGCGTCTCGCCGCTGTTGCAGACGCACTACCGCGAGCAACTCACCGCCGAGCAGGTCGTTGTTTCGGGATTTTTTTCCAGCGTTGGACTGATGGACAAGCCGACGCCCGCGCAACTGCGCCGCGCCCGCGCCTTGCTCCGCGAATTCGGACTCACCCGCCTGCGCGCCAAGTCCATGCTCACCCTGTCCTTCGGCGAACTCCGCAAAATCCTCACGCTCCGCGCGCTTGTCCACGATCCGGAGCTGCTCATCTTCGACGAGCCGTTCGACGGGCTCGACGCCGCCTCGCGGCAGGACTTTGCCCGCGCCCTCGAACACATCGCCGCGCGCGGCACCCAGCTCCTCGTCGTGACGCATCATCTCGACGATTTGCCCCGCTGCCTGACGCACGGCCTGTTCCTGCATCGTGGAAAAATCCTGACCTCGGGTGAGTGGCCACGAGTTCGCCAACATGCCGCCGTGAGAAAAATGTTCGGGCCGGTGGCGGGATAAAAAATGGGCGGGCCACCATCCGTGAAAGAAAGCAGCCCGCCCGACTGGTCAGAACATTGGCATACCACTACCAATGAACCGGACGCGGACTATCCCCACTGGCGCGAAAAAGTCAAAGGCCAGTCCTGAAAGGCTTCATGACGGGGTGCATCTTGCCACTGTTCTTGAGAAGTGCGGGCGCGGGTAGGGCGTCGTCGCTCCGCGCGCGCCGGGCCTGGCCGCGGAGAAGCCGTGCGGAACTGGCGGGAGCCTCACCCCGGCGCGCGCGGAGCGCCGACGCCCTACCACACCCGTGTTTTAAGAACCGGGTTCGGATGCACCCTCATGACGAGCCGGTCAGGCCAGCACTTCATGAATCACCTCGCCATGCACATCGGTCAGACGGCGATCCGCGCCGTCGTGGCGGAACGTGAGTTTTTCGTGATTGATGCCGAGGAGATGCAGCACCGTGGCGTGAAAGTCGTAAGTGCTGGTCGCCTGCTGCGCGGCTTTCCAGGACCACTCATCGCTCGCACCGTAGGCCACGCCGCCTTTCACACCCGCGCCAGCCATCCAACTCACGAAGGTGCCACCGTTGTGATCGCGGCCGTCGCCGCCTTGTGAAAATGGCATGCGACCGAACTCGGTGCTCCAGAGGACGAGCGTGTCTTCGAGCAGACCGCGCGCTTGCAAGTCCTTCAACAACGCCGCCACCGGCTGATCCGTCGCAACGCACATCGGCGGCAGCTCTTTCGCAATGCTCGCGTGATTGTCCCAGTTGTTTGTCGGTCCCGCCGCGCCACTCCACACCTGCACGAAGCGCACGCCGCGTTCGACAAGACGCCGGGCCGTCAAACAACGACGTCCAAAATCTTCCGTCACCTTCTCGTCGAGACCGTAAAGCTGCCGCGTGGTCGCCGTTTCATTCTTCAGGTCGAAGGCATCAAGCGCGCTGAGCTGCATCTTCGCGGCGAGTTCGTAGGCCTGGATGCGCGCCTCCAATCGCGAGTCGCCGGAATTCAATGCGAGATGTCCGCGATTCAACTTCTGCAACAGCGCGCGTCCCTCGCGCTCGGCGTCGGCGGTGATGTATTTCGCGCTGGCCGGCGCGTGCAGATCGGCAATCGGCGCCGCCGCGCCCGGATTGATGATCGTCCCCTGATGGGTCACGGGCAGAAAGCCGGAACTGAAATTGCCCTTCTGATTGTAAGGCAGCCCGCGTGAGTCCGGCAGCACGACGAACGCCGGCAGATTATCCGTTTCGTTGCCCAGTGCGTAACCGGCCCACGCGCCGAAGCTGGGAAAGCCGGGCAGCAGAAAACCGGTGTTCATCAGATAGCTGCCGGGACCGTGAACATTCGTCTTCGACGTCATGGCCATGAAGAAGGCGAGGTCATCAACGCACTTCGCCGTGTGCGGCAGCAGGCTGCTCACCCAGCGTCCGCACTGGCCGTGCTGTTTGAACTCGAACATCGGCTTCAACACCTGGCCCGGCTCACTCGTCGCGGCCTCGACGCGTGCGTTCGTGCCCGGATCAAATTTCTCGCCGTGGCGTTTCAACAGTTCGGGTTTGTAATCGAACAAGTCCATCTGGCTCGCGCCGCCGTTCATGAAAAGCTGGATGACGCGTTTAGCCTTGGACGGGTGGTGCAGCTTGCCGGTCAGCGCCCCGGGCACGGCGGAACCGGAAATGGAACTCGCGGCGCCGAGCAGATTTTGTTCGCCGAGCAAATGCGCGAGCGCAATCCCGCCCAACCCGCCGCCGAAACGCCAGAGAAACTCACGGCGGGATTGAACAGAAGCCAACGAAGGAAACGAAGATTTGAAAAAGGAATTCTTCGTTCCCTTTGTTTGCTTCTGTAAATCCGTGTTCACAGGTTGGCCCCCGGCAGCATCATTCGTGTGATGCCGTTGGTGAGTTTCATCTCGTGAAAATTAATGAGCAGCCCGAGGGGGATGTTCAGTAGCTTCATGTAACTGAGCAGTTGAGCTTTGTGGATCGGCAACACTTCCTGCACCGCCTTGAGTTCGACCAGCAGGCAGTCATCGACCAGCATGTCGAACCGGAGCGGCTCTTCAAAAATCATGCCCTTGTATTTGATGCGGACGAGGCGCTGCGTTACCGCCGGAATGTTCCGCAGGCTCAACTCGTGCAGCACGCAGCGTTCGTAAATGTTTTCGAGCAACCCGGGGCCTTTCATCCGATGCACTTCGAGGGCCGAACCGATGACCTCGTAGCTGAGTTTGTCTGCTTTTGAAAAAAGCGGGTGCATGAATGAACAGAAGCAAACCGAGAAAACAAAGAAAAGACTCCTGTTCCCATTCTTCGTTCCCTTGGTTGGCTTCAGTGGAAATTATTTCAGTTCACAAACATGAATTCGTTGCTGTTGAAGAGCACGCGGGCAAGGTTCGCCAGGCCGTGGGCGCGCGCGTAGGTGGACAAATCTTTCAACTCGCTCTCGGTCGGCGGGCGGCACCACACCAGTTCGCAGGCGAAGGTCACTTGTTCGTTCACTTTCTTCGAATGCGTTTCCAGCCGCGTGGCGAAGCGCGAAGCGTAGTTCGCCACGAAGGCGTCGTTCCACATCGCGAGCGCCTGTTGCACCGTCACGCTGGCGTTACGCACCGGCGTGAGCTGATCGCCGGCGGGACAATCCAGTGCGTCCATGAACGGATCGGGCAACGTGCGGAACAGGAAACGATAGACGCTGCGCCGCCGCGCCAGCGGACCATCCACGTTGAACTTCGCGTAATCGATCTTCGGCGTGACGTGATGACCGGGTTGCAGATCAAACTGCTGGTCGCCCGGCCCGCCCATGCGCAGATCGAGTGCGCCCGAGATTTGCAGAATGGCGTCGCGCACCTGATCCGCGTCGAGCCGCGTGCGGTTCATGCGCGCGAGCAGGTGATTGCCCGACCCGGGCGGAGCATTCTGTGAGTAATCAGTAATCAGTGAATCAGTATTCAGTCCGGCGGATCGCGCACGCCCACCGATTACTGAATACTGATCACTGGTTACTGAACCCTGCCGATACGCCCCGCTCGTCACGATCAACCGGTGCAACGCCTTCAGCGAACCTTTCGCGTCATCACGAAACCACCCGGCCAGCCAGTCGAGCAGTTCAGGATGCGACGGAGCGCCGCCCATTTTCCCAAAGTCATTCGGCGTCTCCACGAGGCCGCGCCCGAAATGATGATGCCACACGCGGTTCACAATGGAGCGCCACACCAGAGCGTTCGCCGGATCGGTCAGCCACTTCGCCAGCGCGGCGCGGCGCGCGCCTTCATTCTGTGCGTCTGAAATCTCAAACCTCGATTGAAGTGATGCGACGCACGAGAGGGCTCCGGCCTGCGCCGCCGCCTGCGGGCGATGAATGTCGCCGCGCTTCAGGACATGCACGGCGCGCGGTGCGCCTGCGGGTTTGAGGCCGCCATCCGGCTCGAAATCACTGGCCGCGGCATAAACGAGGGAAGGTTTCGGCAATGCGGCCAGTGCTGCCGTGATGCGACGGTTCACAACGAACTTCGCGAGCGCGACGCGCTGATCCTCCGTGCGTCCGGCGGCGGGCAGCGCGATGATGCGGGCCAATTCCGCCGGGAGCGCCATGGGCGTGGCCGGCGAAGGATCGTCCGTCACGGAAAGACGGAAGCGGCCAATGAGGTGGCCTTCGCCATGCAGTTGTTTCAGGACGAAAGTCAGTTTTGCGCCCTCGGCCAGCGCGAGCGGTTCGGCGAGCTTGAACACCGCCTGATGCGACTCACCCACTTTCGGATGAATGCCCCAGGCGGTTTTCTCATTTCGATCCAGCGCGTGTTCGATGGTCCAGCCGGACTGGTTGAAGTCGGCGGAGGCGCTCGCAATCTTCACTTCGCTCGGGGTCGCCGCGCCCGGCTCGAAGACGAGCAACTGAAACTCGCTCAGGTGCAGATTGCCGTTGTCCTGGCGGCCCGGTCCGCGCTTCGGCAGCGCTTCGTCGGCGAGAACTTCGAGGCGAACGGCGGTGATCGTTGGCGCGGTCAATCTTGCGCTGATCATGTACGTGTCGCGCTCGGGACGAAAGCCGCTGGCGAGGATCGCGCCGTCCGCCTGACGCGTGAGCGTGGCACCGCCCGTCGAGACAAGAGTTTCAGGAACGATCACCTGCCAGGACCGTAACGACTCCGAAACCGTCTGTTGGAAGGCGATCACTTGCGGCTCAATTTCTTGGCCGAGCAACCACGCCCGATCGTGTTCCGCCCGCTCACGCTCGCGCCGCAACGTCATGCGCTTTTGATGCACGGTTGGATCGATGTCATAAGCCCGGTTCGCGCGATCCACTCCGGCGAACACCGCTTGGAGCGCGTAGTAATCACTCGACGGAATTGGATCGAACTTATGGTCGTGGCAGCGCGCGCAATGAACGGTCGTGCTCGTGAAGGTCTGCATCACCGTCGTCACCACGTCGTCGCGGTCGAGGTAGCGGCCAATCTGCCGGTCAATGGAATCCTCACGTATGTCGCGCAACGAACTTTCATCCCACGGCCCGGCGGCGAGCATTCCGAGCGCGACCGTGGCCTGCGGATCTTCGGGGAAGAGTACGTCGCCCGCGACCTGTTCCTGCACGAAGCGCGCGTAAGGTTTGTCGCCGTGGAACGAGGCGATGAGGTAATCGCGATACGGCCAGGCGTTGGTGCGGATGCGATCCTGATCGTGTCCGTGCGTCTCGGCGAAGTGAACGGCGTCCATCCAGTGCCGCGCCCAGCGTTCGCCATAACGCGGCGAGGCGAGCAGACGATCCACGACGCGTTCCAGCGCGCCCGAGTTGGTATCCGCGAGAAAAAGTTTCAACTCCTCCGGTGTGGGCGGCAGGCCGGTCAGATCAAACGTCACCCGCCGCAGGAGCGTGCGCGGGTCAGCCTCGGGAGCGGAAGTCAGTTTGGCATCTTCAAGCTTCGCGGCGATGAAGTAGTCGATGGGATTGCGGACGCGGGCGGTTTCTTTGACGGCGGGAACGTTCGGCCGCCGCAGTGGTTGATAGGCCCAGTGCGGCTGGTCTTCGGCGACCGCCACGAGCGGTAGCAACAGCAGTAGGGCCAAATAATGACTGAACCTTCGCACGAGATTTTATCGGACGTTCATTAGTTTCATCGCCGATTCGGAATGGAACGGATACTAGCCGTGAGCGCCCCGCTTGGCTACGAGTTGTTATGCGCCTCTTTGACTTTGCGGCGCGGTTTCGTTAACCGAAGTCATGCCAATCCCACTGCGCAAAATCGTGCCTCGCCATGTCGTCATCGCGGGCGCTTGTTTGCTCGTCTCGATGCCGGGCGCGTGGGCCGAGGATGCGCTGCCGCAGTTGGAGCGTTTGCAGTCCAGCCCGGTGCTGCGGCACTTGAAGCCTAATCCAACGAACTCCGCACCGAAGACAGGACCCGAGCGCACCGTCGCGCAGATGTATGTGCCGGAAGGTTTCAAAGTGGAACTCATCGCCGGCGAGCCGGACTCGCATCAACCCATCGCCTTCGCGTGGGACGAGCGCGGGCGCATCTGGGTCGTGGAGGCGTACAGCTATCCGACGAAGCGCGCGCCCGGCGAGGGCTTGGACAAGGTGGTGATTCTCTCGGACGAAGATGGGGACGGAAAGTTCGAGACGCGAAAGGTGTTCGCCGAGAAATTGAACCTCGCCAGCGCCATCGAGGTCGGACATGGCGGCGTGTGGATTGGGGCCGCGCCCGAACTTCTCTTCATTCCGGATCGCAATCACGACGACATTCCCGACGGCCCGCCGCAGGTGTTGCTCAATGGCTTCGGCTATCAGGACACGCACGAGACGTTGAACAGTTTTCTGTGGGGGCCGGACGGCTGGCTCTACGGCCTGCAAGGTGTGTTCAACACCGCGCGCATCGGCAAGCCGGGCGTGCCGGCAAGCCAACGTCCCGAACTTCGCGCCGGCGTCTGGCGGTATCATCCGGTGCGGCATGAGTTCGAGATTTTCGCGCACGGCGGAAGCAACCCGTGGGGTCTCGACTACGACGAGCACGGCCAGCTTTTCATGACGCACTGTCGCAGCTACTGGGGCCAGGGGCCGACGACGCACGTCAT
>JAYVNY010000176.1:0-6630 GCA_043758205.1 Akkermansia sp.
GTCCAGCACCTCGCCGCGCAGCGTGCCGTAGCTGTTCCCGTACACCGTGGCGTGTTCGAGGAAATGCCCGGCCTGCACGCGCTTCAAAAAAGTTCCCGCATCGAGGAAGTAATAATCCTTCCCGTCCTTCTCACCGGGGCGCGGCGCGCGCGTGGTGCAGGTGATGGCCCGCGCCATGTCCTGCCGCGTCTCCAGCAATTTCTCGCACAGCGTGGTCTTGCCACCGCCCGAGGGCGCGGAGATGACGAAGAGCAGGGGGTGGGGGTGGGTGCTCATCTGCTTGGGAAAATGACGAATGACGAATGACGAATGACGAACCGACGATGCGGCTCCTCATTCGTCATTCGACATTCGTCATTCGTCATGGTCTTCATTCCACGTTCATCGCCTGCTCGCGAAATTTCTCCAGCTCCGTCTTCAGCACCACGACCTCGCGCGAGATCAGCGCGTCGTTGGCCTTTGAACCGATGGTGTTGATCTCGCGGTTCATTTCCTGCGCGAGAAAGTCCAGGGTGCGCCCGACCGGTTCCTTCGCGTTCACGCAGTCGTCGAACTGCTGGAAGTGGCTTTGCAGGCGCGTGATTTCCTCCGAGATATCCGAGCGGTCGGCGAAGAAGATCACTTCCTTCAACACCCGCTCCTCTTCGATCTTCACGGCCTCCAGGCCCGCGTTCTGAATGCGCTCCATCAATTGCTCGCGGTAGCGCGCCTGCACTTCCGGCGAACGCTCCTGCACGGTGCGCGCGGACTCGCGCATGGTGTCGATGCGCTGCACGAGGTCGGTGAGCAGGTTCGCGCCTTCCTTCTCGCGCATGGCCACCAGCATTTCGAGGGCCTGCTTAAGCGCCTTCTCGACACTGGGCCAGAAATCTTCTGCGTCCGGCACATCCTCGTCCGTTTCCAAGATGCCGGGGACGCGGAGCAAATGATCGAGCGTCACGTCGCCACTGAGTTTCAGTTCCGTGGCGAGCGCCCGAAGCTGATTGGTGTAGGCGGCGGCGCGCGCGTTGTTGATGCGAACTTTTCCCGCGTCGGTCTTTTCGCCCGCGTGCAAGGTGATGCGCGCGGTCACGCGCCCGCGCGCGACACGTTTGTTTACCTCGTCGCGAATTTGCGCTTCGAGGACTTCGAGTTCGCGGGGCAGGTTGACGGAAATCTCGCTCTGCTTCCGGTTCACCGAGCTGAGTTCCACGGTGACTTTGAAGCCGTCCCGCGCCGCGTCACCCCAGCCGTAGCCCGTCATGGATTTCATTGGCGCGGGACTATGCCGGGGCGGCGAAACAAATTCCAAACTCCAAATTCCAACGGAGCCATGCATCTGGCTGCTTTGGTTGAAGATCGACTGGCGCTGGTAGGGCGTCGTCGCTCCGCGCGCGCCGAGTGAGGCGTGAGAATACTGAGCCGTTGCTCCGTTGCGCGGCCCGGCGCGCGCGGAGCGACGACGCCCCACCGGCGCACGCCGCGCGACTGCGGTCACTGCGTCGGGCTCTTGTAGTTTGTCTCCGATCAGAAATTCGCTAGTTTCCCGCCATGCCAATTTATGAATTTCACTGTGCGTCCTGCGACCGTGGCAGCGAAGTGCTCGTCCGTTCGTGCGACTGGAAGGGAACCCCGTGTCCGCATTGCGGCTCCGTGAAACTGGAGAAAAAGTTTTCCACCTTTGCGGGCGGCGGCAGTGGCGCGGAGGAAGGCCCCAGTTGTTCCGGCGTCCCGCGTTCCTGCGGAAAGTGCGGCACCGGCCAGCCGCACTCGCACTGAACAACGGCTTCGTTCACTTCACCTGCCACTGCTCGTTGAAAAAGTCGGCGAGCGCCACCGTGTTTCCGGCCATCTCGAAGACGGCGTAGTCCGGCAGCTTCGGCGTCTGCTGCGCGTTGCTGGCGTTCCCGGCGGCGGCGAAGGTGAAGCCGCTGTTCACCACCACGTAGCGCCTCGGGTTCAACGGGTTCGGGAAGATGAATGCCGGCGCGTGCGTGGCGGCGGGAAAAGTTTTATCGCCGACTTTCACGGTCTGTGCGCTCCAATGGATGGGCAGCTTGTCCACGATGCGCGCGAGCAGCTTGTTGCTCTGTGGATCGCCAAACAGCACGAGGTGGTGCGCGGCGATGTCCGCGTCGCTCACTTGCGAATCATCTTTCACCCGCGCATCGCCGCGAAACTGCGCGCGCCATTCGTTGGTGGTTTTCGCCAGTTGCGCCCTCGTCCACTCGCCGGCAGCTTCATTCGCCGCGCGTCCCGTTGGGCGCACCATGAGGAAGCGGCCGTTGAAAGCGTCGTCCACCGGCCCTTGCAGGCCGTGGCGTTTCACCAAGGTGTCCGGGCGCGATGAGAGTTTGGCGACGTCGAACCACCGGCCTTGCGCGTCCTTCGCCACAGTCACGCTCGCGGAGTCCGGGGAAATTTCCGGGGTGGTCGCGAGGCGCTGGCCATTGATGATCAAACTGCGGACGGACTTGGACGCCAACTCCCGCGCCACGGAAAGCTCCGCGACATTCGTGACGCTGATTTCCAGGTGATAGACCGCGTCGTGCAGCACCACATCCGCGCGCCGCCAGTGCTGTTCGAGCGCAATGATCTCGACACCCGCCGCGCGTGGATAAGCCAGCGTGCGCGTGGTCAGCCGCACGTCGCGGGGAAACTTTCCGGCCCCGCGCGACGCCGCCGCATCCACAAACGCGCTCACCTCGCGCTTCCCTTCCGGCGTGTATTTGTGGCCGACGTTGGTGCCCCAGACGCGCGGGAGTTTGAGACCTTCGGCCTGCATCGCGCGTTCCATCACGTCGCCACTCTGACGCTGCGGGTCTTGCAGGCCGGCGTAGGAAACGACGGGGACGTTCGCAAAATTCGCGGCGTAATCCGTGGCGTCGTAAAGCTGCCAGAGCTTCTGTTCCCACGCGGGAATTTTGGCGCGGTTCGTGCCGAGTTTCTGATACTCCGCCGTCTCCGCGAAGCCCGCGCCCGGGGCGACCACCGCCCACACGCCCGGATGATGCGCGCCGAGATGCCACGCGCCCGCGCCGCCCATCGAGAAACCGCGCAGCGCCAGCCGCCGCTCATCAATGCGATACGACTTTTTCACCTGCTCCAGCGCCTCGAAGACATCCGTCTCGCCAGCAAACTTGAACGCGTTGCAGAAACGTCCGTAAGGATGCAGCACGAAGGTGTCGGCGGGCGTGAACTCGCCATACGACTTCATGCGGTCGGACATGAATTTCAGTTCGGTCAATTTGTCGTCGCGCCCGTGCAGCCACACATCAAGACGGCGCGCGGTCTTCTGATCGCTCGCGAAGGTCGCGGGGACGACGAGGCCGAAGGGCTGCACCGAGCCGTCAATTTTGGAAACGTAACCGCGCACCACCAGACCGGTGGCGGTGAGCCACGCGGGCTGGCCCTCGCGCAACTGTCGCGCCCGTTCCAGCCCGGTCTTGAGCAGCGCGCGGGCGAGGCCCACTTCGTTGCTGCGATAGAATTCGTCGTAACGCAGTGCCCAGTCCACGGCCTTGTGAAAAATTTCCACGTCGGGCAACAACTCGCGTTGGGGTGAAGAGCGCAATGCCTCAATCTCTTTCGCCAACGCCTCCGCGCCCGCGCGCAAAGCGGCGCGATCCTTCTCGGTGATGGCGAGACCGGGCGGCGGCACGCGCGCGGGCTTCGGTTGCGCGGCCCCGGCGAGCAGCGCAGTCACGAGCAGCAGGATGACGCAGTGGAGTTTCATGCGGTGATTTTTCGAGGATGGAACGCGCCCCGCCAAGCCCCAATGCCCAACTCGACGCAAAAACGTGCCGCCTTTTTCGTGTTCGTTCCTTTCGCACTTTGAGCAAAAGACGACAGCGCGGCCCACACAGAACCGAGCAGCATCGGGAGCCGCGTTTCCCTCTTTCACACGGTGCTGCGCCCAGTTTGCCTTCCACGCGGCCAATTCTTGCGGAATGAATCTTTTTCAGTCGGTCGCCTGAAAGTGTTGAACCAGCCTGATTCCACCAACGCCCGATGGCACACGCCCCGCTAAGTGCAGGAGATGATTTGGATTAGGAACCACGGCGAACCGCGAACATGGGTCCGCCGACGTCAGCATGAGCGCGCGTAACGATGTCCGACCGTTCCCTCATTGATGAACTGCTCGCCGACCAGCAGAGCCTCACGGCGGTCGAGAAATTTTCGCGCGCCCATGACGCGCTCGCGCCGGGCGCGCAGCGTTATCGCGATCTGATTCCGCTCGAAGCGCCGCGCGCGGGCGAGCAATACGCCTTCGAGGTCGCGCTCGACAAATGCTCCGGCTGCAAGGCGTGCGTCACCGCCTGTCACAGCTTGAACGGACTCGACGCCAACGAAACGTGGCGCGAGGTCGGTCTGCTCATCACGCCGCCGAAACACCAGGGCTGGCACGGACGCCTCGCCACGGATGTGGAAGGCAGGTTCGAGAATCTCCGGCGCGCCGCTCCGTTGGTCCGTGAACTTCGCCCGGCCATCACGTTGCAGCACGTCACCACGGCCTGTCATCACTGTGTTGACCCCGCGTGTCTAAATGGCTGCCCGGTGCTCGCCTACGAGAAAGATCCCGTCACCGGCATCGTGCGTCATCTCGATGACCAGTGCATTGGCTGCCAGTATTGCGTGCTGAAATGTCCGTACGACGTGCCGAAATACAACGCGCGCCTCGGCATCGTGCGCAAGTGCGACATGTGCTCGAGCCGCCTCGCCGTGGGCGAAGCTCCCGCGTGCGTGCAAGCGTGTCCGAATGAAGCCATCCGCATCACGAAAGTGAGCACGAGCGCGGTGACGATTGAATTTCGCGAGCGTGGAAAAGAGTTCCTGAGCGGCGCGCCGGCGGGTGCCTACACGCTGCCGACGACGCGCTACGTATCGCCGGCTTTCGAGCCGGCAGGTAACGAGACTTTCCAGTCTCGTGTTTCAACGCCAAATGGATCGCGAGACTCGAAAGTCTCGCAACCTGCCGACAGGAATGTCGGCGTTACACTCATGGCTGCCGATGCGGCGCAACTCCAACCCCAACCCGCGCACTGGCCGCTCGTGATCATGCTCGTGCTGTCGCAGGCGTCCGTGGGCGTCATCACGCTGGCCGCGCTGCTCCAGCTCGGGTCGCTGCCGATGCTGCTGCTGTCGTTCGCACTGATCGCCGTCGGTCTGGGCGCGAGCATTTTCCATCTGGGTCGCCCGTTCGGCGCGTGGCGCGCGTTCTTGAATCTCCGCCGCTCGTGGATGAGCCGGGAGATCGTCGTCTTCGGCATGTTCCCGCCGCTGCTCATCGGCGCGCTGGCTTTGGCGCTCGGAGTGCCGGCTTCCAGCCCGGCGCGTTTGTTCGCCGTCCTGCGCGTCGGGTTGGAAGTCGGCGCGCCGCTGATCGGCCTGCTCGGCGTGTTTTGCTCGGCGATGATTTACCACGACACGCAACGTCCGCTCTGGAACTGGCGGCGCAGTGGGCCGCTGTTCTTCGGCACGGCGGTCATCCTCGGCGCGGCGGGCGCGGCGATGATTCAACCTTCTTCCACGCTGGCGGAAATCGTGATAATCGGGGTCCTGCTCAAACTCGCGGGCGAAATCTCGGTGTTGCGCCACGGCATGGACCTTGAACTGACGCCGCTCAAAAAAACCGCGCTGCTCATCACCGGAAAATTCCAGCCGCTCACGATGGTCCGGCTCGCCTGCGTGATGCTCGGCGGTCTCTGCCTGCCGCTGCTGTTCACCATGCACTTGGTGCCCGCGCCGCGTGCGCTGGCGGTGGCGGCGTTTGTTTTGTTGCTCGCGGGAGAGATGATCGAACGCTTCTTTTTCTTCACCACCGTGGCCGCGCCGAAGATGCCGGGAGGGTTGCCGACATGAGTTTTAGAAAACATTTTTGTCTCCAGCAAAGAACACGCAGGAAGAAAACGGGTGAGCCGCTGTCGTGGTGGGGAGCAGTTTTTTACCGCAGAGGCGCAGAGGTACAGAGAAAAGAAGAGGAAGCTCGGTGGTGCCATGTTCTGGCAGTTCCTTTCGCCTCTGCGCCTCTGCGCCTCTGCGGTAAAAGCCCCGGTTTTCCTCCCTTTCGCATTCTTCGCGTGAGGCCTTTCCCCATTTCGCCATGAACTCCGTCACCAGCAAACTCGCCCCGCTCCTCCGTCAGTGGCACGGCCCTCTCACGCAGGAACTCGTGTTGCATCCCGGCGAATTTGGCCTTGGCAAAATCCCGGCGCGTCTCCAGCCCGACGCCACCACCACGATCGTCTGCGGCTTCTGCTCCACCGGCTGCGGTTTGAACGTCCACTTGCGCGACGGCCAGGCCATCAATCTCAGCGCGTCGGCGGATTACCCGGTGAACCTGGGCATGGCCTGCCCGAAAGGCTGGGAAGCGCTCACGCCACTGTCCGCACCCGACCGGGCGACGACGCCGCTGCTCCGCGATGAACACGGCGACTTGGTCGCGATCGACTGGGACACCGCGCTGCAAATTTTCACCGTGCGCATGAAGGCCATCCAGGACCAGCACGGCAAAGACTCCGTGGCGTGGATTGGCACCGGGCAGATGCCGAACGAGGAACTGGCCTTCCTCGGCGCGCTGGCGAAGTTCGGCATGGGCGTCGTCCACGGCGACGGCAACACGCGCCAGTGCATGGCCACGGCGGTGACGGC
>JAYVNY010000177.1:0-2667 GCA_043758205.1 Akkermansia sp.
CGCGGCCACGCACCACATCATCTCGAACGCGAGCTGCACCACGAACTGCCTCGCGCCCATCGTCCACGTTTTGCTCAAGGAAGGCTTCGGCATCGAAGAGGGTTTGATGACGACCGTCCACAGCTACACCGCCACGCAGAAGACGGTGGATGCCCCGAGCAAGAAGGATTGGAAAGGCGGACGCAGCGCGGCCATCAATTTGATCCCCTCGAGCACAGGCGCGGCGCGGGCCGTGGGCCTGGTCTGCCCCGAAGTGAAGGGCAAGCTGACCGGCATGGCCTTCCGCGTGCCGACGCCGACAGTCTCAGTGGTGGACTTGACGGTGCGCACGGTCAAAGAGACGAGCTACGCGGAGATTTCCGCCGCGATGAAAAAGGCGAGCGAGACCTACCTCAAGGGCTACCTCGAACACACCACGGACGAAGTGGTGAGCAGCGATTTCATCCATTGTCCCGCGTCCTCGATCTTCGACGCCGGCTCGGGCATCGAGCTGAACAGCCGCTTCTTCAAGCTCGTGAGCTGGTACGATAACGAGTGGGGCTACAGCAACCGCGTGGGCGACCTGCTCCGCTACATGCTCTCGAAGGGCCTGTAAGTTTTTCCCCTTAGTCAAACGGCGGTGCGTGAGCACCGCCGTTTTTTTGTGCGGGTGCGGCCGGGTGAAAAGGCGGGGAACTTTTGAACTTTGAACGCCGAGGGCATCCGTCGTTCGAGGCCCCCGTTCAAAGTTCAGAGTTCGAGGTTCAAAGTTCAAAGTTCACTTTTCCGCTTTCGCTATTTCAGCTTTTCAGCCTTTCAGCTTTCGGATTTTTCCCGCTACAACACGCCCGCATGATTATCAGCCGCACGCCGTTGCGCATGAGCTTTGTCGGGGGGGGGAGCGATTTGCCGTCGTTCTACCGCCGGTTCGGCGGCGCGGTCGTGTCCACGGCCATCAGCAAATACGTTTATCTCACGCTGAACCAAAAGTTCGACGAACGCATCCGCCTCTCCTACTCGCGCACCGAGGAAGCGGACACCGTCGCCGAGATTCAACACCCGCTCGTGCGCGAATCCCTTTCGCTGCTCAAGGTGGACGGCGGACTCGAAATCACCTCCATCGCCGACATCCCCTCGAAGGGGTCTGGCCTCGGTTCGTCCAGCGCGTTCACCGTCGGACTGTTGAATGCTCTGCACGCCTTCGCCGGGCGAGCGGTCGGCGCGGAACAACTCGCGAAAGAATCCTGCGCCATCGAAATCGAAAAGTGCGGCGAACCCATCGGCAAGCAGGACCAATACGCCGCGGCCTTCGGCGGCTTCAACTTCATCGAGTTTCATCCCGACGACACCGTCACCGTCGCGCCCATCATCTGCCGCAGCGACACGCTCGCCGTGTTGCAACGCAACACCCTCGTCTTCTACACCGGCATTTCGCGCAGTGCTTCCGCCGTGTTGAAAAACCAGCAAGAGGTCGTGGCCTCCAGCACCGCCAAGCAGGACACCCTCAAACGCATGGTGCAACTCGCGCGCGATCTCCGCACCGAACTACAGCGCGACAACCTCTCCGCCTTCGGCGAAATCCTGCACGAGAACTGGGAACTCAAGCGCAGCATCACGTCGGAGATCAGCACCGGCGAAATTGACGCGTGGTATGCCGACGCGCGAGCAGCGGGTGCGACCGGAGGCAAACTCCTTGGAGCGGGCAGCGGCGGCTTCCTCATGTTCTACGCGCCGCAGGAAAAGCACGCCGCCATCGCCGCCGCGCTCCCCGGCCTGCGGCAGATTCCCATGCACTTCGAGGCCGAGGGCAGCAAAATCATTTTCGTTCACGAGTGAGGGTGTCGCACGCACCGAGATAGCAGCCCCGAACGGGCGACATTCGATAGCCCAGGGCCAAGCCCTGGGTGGCGGCGTTAAAAAACTTTTCCCAGGCCTGAAGGGGCGCGACTCCTCGGTTCCGCCCTTTCAGGGCTGGATGATTTGTTTTGGGCCGTAACCCAGGGCTTGGCCCTGGGCTATCGAATAACGCGCTTTCAGCGCTTCAGGGTTGAAGTACGATTTAGGATCGTGAAAAAGAATTTCCCATCCCGCCTCGTTCTCGCAACGCTGCGCGGCATGAACTTCCCAACGAACGCCGTGGTTCTTGCCTTGGCCAGCGTGCTGGCCGTGAGTTGTTCCTCGCCGCGCGGCCCTTCGGAAAAGGACGCGCCCGCACAGGCCGAGCAGTGGCGCGCGGAGCATCGCATCATTGACTTGCACCAGCATTTGAATGGCACCACGCAGCATCTCACGCGCGCGGTGCGCATCATGGACCGCGTGGGCATCGGCCTCGCCGTGAACCTGAGCGGAGGTTACGTGACGCATAAGCCGGGGGAGTTGTCGCCCTTCGAGAGCGTGAAGCGCATGGCGGACGCGTTGGCGCCGGGCCGCATCGTTCACTACATGAATTTGGATTACGCCGGCTGGGATACGGCGGACTTCAGCGAGCGCGCCGTGAAGCAGATCGAGGAGGGGCATCGGCTGGGCGCGGCGGGTTTGAAGGAGTTCAAGCGGCTGGGGCTGAACTTGAAAGACGGCAGCGGGAAGCTGATCCGCATTGATGACCCGAAGCTGGACCCGGTGTGGAAACGCTGCGGGGAGTTGAACATGCCGATCTCGATTCACGTCGCGGACCCGCGCGCCTTCTGG
>JAYVNY010000178.1:0-18496 GCA_043758205.1 Akkermansia sp.
TATTACCGCATGGCCGCACCGAACACTTTGAGCCAGGTGGGCCACTGTCCTGAGAAAATGGAATCGCAGATGTTCGCCATCCGTTCCCAAGTCAAGGCACTCCTCGCCATGAGCGACACGCCACGGTCCCGGCTGGCGTGCGAGAAGTTTCTCCATCGAAGCCTCGTCTTTTTTTTCCCGCACTCACCGCACTTCGTTGAACAATCGCAGGCCTTGGCGCAATCGTTCGGCGCCACGCTGTCCATGCCCGTGCCCAATTGGAAGGTGCGGATGCTCGATGGCCTGATGGGCTCGGCCGGTACGCGGCGCGTGCAGAAATTCGTGCGGCAGCTCAAAGCCTCGGCCCTCAATTTTTGGGACTGGCTGATGTTTCGGCTGGAGCGTTCCCGCCCTCAACCGACCGTCATTTCAAACCCGCCCTCGCGATGAACAAAGTGGTGATCGAATCTGGCCTGGCGCAGCGCCATTACTGGCGGGACCTCTGGCGTTACCGCGAGCTGTTCTACTTCCTGGCCTGGCGCGATCTGCTGATCCGCTACAAGCAAACCGTCATCGGCGTGACCTGGTCGTTGCTTCGGCCGCTGCTGACGATGCTCGTGCTCACGCTGGTTTTTGGAAAGTTTGGCCGGATGCCTTCCGCGGGCGTGCCCTACGCGATTCTCGTCTTTTGCGGACTGCTGCCGTGGCAGTTCTTTTCCACCGCCCTGTCGGAGAGCGGGAACAGTCTGGTGACGAACTCCAACCTGATTTCAAAGGTGTATTTCCCGCGGCTCATCGTGCCGGCCAGCAGCGTCATCACCAGTTTCGTGGATTTCCTTGTGTCCGCTTTTTTTCTCGCGCTGCTGCTGGCTTACTACCGGTTCGTGCCTGCCGGTCACGTGATCTATCTCCCGTTTTTCGTGGTGCTGTTGCTGGCGGTGTCGTTCGGCGCGGGACTTTGGATTGCCGCCCTCATGGTGAAGTTTCGCGACTTTCGTTTCATCGTCCCGTTCGTCGTGCAGTTTGGCCTGTATGTTTCGCCCGTGGGATTCATCAGTACCGTGGTGCCTCCGGAGTGGCGGCTTGTCTATTCCCTCAATCCCATGGTGGGCGTAACCGATGGCTTTCGATGGTGCATCTTGGGCGGCGAACATCTGGTGTATTGGCCCGGTTTGATCACGTCCACGATCATGGCCACCGTGCTCGTGTTCACGGGACTGCTTTTTTTCCGGAAGACCGAGAAAACCTTCGCCGATGTCATCTGAGTTGTTTTGCGAATGACCCGCCATGAGTGATCCCGTCGTCCTTGTTGAGAACCTGTCGAAGCGTTACGTGCTCGGCCAACGCGCGCATCGCGAGGGGCTGCGTCACACGTTGGAGGAAGCGGTCCGGCACCCCTGGTCGTGGCTGGCGCGCCGCTCGTCTGCGAAAGCCCGCCCGCCGGAGGAGTTCTGGGCTTTGCAGGATGTTTCATTTTCTATCAACCGCGGTGAAGTCATCGGCGTGGTCGGACGCAATGGCGCGGGCAAGAGCACGCTGTTGAAAATTCTCAGCCGCATCACGGAACCCACCAGGGGCCGCGTGACCATTGAAGGCCGCGTGGCCAGCCTGCTCGAAGTGGGCACGGGCTTTCATCAGGAACTGACCGGGCGGGAAAACATATTTCTCAACGGATCGATTCTTGGCATGACGCACCGGGAGATCCGGCAGAAGTTCGACGAGATTGTGGCCTTCGCGGAGGTGGAAAAGTTTCTGGACACGCCCGTCAAGCGCTACTCGAGCGGCATGTATGTGCGGCTGGCGTTCTCGGTCGCCGCGCACCTGGATCCTGAGATTTTAATCATTGATGAGGTGCTGGCGGTGGGTGATTCGGAATTTCAAAAAAAATGTCTCGGCAAAGTGGAGGACGTGGCGTCCGCGCAGGGCCGCACCGTTCTGTTTGTCTCGCATAACATGGGGGTGATCAACCGGCTGTGCCGCCGGTCCATTTTGCTGGAGCAGGGCCGCTTGAAAATGGTGGCCCCCACGTCGGAAGTGATCGCCGCCTACTTGCAAGGCGGGGCCGGCTCCGATGGTTTGCGCGTTTGGAACCCGACGGAAAAAATCAGCAAGGATCCGCGCCTGACCCTGCTCGCCCTGCGAGTGCTGGACGATAACGGCAAGCCGGCCAGCCGCGTGGATGTGCGGAACCCTTTCTTCCTGGAACTGGAATATCAGATTGACGCGGCCATGCCGCGCTTCCGGGTGGCGATGCGATTTTTTACTGCCGATGGCACCCTGGCCTTCACCACATCGGAAAGCGCCCAGGCTGACTACGATCAAAAACCAACCGGTCCCGGCCGCTACTACGCGCGGTGCACGGTCTATGGGAATCTGCTCAACGAAGGCTCCTACAGCGTAACGCTCACCGGAGACATCCCGTTTCAGCAGGTGCTGTTCAACGAGGAACAGGCGCTCCGGTTCGTGGTGGAACAGACGGGCGGCGTTTCTTCCCGTTTCACGGAACAGTGGCCCGGCGCGGTTTGTCCACGCTTGCGTTGGGAAGTGACGAAACTGGAGGCGCCGCGAATTTCCACGGCGAATGATTCGACACCGGCGACGGCCCGTTGACGCGCACCATGATGACCTGTCCAGTCTGCTCAGGTGTCACGCGGGAACACGCGCGTGCCCGCATCCGCGAAACGTACGAAGGCTGTTTCCGGCTCTGCAAGGAGTGCGGTTTCCTTTTTTTGGAACAGCCGGTCTGGCTCGCGGAGGCGTACCATTCGCCCATCAATGCTTCCGACACCGGATACGTGGCCCGCAACCTTCGCTGCCGCACGAGAATGACTACGTTCGTGGAAACATTCCTGAATCCGGCCGGGCGTTTTCTGGACTACGCGGCCGGCTACGGGCTGTTTGTCCGCTTGATGCGGGACGCGGGTTATGACTTCAGATGGTCCGATATTTATTGCCAGAATCTGTTCAGCCGGGGTTTTGAGGCCGAACTGCCTTTGCAAGGGAGCTACGAGGCCGTGACCGCGTTTGAAGTGTTCGAGCATCTGGTGGATCCCAGAACCGACTTGGAAAAAATCAGCCCGTTGACCTCCTGCCTCTGTTTCAGCACGACCTTGCGGCCGGAGCCGGTTCCGCAGCCGGCGGACTGGTGGTACTACGGGCTGGACCACGGGCAGCACGTTTCGTTTTACAGCCGACGAAGCCTGGAAATTCTCGCCCGAGATTTCGGGTTTCACCTGGCCACCAACGATTCGGACTTTCACGTCTTCACACGCGAACCCATCTCCGCCCGCGCCTTTTCTTCGCTGGACACACGCTGGAGAAGGTTCTGGCTGGCGCGCACCCGTCGCCGTCCGGCCCGGCCGTGATTTTTGTCATCCGCCCTCAGAGAGAATATCCGCGACGCAACAATTTATGAGCAACCCTGGCACCGACTCGGAGTGGGAATCCTTTGCCCAAGAAGACCCGTACTGGGCCGTGCTCACGCAGGACCGGTTCAAAAAAGAAAACCTGAGCGCGGAAGCGCGGGCGGAGTTTTTCGCCTCCGGTGAGCGCTATGTCGAATGGGTGGTGTCGGCGGTCCGGCGGTCCGTGTCCGCGGACTTTGCGCCGGAGCGGAGTTTGGATTTCGGATGCGGGGTCGGCCGGCTGCTGCTGCCTCTGGCCCGACGTTTTCGCGAAGTGACCGGCATCGATGTCTCGGATCGGATGCTCAGCGAGGCCCGGGCCGTATGCCAGTCGAACGGTCTGACCAACGTCACTTTAATCAAAGGAGACGACGGCCTGACGGGTGTGCCGGGCCGGTTTGATTTCATCAACTCCTTCATTGTCCTCCAGCACATTCCGTGTGAGCGCGGCATGTCGTTAATCCATCGGCTGGTGGATTTGTTGAACGACGGCGGCGTTGGCGCGCTGCATGTCACCTACTCCAAGGCGGGCCTCGCCACCGCCGCCCAAACGGTTTCCTGGCCGGCGCCGGATCGCCTGCGTGACCATGTGCAAGGCGTGATTCGAGCCGTGCGCCGCCGTTTGCGTGGAGGTGCGGTGAAACAGAACGCCGGTTCGTCGGGACCGGTGATGCAGATGAACACGTACGCCTTGAACGCGGTGCTGACCGCCCTCCAGGACCAAGGAGTTCGCAATGTTCATTGCATGCTCTCCGACCACAGCGGCACTTACGGGGCGTTGTTGCTTTTCCAGAAAAATTCCGAGGGAAGATACGCCGCCCCTTGGCTGAAGGAATGACCGCTGCGGCCAGGGCCGCCGCCGTTCTCGCACACTCCACGCATGCACGTAGTCTATGATGGCTGGATCTTTCGCTGGCAGCGGGCCGGAGGCATCAACCGCTACTTTCAGGAAGTCGTGCAACGTCTGCCTCACGATTGGGCGGTCACGTTCCTCGGTCTGGCCCGCGGGAATTCTCTGCCGGTCACCCATTCTCGACTGGCCCGGCGTTACAATACCGAACTCCGCCCGCGCCGCTGGAGCCAGCGTCTCCAGGCGCTCTGGTGGAGCCGCACGTTGCTCCAGTCCAACGCGCTGTTTCACCCGACTTATTATTTTCTGAACGGAGGATTACGGTGGCAGGACGTGAAGCAGCCAGTCGTCCTCACCGTGCATGATTTCATTCATGCCAGTTACCCCGGCCAGTTGGACAATCATGAGGAAACCCTCCGGGCGCAATGCGAGGCCATTGAAAGAGCGGATCACCTCATCTGTGTTTCCGAAGCGACCCGGTCGCAATTGCTCGAACGCTTCCCCGGTTTGTCGAAGCCTGTCTCCGTCATCCACCATGGAGCTTCCTTTGGTCGCACCCGCCTGAATACGGACGCCGCCCCAGATGCGCCGCCCCTGTTTCTCTTCGTGGGAGCGCGCCATGGCTACAAGAACTTCAGCTTTCTGGTCCGCGCATTTGCGCGCGCGGTTCAAACCTTGCCCCAGCTTCGGCTCCATGTGGTCGGCGCGCCGCTCACTCCCGAGGAGCAACAGTTCATCGCGTCGGCAGGTTTGGCTGGCCAGGTCCAATGCTCCGTCTTTCCGAGTGAGGATGAACTGCAAGCTCTTTACCGACGCAGCACCGCGCTGCTCTATCCTTCGCTGCACGAAGGCTTCGGCATTCCGCCGCTCGAAGCCATGATCTGCGGAACCATTCCCGTCACCGGCAACAACACCAGTCTCCCTGAAGTGATGGGGGACTGTGGAATCATGCTCGACGCGTCCAACTCCGACCAATGGACCGAGTGTATCCTGAGTTTGGCGCGGGGGCTGCCGGATCGGGAAGACCTGCGCCAAAAAGGTCTCGCCCGCGCGGCCCAGTTCACTTGGGAAAATTCCGCAGCGCGTCACGTCGAGGTGTACCGCTCCTTGGTGGCGTGACCAGCAAGTTCAATTCGCAGGCCATGCCCCCTGATATCACCGTCATCACCGTCTGCCGCAATGCGGGACCCTTGCTGGAGGCGACCATCCTAAGCGTCCTGCAGCAGACCGGCGTCCGGATGGATTACGTCATCGTGGACGGCGCTTCCACAGACGCGACTCCGGAAGTGTTGCAAAGGTATGCTGCGCGAGTGGATTCGCTCGTGAGCGAGCCGGACACTGGCATCTACGACGCGATGAATAAAGGTTTGCGTCGCGCGCAGGGCGAACTTGTTTTTTTTCTGAATGCCGGAGACGTGTTTGCAGCGGAGACGGTGTGCCAGCAGGTCATGGCGCGTTTCCGCGAGAAGCGGCCGGACGTGCTTTATGGGGACGTAATTATCACTGCGGCTTCTGGCCACGTCGAACGGCTGAGGTCTTACGAAGGATGGGATCTGGCGAACCTGCTGGAATTTCCTTTGTGCCACCAAGGCGTCTTTGCCACGCGACGCGCGTTCGATGTGGCCGGATTTTTCGACCAGAGCTACCGCTACGCTGCGGATCACGACTGGTTACTGCGCGCGTTGCGCAGGCATCGCCTCACGGCGTGCTATCTGCCTCTGGTCATCGCCCGCTTCGACAGTGGCGGCGTGAGCACGTCCAATCAGATGGCCGTCCGCGCAGAACTTCGCCGCGCCGTCGCGCACAACTTCAGCGTCTGGGAACGTCTGGGCTATCGCATTTTTCGCCGGCTCCGCGCGAGAGAAGTGCCTTCACTTTGGCGGGTGATCCTTGGCGTGATGAACTGGCGCCTGCGGGAACCGCCTTCATCGGGGAGCCAAAAGCTCCCTGCACAGGCATGAAGGAACTGCCCGGTGCCATCCAACTCTTCGCCTCGTGGCTGGAGCGGAACGAGGGCGAGAGCTTTGATCCGTACGATTTGTGGGGCACACGCTACGGACTTTTTTCGCGCCGGCTTTACTACCGGAAGCATCCGCTGGGCGTGCCGCTCGTCTTGCCGTTGTTGCTTGCGGAGACCTTGTGTCCGTGGGTGCGCGCACTGTTCGTGGCGAAGCAGCGGTTCGCCACGGCTGATGCGCAACTGGCCCTCGCCTTCCTGAATCTTCACGCACTGAGCGGCGAGAAAAAATTTCTTGCCCGCGCGGAGGAGTTTGCCGCCCACCTGCTGCGCACCAGCATCCCGGGCTACAGCGGACACTGCTGGGGCTACCCGTTCGACTGGCAGAACAATCACGGGTTGTGGAAGCGCAACACGCCGTTCATCACGGCCACACCCTATTGCTTCGAGGTGTTTCTCGGTTTGCACGATGCGACGGGTGAGCCGCGGCATCTGGAAGTGGCGGAGTCCATCGCGCGCTTTGTGCAGAATGATCTGCACGACACGCCGACTTCGCCAGACGCGGCGGCGGGCAGTTACTCGCCGAACGATCACAGCCAGGTGCTCAACGCCAGCGCGTACCGGGTCATGGTGCTGGCGGAGGCGGCGCGGCGCTTCCATGAGCCGCGCTATCAGCAGACCGCGCGGCGCAATCTCAATTTCATTCTTCAGAATCAGCGCGACGATGGCGCTTGGCTTTACGCCCTGGATCATCCGTCCGAGCGGTTCATCGATCATTTCCACACCTGCTTTGTGCTGAAGAATCTGGTGAAGGTGAACCGGCGGTGGAACGACGCGGCGGTGACGCAGGCCATCGCGAAGGGCTACGAGTATTACCGGCGCGAGCTGTTCGATGCCGAGGGGTTGCCGAAGTCGTTCACGATCCAGCCGCGCACGCAGTTGGTGAAACTGGAGATGTACAACTTCGCGGAGGCCATCACGCTGGGCGCGTTGCTGCGCGACACGATCCCGGCGGCGTTCGCGCACGCGCAGCAGCTCGCCACTTGGCTCATTACGAATCATCAGTTGCGTGACGGCCATTTCACCACGCGCGTGTATCGCGGCGGGTGGCGGCACACGTATCCGTTCGTGCGCTGGCCGCAAAGCCAGATTTTTTACGCACTGACGAATTTGTTGAAGGCGGAGGAGATGACGGATGGCGAATGAGTTTCCTGGGAGCGCCCGCGTCCCGCCGGCACGAACACGTTTTGTGGTCGAGAACTCGCCGGCTGGAAGCCGTCATCCCAAGGAGATTGTGAACGGAATGAAAGCGGAAGGTTCAGAGGAAATTGTTCCAATCTCGCGCGTGCGGCGGAAGTGGTTCGGCTTGGTGCGGCGCAAGGAAGTGTGGGCGCTCACGTGGCAGGGTTGGCTGGCGGCCTTCGCGCTGGTCGCGCTGGCGGGGTTGGTGGGCGTGTGGAAGGCGCATGATTTTCTTGCGGTGAATTCTCCAGTCGAGACGCGCGTGCTGGTGCTGGAGGGCTGGGTGCCGCGTTACGCCGCCACGGGTTACGTCGCGAAGGTTCACGGGGATTACGACCGGATTTACACCACGGGCGGGCCGACGCTCACGGACCGGAAGTCGCGCAATGACGCAGATACGTTTGCCAGCGTGGCGGAATATCTTCTGGTGCGGGCGGGCGTGCCGGCGGCGAAAATCCAGTATGTGCCCGGGTGGAAAGTGAGTCGGGATCGCACCTACGCGTCGGCGCTGGCCTTGCGCAAGTGGTGCGTGTCGAACCGCGTGGAACTAGCGACGTTCAATCTGGTGACGCTCGGGCCACACGCGCGGCGCAGCCGGTTGCTCTACGAGGAAGCATTTCCGCGCGCCAAGATCGGCATCATCGCGCTGACGAACGAGGAGTATGACCCGGAGCATTGGTGGCGTTACAGCGAGGGCGTGAAGGAGACGCTGTCCGAGGCGGCGGCGTATCTCTACGCGCGTTTATTGTTTTCGCCGGAATAATTTTTTAACTTGACCACTTATCAAAAACGCCGGGCTGAATTGCAGCGCGAGCCGAAAACCTGGCTCGTCACCGGCGCGGCCGGCTTCATCGGCTCGAACATCGTCGAGGAACTGCTGCGCCTCGATCAGTTCGTGCTGGGACTGGATGATTTTTCCAGCGGGCATCAGCGCAATCTCGACGAGGTCGAGCGCGCGGTGGAGCCGGCGGCGTGGGATCGTTTCGAGATGGAGACGGGGGACATCCGCGATCTGGAGGCGGTGCGCGAGGCGTGCGACTGCGTGGATTACGTGCTGCATCATGCGGCCATCGGCTCGGTGCCGCTGTCCATCGAGAAGCCGTTGCTGGCGCATGACGTGAACGTGACCGGCACGTTCAATCTGCTGCTCGCGGCGCAGGAGGCGGGCGCGCGGCGGTTCGTGTACGCATCAAGCAGCGCGGTGTATGGCGATGATGCGACGCTGCCGAAAGTGGAGGAGAAGCTCGGGCGCTGCCTCTCGCCCTTCGCGCTGACGAAACTGGTGAACGAGAGTTACGCCTCGATGGCCGCGAGTTGTTACGGGTTGGAGACGGTGGGCTTGCGCTATTTCAACATCTTCGGCCCGCGTCAGGATCCGAACGGCGCGTACGCGGCGGTGATTCCGAAATGGATCGCGAAGATGATGCGGAATGAGCCGGTGGAAATTTTCGGCGACGGTGAGACGACACGGGACTTCTGCCACGTCGCCGACGTGGTGCAGGCGAACATTCTGGCGGCGACGTGTCCCGAGAAGGATTCCATCAACCGCGTGTTCAACGTGGCTCGGCGCGGGAAGACGACGCTGAATGAGCTTTATGAAATCCTGCGTTCGCGGCTCGCGCCGTTTCACCCCGAGCTGCATGACGCCAAGCCGGTGTATCGCGATTTTCGCGTGGGCGACGTGCGGCATTCGGAGGCGAGCATTGACGCGGTGACGCAAGCGCTGGGCTACGAGCCGCAGTTCACGGTGGCGTCGGGACTGGTTCAGGCGCTGGCGTGGTATCGGAAGAATTTGTGAGAATGGAAACGGTGGAACAGAAGATCAGTGCGGACGCGAACCAAGCGACGGGCGGAGAGCGTCGGGCCAGGCGAAAGTTTTTCCTGCTGGCGGCGGGAGTGACGCTGTTGTTCGCATTGCCGCTGTGGGAACTGGTGCGGCTGTCGTTGAAGAGCGAGCTGCATTCGCATCTGCTGCTCATCCCGTTGGTGTCGTGGTACGTGTGGCGTTTTCTGGATGGGAAGAATGCTGGGCCAGGCCAGGCTGTTCCGGATGCCAAAATTCCCGCAGGGGCGGTGCTGGCCGAAGCGCTGGGGTTGGTCGCGCTGGGGTGGTATTTCTTTTTGCGACAGACCAAGTCGCTGCCGGTGACGGAGTATTTGTGGGCGGGCGTGCTCGGCTATTTGTTTATCTTGTTGGGCTTGGCGCTGCGGACGGTGGGCTGGAGCCAACTGAAGCAGCATCAGTTCTCCATCTGGTTTCTCGCCTTCTTCATTCCGCTGCCACTGGTGCTGACGGATTGGATGAGCGTGGCCCTGCAACTCGGCTCGGCGGAGGTCACGGACTGGATGCTGCAACTGAGCGGGCTGCCGGTCTTGCGCGAGGGGCTGATGTTTCAGTTGCCACGCCTGGTCATCATGGTGGCGGAGGAATGCAGCGGGGTGCGCTCGACGCTGGTGCTGTTCATCACGAGCCTGATCGCGGGGAAAATGTTTTTGCAGACGGGCTGGAGGCGCATGGCACTGGCGCTGGCGACGATTCCGCTCGGGCTGCTGCGCAATGCGGCGCGCATCACGGTGCTGGGCTGGCTCTCGGTGAACGTGGACGCGGGCGTCATCCACGGGCCGTTGCATCATCAGGGCGGACCGATTTTTTTCGCGCTCTCGCTGGTGCCGTTGTTCGGATTGCTTTGGTACTTCAAACGATCGGAGTCGTCGAAGACCACGAGGAAAAATTAGCAGGGAGAAAGTTGCCTATGAAAAACAGAATCAAACAAACGCTGGCGCTCGTCCTGACGGCGGGTTTGCTCGCGGGGTTGACGGGCTGTTCGCAGGAATCAAAGCGGAAACGGCACGTGGAGCGTGGCGAGAGTTATTTTCAGAAGAACGATTTCGCGAAGGCGGAGATCGAATTTCTCGGGGCGGCGAAGTTGAGTCCCACGGCGGACCCGGTGGTGGTGCGGCGGCTGGGGATGATTTACCACGCGCAGGGCCGGACCTTCGAGGCGTATCAGGTGCTGACGCGCGCGAAGGAGTTGATGCCGGACGATCTCGAGATGCGCTACCTGCTGGGCACGGTGATGGTCCCGCTCCATCGGTTGCAGCCGGCGCGCGAGGAGGCGCTGTTCATCCTCGGCCAGAAGCCGGATCACGCGGGCGCGACGCTGCTGCTGGCGGACACGGCCTTCTCACCGGAGACGGCGGCGACGGCGCGGGAGAAACTGCAGTCTTTGAAGCAGAGCGGAGTGGAGACCTGGGCCTCGCACGCGGCGCTGGCGAGCCTGTTGTTGCGTGAGAACAAGCTGGCCGAGGCGGACGCGGCGGTGCAGGCGGCGGTGAAGCTGAACGGGCAGGCTCCGGAGGTGAAGGTATTGCAGGGTCTCGTGGCCGGGCTGCAAAAGCATAATCCGGAGTCCGAGGCGTTCCTGCGGAGCGCGATGGAGAGCGCGCCCGCGCATTCGCCGGCGAAGTTGCAGCTCGCGATTTCCAAGATGCAGGCCGGGGACAACGCGGCGGCGAAAAAGATTCTGGAAGAAATTCTCAAGGCGACGCCGGACGACACGCCGACCTGGGTTCTGCGCGGGAAAATTGCGCTGGCGGAAAATGATTTCACCGAGTGCGAACGCATCGCGCAGACGGTGCTTTCGTGGCACCCGCGCAGCTACGACATCCGGCTGATGCGTGCGCGGGCCTTCGTGTTGCAGGGGGAAACGGCGAAGGGGCTTACGGAGCTGAAGCAGTTGGATGATTTGTATCCGAAGTCCCCGGAGTTGAAGTACGAGACGGCGGTCGCGCACTTGCAGGGCGGCGCTGCGGTGGAGGCGATGCAGAACCTGGACGAGGCGCTGCAGTTGAACCCCGGTTACACGTCGGCGATCCTGTTGCGCGCGGAATTGAAAATGCGCTCCGGCGGGCTGGGCGAGGCGATTACTTCCATGCTGGCCTTCCTGAAAGCCTACCCGACCAACGCGCAGGCGAAGATGGTTTTGGCGAATGCCTACAGCGCGATGGGGCAGTTGGATCAGGCGTTCAGCTTGTACACGGAACTGGGCCAGCAGTTCCCGAAGCAGCCGGAATTTCCAGCGTATCGAGGCTTCATCCACTCGCGGCAGGGGCGTCCGACCGAGGCGCGGAAGATGTACGAGGAAGCGTTGCGGCTCTCGCCGTATTACCTCCCGGCCTCGGAAGAACTGCTCGACCTGGATGTGGACGAGAAAAAATTCGACGCCGCGCAGGAACGCGTGAACGCGCTGCTCGTGCTGCACACTAACGCGCCGGGCGCGATGATGCTCGCGGCCAAGGTCGCGCTCGCGAAAGGCGACACCAACAACGCCACGCGGCTGCTCAAGGAAGTGGCGCAGCGCGCGCCGGAGTCGAGCGGACTCCACGTGCTGCTGGCCCAATTGGAGTCGTCGTCGGGTGATAACAAGAGCGCCATCGCGCAGTTCAAGCAGGCCATCCAGATCAATCCCGCCGACGTGACGTCACAGTTGCAACTCGGCATGGCCTATGACGCGGAAGGTGATTACGTGAATGCGCGCAAACATTACGAGACGGTGGTGAAGCTGAATCCGCGCGTGGCGATCGCTTGGAACAATCTCGCATATCTGCTCGCCGAGCGGTTGAACGAACTCGAACCGGCGGCGGCGGCGGCGGGCAAGGCGCGCGAACTTCAGCCGTCCGACGCCGACACTGCGGACACGCTGGGCTGGATTCATTTCCGTAAGGGCGAGTTCCCGCAGGCGCTGAACTTTTTGCGCGAGGCGGCGGGGCGCAAGCCGAACGTCGCGGAGATTGTTTACCATCTCGCGCGCACGGAATACGTGATGGGCCTGGCGGACGCGGCGCGCGTGTCGTTTCAGAAAGTCATCGCGCTCAAGGGCGCTCCGGCGTTGGTGAAAGATTCTGAGCAGCGGCTTGCCGTCTTGAGCGCGGTCCCCGGCGCGGACGCAGTGGCGAAACTGGAGGCGGCGGTGCAGGCGGACGCGAAGGATTATCTCGCGGCGTTCCGGCTCGGCCAGGCGCACGAGGCGGCGGGAAGTTTTGCCAAGGCGGTGTCTGCCTACGACGCCGCGGCGAAGTTGAATCCCACCGTGGCCGCGCCGCTGGCGAAGGCGGCGGTCTTGCAAGCCGACAAATTGAACAGCCTGCCGAGGGGCCTGGAACTGGCAAAGGCGGCGCGGAGAATTGCGCCCAACGATCCAGCGGTCGCCGGCGTGCTCGGGCGGCTCTCGTATCGCAGCGGGGATTTTTCCAGCGCGGCGGCGTTACTGCAGGAGAACATCCGCAGCACCACGCCCGAGGTGGAATTGCTCCTCGATCTGGCGGTGGCGCAGTATGGCCTCGGCCAGTTCGAGGCCGCGCGGGAAACCACGGCGGATTATCTCGGTCGCGGCACACTGGCGCGCGGGGCAGAGGCGCGGGATTTGCAAACGTTGCTTGATTTCGCCGAGGGCAAAGATAATGCGGAGGCCGCACAAAAGGCCGCGTCCACCCGTCTGGCGCATGATGTGAACGACCTGCCTGGCCTGATGACCACCGCGCTCGCCACGGACAAGTCCGGGAAGCCGCAGGACGCGGTCGCGGGCTACAAGAAGGTTCTGTCGCTCAACAAATCCTTCGCCTTGGCGCAGCGGCAGTTGGCCATCATTTACGCGGGTGCCACCGGCCAGGAAGACAAGGCCATCGAACTCGCCACTAGGGCGCGGCAGGTTTTCAGCAAAGACGCCGCGCTCGCCCGAGCGCTCGGGCAGGCGGCCTATCGCAAAGGTGACTTCCGTCTTGCCGTCACGGCACTGACCCAGGCCACGGCGCAGAACCCGGCGGACGCCGAGGCGTTCTATCTCCTTGGCCTGAGCCATGAGAAGTCCCAGCGCGTGAGCAACGCCCGCGAGGCGTTCCAAGCCGCCGTGACCGCTGCGCCGAATTCGACCTTCGCCAAGCAGGCGCGCGAAGCCTTGCAGCGGTTGAAATGAACTGTCAGCGGACGCTTACACTTTCAAGAATTCAACTGGTTGATTTCCGGCAGCTTGAAATCGTGGCAAACAATGAATTTACAGAAGCTTAACTCCTTGGCTTCCTTGGTTAAACCTTCCTTGGCACGAAGCGGGCTTAGGTTTGGAAACTTGGTGTTGAACCCAAGCCTCAAAAATTATGAAAAATCTTAAATGTAACGCAGCAGTTCTGGGAGTGGCCCTCGCGTTGGCCGCTGCTTCTGTCTCCCAAGCTGTTCCGACCATCCGCATCTCTGACGGCACCACCACTGTGGTCGTCACCGACGGCGGTGCGGGTGACGGCAGCTCGATTGCCGGGTTTGTGCAGTATTCGGCTCCCGCTAACACCTTCGCCGGTTGGAGCGTGGTGCTGTCGGCTGGCACGACCAAGCCGGTTATCGGCTCGGCCACGGCCCCGGAACTCGACTTGAACTGGAGCATCGTCCGCACGGCGGGCCCTGGCGCTGTGACTGGTAGCTTATCAGTGCAGTTCAGCGAAAACGGCTTCAACCTGGCGGCAGTCAGCTCTGCGTTGACCGCTTCAGGCGGCACGCTGGCGACGGGGGGAAACACGGCGACGGTTCGCACTTACTATGATGGCGGCAACAATGAGCTGGCCATGACCACCCTCCTGACCAGCCAAACGTTCTCCGGCGTCAATTCCTTCGCGAACAACGCGGGGGGCAGTGTGCCGGCGGATCCGACGGTCTCGTTCACGGTTCGTTTGGACCTCCTCCAAACGCCCGGCACGATCACCAGCGGCGACATCCACCTGTTTGTTACCGCTCCCGAAGGCGGCTCGATGGTCACGTTCCTCGGAACGGGACTCCTCGCGCTCGGTGCCTTCGCGGCTCGTCGCAAATCGTAATCCGCACGGGTTCAACACCTTTTGAAAAACGGCCCGGGAGAAATCCCGGGCCGTTTGCTTTTCATGGTGGGTGTTGCGCCGGATAGGTAGCCGGCCAAGGCGCAGGCCACGCTTCGCAGTAAGAAGGGCGTGCAAGTGAAGGCCCGAGTCCGTGGGACCGAATCGCAAATCCACGTTTATGCGCCCCATGACCCGTCGCGGCAATTGAACCCGAACGCCGAGGTAGGCGTGGGTGGCACGGGCTACCAGCCCGTGCCGCCCGGCTACCAGCCGGGCGGAAGTGTGGGCGTGTGTCATGGGAAGTGGACGAACAAATTTTCCGAGCGCGCTTTTCCGTTCCGCGCGGCTGGTAGCCGCGCGGCACAGGCCAGTGGCCTGTGCTACCCCGGCGGCTGCGCCGCCGCTACTTCGGCGTTCGGGTTGAATCAGGCTGGCCCTGATGCCAGAGGCGGTCTGCGGGACTTGCAGGGCGTCGTCGCTTCGTACGATGGGGGGACTCCAACCAGGTCCGGGCGGTCTCCCCGCTGACGGCCTTCATCCTCGCCGGTTCAAGAATTGTGCTTGGGTTCACACCTTCACTCGTTGGTGCAAACCTCGACTCGACACCGCACTCCTTGGAACCCACATGGTGGTACTTCTGCTCATCTTCGGGCCGGGTGTCAACGCCCTCGTGCCATTCCCTTTTCACGCCCTGACGGAGCGATAAAACGTCGGCTTCAGAGCCGGAAATCGTCGGCACCGTCCTTGCGAAGGTGAAAGCGGCTTCCGCGAAACGTCGGACTGGCTGACAGTTTGGGGGGGGACAGTTCGGCCGACCTCGACGTGCGGCATTATTTTCTGCGAATAAACCTCAACAATTCTGCGGTTTAAGCCACCCGGTTCGAGCGTTCGGCTTTCAAGGAATAGGTATTGCTTTTACGATAGATTAAGCGCCTGATTCAGTTCAGGCCCGTCGCCTCGCGGCGCGTGGGTAAAAACACCCGCTCGCGAGTTGGAATTTGGAAATCAGACCAGAAGAAAAAACAAAACTATGAAACACACGTTACACCTCGTGCTGTGTGCCGTCGTCTGGTTGGCGACCGCGCTGTCCTCCTCCGCCGCGCTGAAACTCCGCATCTCCGACGGCACGCCCGCAGGAACCGTCATCGTTGAAGATCAAGGCCCCGACGACTTGGTTCCCCTCGTGGGGGTGGTGGCTTTTTCCAGCCCGGTTGGCACGAACTGGATCACCACCTTTTCGAGCGGCACTTCCAAGCCTGTCATCGGCAGCGCTGCTGCCCCGCGTCTGGATTTGCAGAACCTGGCCATCTCCTCGGGCAGCGGCGGCACGCTGACCATTGAAGTGACCGACACCGGTTTCGCGGCCGCCGGCCCCGGTTCGATAAACATCGGCGGCAATGCCGGGGGTTCCGTTACCTTCCGGGTGTTCACGGACAACGCGAACGGCGCGTTCTCCCACGCCTCGCCGGTCACCGTGCTCGGCCCGTTTTCTGGCCACGGCTTTTCGCAGTCGCAACCTGTAGTTGTCACGGCCACCGCCCCTTATTCCATCAGTTACCTGTTGACGATTAATCATGCGGCCGCCGCCGCGACAGGGCTTGATGCGGAACTGATCTTGAATCCTCCGCCGGTCTGCCCGCCGGACCGCACGCTGGGTTGCAACGAATCTGCCGACCCTTTCGTCAACCCGCTCATCGGGTTTCCCACTTATACGCCCCAGCCTGATTGTGCTCCCTACACCTCGAATTACTTGGATTCCGTGGTCGCCAACGTGATCACGAGGACGTGGAAGGTTGCTGATTCGTGCGGCCACACCAATACCTGCACGCAAACCCTCACGGTTTCCACCAACTGCAATCCGCCCCTCACCAATTGCGTACAGAGGGTCGTCGGCGGCGGGCCGTGCAGCGACAGCGTGGCGAACCACGCGCTTTGGCTTCCTGGCATTGCCACGGATTTCTATTTTGTTCCCGCCGGCCAGTTGATTGAAAATGCGGACGGCACGGGACTCATCTCCGGCACGGTGGTCAGCGCGTCTGACCCCGGCAAATGTTTCACGGTGGACGTGCATCTCTCCGGTCGCACCAGCGTCGCGCCTCCCGGCAGCCCGAAGAAAGATTTGCTCAACTGCGCCTATTCCGAGAATGGCGGCCCCGTGGACACGAGCACCTGGTATTACTACACGAACTACACCGGCACCCTCACCGGCTGCGGCAATCTGGCCGGCGCGGTGCTCACGATTGTTCCGACCGGTCCGGCCCTGCAAGTCGGCCTCGGTGCGAGCGGTAAGAATTTGAACTACGGCCTTTCGAGCTGGTTCAACTGGACCGTGACGGCCCAGCCCGATTCCGGGGCGGCCATCGCGATGACGGGCCGCGGCGACTTCAATCTTGAGATCGTGGATTGCGTCGAGCGCCCGCTCACCAACTGCGTGCAGCAGGCGGATGGCGGCGGCAAATGCAGCGATGCGACCACGCATCACGCGGTCTGGATGCCGGGCATCGGCACGGACTTTGTCTTCACGCCCACGCCCGGCAGCTTCGTGGAAAACCTCGATGGCACTGCGGTTCTCTCCGGCACCATTGCCAAGGTCTCGAACCCCGCCCAAGGCTTTGAAGTGTTAGTCAACCTCAGCGGCCGCACGTCGGTTGCGCCTCCCGGCAGCCCGAAGAAAGATCTGAAGGATTGCGCCTATGACGAGAACGGCGGCCCCGTGGACACCGACACTTGGTATTACTACCCGACTTACAACGGCACGCTCACCGGCACGGGCGAATACGCCGGTGCGGTGCTGACGATTGTGCCGACCGGCCCGGCTTTTCAAGTCGGCCTCGGTGCGAACAACAAGAACATCAAGTTCGGCGCGTCGAGCTGGTTCATCTGGACCGTGGCGGCGCAGCCTTCCGCTGGTCCGGCTTTGCCGGTGACCGGCCAGGGTGACTTCAACATCACGATTGGCGATTGCGCGGCTTCTTCCGCCACGCCCGGCACTGGCAGCATCTGCGGCAAGGTGAAGAACGACTTGAACGCGGACGGCAGCGTGAGTACCGATGCCGGCCTCGCAGGCTGGACGGTGACTTTGAAGAAAGGCTCCGCCGTGATTGATACGGATGTGACGGACGCCGCTGGCGATTACTGCTTCTCGAACTTGGCGGAAGGCAGCTACGTGATCGTGGTCACACCGCATGCCGGTTGGAAACAGACGGTGGATCCGGACAACAACAAGGACAACAAGCATTCCACCTCGCTCTCCGCCGGTCAGAACAAGACGGGCAAGGTCTTCGGCTACACCGGCACGCATGTGGATGTGGCCGTCACGGTCGCCGGCCCGGCTACGGCGAATTGCGGTGACACCATCACCTACACCTTCACCTACACGAACACCGGCAACGCCCTCCTCGACAGCGTGAAGGTGAGTTCCTCCGTCCTCGGTGGCCAGGTGCTCAGTGACATCACCGTGGCACCCGGCGAAGGCGGCAGCCTCGTCCGCACTTATGTGGTGAAGTCCACCGATGACACGCCGCTGGTCAACGCGGTGACGGCGGTGGCGGACCCGGTCGGCTCCCTCGACAAAGTCACCAAGCACTCCTCCGTCAGCACCGTGATCCTCGGCCATTGCCCGCCGCCCGCTCCGACGGGTCTCGTGGACAAGCCCGGCAACGGCTTCGTGAAACTCTCGTGGAAGTCCGTCTCGGGCGCTTCCAGCTACAGTGTGAAACGCTCGCTCACGAAGGGCGGACCTTACCTCGTGATCAAGAGCGGCCTCACCACCTCCAGCTACACGGACACGAACGTCGTGAACGGCACGGTCTATTACTACGTCGTGGTCGCCTTGCGCTTCGCCACGCCGAGCGCGGATTCTACCGAGGTCAGTTCCATCCCGTCGGCTGGTTTGCCCAGTCCGTGGAAGTCCAAGGACATCGGCCCGGTCGCGGATGAAGGCGCGGCGAGCGAAGCTGGCGGCGTGTTCACCGTGGTCGGCTCCGGCAAATACATCTGGGGCACCTCGGATGAATTCCGCTACGCCTACCAGTCCGCCAACGGCAACTGCACGATCATCGCCCGCGTCGTGGGTCTCGGTGACACGGACGACTGGGCCAAGGCTGGCGTGATGATTCGCAACTCGCTCAGCGCGAACGCGAAGCACGTCTCCGCCTTCATCACCCAGACGAACGGCGTCCAGTTCCAGAGCCGCACCGGCACTGG
>JAYVNY010000179.1:0-31349 GCA_043758205.1 Akkermansia sp.
CTCGGACTGGTGGACGCGGCGGGCGTGCCGACGCGGCGCGGGCGCATCGTGAGTTTCTTTTCCCAAGGCGATGGACTGGCCGTGGCCGCGTCGCTCGAAGACTTCAGCTATCAGCTCGATGAAATGATTTACGACCTCGCGAATCTCGACGCGGGCTTTCGTTTCGCAAAGGACGAGAACCGCTGGGGCGGGCGGCTGGCGATGAATTGTCAGCGCGTCTTCGGCGTGCAGAACATTCCCGGTTATTTGGAGAACGGCGTCCCGCCGAGCTACGGCTGGGGCGCGGCGGAAGTGGTGCAGAGCATTCACAAAGATCCGTTGAGCAAATCGCGCTGGGTCACGGAATTCCTCGGCACCGGCGACATTGACCGCATCATCATCGAGTGGCGCTCGACGCTGCGGCGCATCGCCAACTCGCCGCCGCTCGACTGGGCACGCTGGACTTCGCTCCAAAAACTCGCGCAGACTTATCTCCACGAAACGGAATCGCCGACGGACACGGATCTGCCGCCGCTGGATTACACCCAGACCAAGCGCATCGAGCACAAGCTGGTGTTCCGCAGGCATTGAAGCTGCCCGTGCCCCCGGCGTCCCGCCGGGCTGCGATCTGAAACTGGAACGACGCAGCAGACGATTGGCGGGACGCGCGAAGAGCGCGGCCTTCAGGCTGGTTCACCGTTCGAAAGCCGGACCGGATTCAAACCTCAAAGATCGAATGACGTTAAGCGGCATGAATGCCGCGCTCCTGCACGCCGCGCCTGCTGATGGCATTCAAGGCCATGTGCGGAGAACACCCCGACCCGGCGGGACGCCGGGGGCACATTTCTCAACTCAAGCTCGACGCCGCGCGCAAATTCTGGACTCATGGCGCGGATGATTCTTCGCCACACCCTTCTCAGCGCGACGCTTTTGCTCGCGGCACCCGCGCTCATCACCGCTCCGCCGCAGGCGCGGGCTGCGTGGTTCGGGAAAAAGTCCGGCGATGACGCGGCGCGCCAAGCCATCGAGCGCGCGGTGGACGGGGTTTATCCCGCGCTCGTCCGCATCCACGTCGTGTTCGAGGAAGGCGACGGCGGCAAGATGCAGAAGCGCCGTTCCAGCGGCAGCGGCGCGATCATCAGCGAGGACGGTTACATCATCACGAACCACCACGTCGCCGGACGCGCCACGCGATTGGTGTGCCGACTTTCCAATCGTGAGGAAGTGGATGCGGTGCTCATCGGCACGGATGCGTTGAGTGACTTGGCGATTCTGAAACTTGATCTCAGCAGCAGCCGCCATCCGAAGCAGAAGCTCGCGGTCGCGAAGTTTGGCGACTCGGACAAGCTCACCGTCGGCGACGTGGTGCTGGCGATGGGCAGTCCTGCCGGCGTCTCGCAGTCCGTGACCAAGGGCATTGTCGCCAACACCGCGATGATTTCCCCCGACGGCAGCATGGTGCTCGACGGCGAACGCGTGGGCGAACTGGTGCGCTGGATTGGTCACGACGCGGTGATCTTCGGCGGCAACAGCGGCGGGCCGCTGGTCAACTTGCGCGGTGAAATTATCGGCGTGAATGAGGTCGGTCTCGGCAGTCTAGGCGGAGCCATTCCGTCCAATCTCGCGCAGGCCGTGGCGAAGGAACTGATCGCGAAGGGGCGCGTGTCGCGCAGTTGGGTGGGCATTGAGGCGCAGACCTTGCTCAAGAAAATGAGCGACGCCACGGGCGTGCTGGTCGCCACGATTTTGCCCGGCAGTCCCGCGCTGGCGGCGGGAATCAAGCCCGGCGATTTCATCACCGAGTACGACGGCGCGTCCGTCATCGAGAGTCGTGCGCCGGAAGATTTGCCGGTGTTCAACCGCATGATTTTGAACACGCCCGTGGGCGCGAAAGTGACGTTGAAAGGTTTGCGCGCCGGCCAGCCGATGACGTGGACGCTCACGACCATCGAGCGCGAGCCGAACGAGGCGATGGAGTTTGAACTGGCAAATTGGGGCCTGACCGTGCGCGACTTCACGCGCATGTCGGCGATGGAACTGGAGCGGCCAGACCGCCACGGCGTGCTCGTCCACAGCCTGCGCTCGGGCGGGCCAGGCGCGGAGTCCAAGCCGGCGTTGCGACCTGATGATGTGATCACGAAGTTCGCGGGAAAAACCGTGACCAACTCCGCTGCGTTAATCGCGCTGACGAAGGAGTTCATCGCTGGTCTCAAAGAACCCAAAGCGGTGGTCGTCACGTTCGAGCGTGACACGCAGCAGTTTGTTTCCGTGGTGCGAATCGGCCCCGAGGTGGACGAGGAAAAACCCGCGCGGCCGGCCAAGGCGTGGCTCGGCGCGCAGACCCAGGTGCTGACGCGCGAACTCGCCGAGGCGCTCGACCTCGAAGAACGCAAGGGCGTCCGCGTGACGCAAGTGATGCCCGGTTCACCCGCGGAAAAAGGCGGCATCAAGACAGGGGATATTTTCCTGAAGCTCGACGGGCAGGTCATTGCCGCCAGCACGCCCTCCGACCAGGAGTTGTTCGAGAATTTGATTCGCCAATACAAAGCCACCGGGACGGCGGAACTCGAAGGCGTGCGCGACGGGAAGCCGTTGAAAATTTCCATGCCGCTGGGCCGCCAGCCCAAGCCGAACTCCGAACTGGAGGAATACAAGGACGAGAAGTTCGAGTTCTCCGCGCGCGAGCTGTCGCTGACGGATCGCATTGATGCGAAGCTCGCGGAGACTGAGAAGGGCGTGCGCATCGGCTCGGCGCAGAACGCCGGCTGGGCCGCGCTGGCCGGACTGTCGTCGGGGGACATTTTACTGTCCATTGACGGCCAGCCCGTCGCGGGCATCGCCGAGTTGAAAGCCACGATGAAACAGTTGAGCGACACGAAGCCGCGCCGCGTGGCGTTCTTCATCAAGCGCGGCATCCGCACGCAGTTCATCGAACTGGAGCCGAAGTGGTGATGGCTTGGTTCGCTTCAACTCACCCCAAATTTATGATCAAGATTGCGAATTGGATTTTTGCCACCGTGTGGAGCGCGGGATTTTTGCTTCACCCCGCGCGCGCCGCCGAAGACCCGCTCATCCCGCAGGCCAAAAAAGTGTTCGCCGAGCAACAGGACTCGGTGATCTGGATTTCCGTGGTCGCAAAAATCTCGTTGCAGGCCGAGGGCGGCAAGGAGGCCGTGAACATTCCCGACCGGGAGCAGAAAAACGAGACGCTGGGCACGTTCCTGGATGCCACCGGGCTGGCCGTGACCGCGCTCAGCACCATTGATCCATCGCGCGACTACAACGGTCGCGAAGTCCGGACGCGCGACGGCGTGGTCAAAATCGAGGCCAACGTGGTGCTGAAGGAAGTGCGCGTGACCATGCCGGACGGCACGGAGATTCCCGCCGACGTGGTGATGCGCGACGTGGATTTGGACCTCGCGTTCCTCCGCATCAAGAGCGGGGCGAAGGAGGCGAAGGGCGTCACGTTCAAGCCCGTGGATTTGAAGAACGCCGCCTCGGTCAACGTGGCCGACGACGTGGTGACCATCAGCCGCATGGACGAAGTCTTGAACCGCGCGGCGAGCGTTTCGCGCGGACAGATCACCTCCGTGACCAAGAAGCCGCGCGAATTTCTCCGCGCCACGGGTGCGACCCTGGGCTGCCCGACCTTCACGCCGGATGGCAAGCTCGTCGGCCTGGCCGTGAACCGCACGGTGCGCGGCAAGTCCTCGCAGACCGTCCTCATCCCCGCCGCCGACGTGCTGGAAATCGCCGAACAGGCGCGCGCCGCCAAGCCCGTGACGGAAGAAATGCCGAAGAAGGCGCCCGAACCTGCGGAAGAGAAGTGAGTCGGACAACGTGTCGCCCGCGTCCCGCCGGCGGCAGCGCGTTCCACTGAATTAAACCCGAACTCCGAAGTCGGAATGGGTGGAACGGGCTACCAGCCCGTCCCGCCCGGCTACCAGCCGGGCGGAACGGGAGGGAGCATGAATTGGAAATGGGCGCAACAGAACTTTCCTACGTCCTCCTACGTCCTCCTCCGTTCCGCGCGGCTGGTAGCCGCGCGGCACAGGCAGGTTGCCTGTGCTACCCCGGCAGCTAACGCCGCCCCGACTTCGAGTTCGGGTTAAACGGCTTGAGGAGGGACTAACGCTGAATTTGGAACGACTCCACCCGGCGGGACGCCGGGGGCACGCTCAGTCGAACGCCTGAATCCGCGCGTTGCGGATCATCACATGCGGGATTTGGCCGCGGCTCAGTTCTTGGAATCCGAGGTGGCCGCGGCGTGGGCGGTCTTTGAGCGGCACGGCCAGAGAGTTGTCATGGCGCAAGACCGTGTTTGTCTGCGTATTCAAGTCTGCGTCCTGGATTTTCTCGCCGTTCAAAGTCACCACAATGCGTGAACCGCGCAGTTCGACGCGGTAGCTGTTCCACTCCGTCGGTTTGTAAACCTGCTTCCTCGGAGCCAGCGCGCGGTAGAGGCCGCCGGTCAGTTCGGAATCCTTGGCCTTTGTGTTGTAACGAAAGTCCGCCATCTGCAACTCCATGCCGTCGAAGGCCGGGTCGCCCTTCATCGGTGCGCGCAAAGCCAGCCCGCTGTTGCCCGTTTCGCCGAGCTTGAATTCGTATTCGAGGATGAAGTCGCCGTACTCTTTCTCGCTCATCAGCCACGAGCCGCGCTCGCCCTCGGGTTGGAGCACGCCCTTGGTCACGCGCCAGACGGTGTTGCTGGGGCCGGGCTTGCTCACGTCATTCCACGCTCCGACGCGCCAGCCGGCGGGAACGCCGTCCTGTGGGAAGAGCGGAATGAAAACAGCGGACGGCGGACGATGGGCGCAGCCCGTGAACAACCACAGACCAAGCAACGCAGTGGGCGCGAATAGATTTTTCATAAACAATTTTGATCAGGGACGCTTGTTTCAGAAAAAATAACCACTGATTTCACGAATGGCACGGATAGAAACGTCGCGATGGTGATCTCGTTCCATCCATCGCCATCTGTGTCATCTGTGCGATCCGTGGTTAAAGGTTGATGGCCTCAACGGATGTTCACTTCATAACCGCGCGGCGGAGGACGTGATAAACGTCCGTTGATTCCAAATCCGCCGGAATCAGATCGGGTGAGGCGATGAGCACGGGCCAGTCCTTCTGCGAGCGCGGGCGACAGCCGTGGGAACCTTTGACCAGCGTGGCGTCGAGCGGGATCACGTCCATCAACATGCGAAAGCCGAGTTTCTTTTGCAGAAGTCGTCGCAGGATTTTCAGCTTCGGAAACTTGAGCGCGGGATCGAGAAACAGTTCCGCCGGGTCGTAGCCCGGCTTGCGATGGATGTCCACGCAGCGCGCGAAGTCCGGCGCGCGCGCGTCGTCGGCCCAATAGTAGTAGGTGAACCACGCGTTCTCCTCGGCCACGGTGATCAAGTCACCGGCCCGGCTGTGGTCAATGCCCAGCGCGCGCTTCTCCTCCTCGCCGAGGACGGAGGCGACGCCAGGAATGGAACTCACCAGCCGCCGCACTTCTGGCAGCAGCGCAGGATCACGCACGTATATATGCGCGACCTGATGGTCAGCCACGGCGAAGACTTTGCTCGCGCCGCAATCGAGCAATTCGCGACCAAGCTCCTCACGAATGGCGAGCCAGCCGGTCGAGGGCGGCTTTTGATTGGCGAACCCGCCTTGCGCGCGGAAGTGGCGGTTCAAATGAACCGGCGTGTCCACCGGGGTGATGCCGTATTCAGAAAGCACGATCACCTGCACGTCGCGAGCCTCGTAGAACTGGATGAGATCGCCGACGATGGCGTCAATCTCGTGCAAGTCCTGTTGAATCGCGTCATCGTTCGGACCAAGGCGCTGCAAGTTGTAATCGAGGTGCGGCAAGTAGATGAGCGAGAGCGTGGGCGCGTGGTGTTTCTCGATCCACTTCGCCGACCCGGCAATCCAGCGCGACACGGCATCACGCTCGCCCTGCGGCGTCTTCACGCCCGCCGCCGGCCCCCAGAATCCGGGAAACGGAAACTCGCCCAGCTCCTTCTTGATCTCCGTGCGGATGTCAGGCGGTGAGGTGTAGATGTCGAAGACCTTGCGCCCGTCCGCCGGATACATCGGGCGCGGCGTGATCGAGTAGTCCGCCGTGGAATACATGTTGTACCACCAGAACAGTTTTGCGCAGGTGAACGAAGGGGCGACGCGCTTTAACTCGTCCCAGATTTTCGGACGCTGCACGACATGGTTGGACTGCTTCCAGAACTGCACCTCGGCCAGTTCGCGATTATACCAGCCGTTCGCGACGATGCCGTGATCGCTGGCGCGCGCGCCGGTCACGTAATCGCTCTGCGCCGTGCAGGTGACGGCCGGAAACGCGGGCTTGATGTGCGCAAGATGCTGGCGCTTCCGAAACGCGCTGATCAGCGGCGTGTGCTCGCCAATGAGCGATTCCGTGAGTCCGACGACATTGATGACAGCGGTGCGTTTCATGTTGAAGTCCAAGCTTCCGCTTGTGCGGCGGGAAAAGTAACCACGGAAAACACGGAAGACACGGAAGAATCAGCGGGCCAGGAGCGCGGACCGCCGAGTCCGCGTGTTGTTATCCCGAACGACACGGAATGCAATTTCCTACGGCGTCGCGCGGCAATTTCTTCATTCCGTGTTTTCTGTGTCTTCCGTGGTCAACTTGCTTCTCACACCACGAACACGCGGACTCGGCAGTCCGCGCGCCTGCTGCTCAAAATCAAGGACGGAAGATGAACTCTTTTGCGTTCAGCAGCGCCCACGCGATGTCCTCGTAAGCCGTGCGCTGGCTTTCGGCTTTCCCAACGCGCGCGGAGAATTCGAGCAACTCCGCCTGCGTCGGCGGACGGCTCAGGATGTGCCAGTAAAGTTCGGTGATGATTTCGCGCGCGTCCTTTCCAGCAGCGATGAGTTTCTGAAGGCGATTGTCCGGCGCGGCAAGCAGCTCGTTGATCTCCGGGCCGCTCACGAGGTTGAACGCCTGGCTCATGGTCGTCTCGCTGGAACGCTCGCACTCGCAACTGAGCAGCCGCATCGGTTTGCCGAAAAGGGTGAGGAACGTGTCGCTGCTCGACTTGCGTTTCTCGCGCAGGCGCACCGCCTCGACACCAGGCAACTGGCCCGCGCGCATCCCGACCGGATAGCCGGTGAACTTCGCGGGCACGGCCAGCGCCTCGTGCTGCGAATCGAGCAACTGCTCGGCCGTCAGGCGACGCGGCAGGACGTGCGAGTAATTCACCTCGTCGCCCGCGTTGGTGTCGTTCGGCTCAGCGGCGAGCTGGTAAGCACGCGAATTCATCACCGTGCGAATGAGCCAGCGCAAATCAAACTTCTGCGCGACAAAATCTTTCGCGAGTTGATCCAGCAACTCAGGGTGGCTCGCGGGATTGGTCGGACGGAAATCATCAATCGGATCCACGAGGCCGCGGCCCATGAGATGAAACCAGACGCGGTTGACCTGCGACTTGGCGAACAGCGGATTCGCCGTGATCCACGTTGCGAGTTCGCGCAACGGGTCTTCGTCCTTCGCGAGCGGTTTCACTGCACCGAGGAAGCGCGGTTTGGCGGGCTGGCCGGTGCGCGCGTTGGTCACTTTGCCCTCGTCCGCGAGATAGACGATCTGCTCGCCGATGAACTCGTGCGAGTCGAGATTGTCGCGCCGCTTGTTCTCCAGAACCTTGTAACTCACGCGCGAGAACAGGCCGGCCCAGTCGTAGTAATCATCCTGGCTCCAGCGGTCGAACGGGTGGTTATGGCACTGCGCGCATTGCAGCCGCACGCCGAGAAAAACCTGCGCCGTGGCCTCGGCTCGCGTCACGGGATCGCGGAGAGCGCGATAATAATTGGCCGGCGGATTCAAATATGTGCTGCCGCGCGCGGCGATGATCTCGCGCACGAATTGGTCCACCGGCTGGTTCTCGCGCAGCGCGGCGGCAATCCAGCCGTGAAAGCCCTGCACGCCCTTGCGGTCAATCGTCTTCTCCTCGTTGCGGAACAGGTCGGCCCACTTGAGCGCCCAGAACTCGGCGAACTCGTTGCGCTCCAGCAATTCATGGATGAGCCGTGTGCGCTTGTCTTTCCGCGCGTCAGCGAGGAACGCGCGCGCTTCGTCCGCCGTGGGCAGGAGGCCGAGCAAGTCGAGATGCGCGCGGCGAAGGAAAACTGTGTCGCTGGAGAGAGCGGAAGGATTCATGCGCAGAGAGCGCAGCTTCGCGAAGACGTGCTTGTCCACGTAGTTGTTCTCGCGCGGCGCGCCCCATTTGAAATTCGGACGCGCCGGGATGAACGCGAGGCGCACCGGCAACTGCTGTTCGAGGAAGCGCACCAGCACCGTCGTTTCTCCGGGGCCTTCGCTCTGCACGAGACCGTCGTGCGTGACCTTCACGAGATTATTCGCCGGCTCGTACACGGCTCGCGAGGTCACGTCGCGCATGGTGCCGTCGGAGAAGAACGCCCTCGTAGTGAGTTGCACTTCGCGCTTCGGTTCGATGAGCACCTGCGTGAGCGGCGTGACTTCGAGGCGCAGGAGCTTCGGTGCTTTGTCCGAATCATCCGGGCAGCCCGCCGCGATCCAGTCGCGCAGGATGCGATATTCCTCCGACTCGCGCTTGAAGCGCAGCCCGCCTTCGTGCGGCACCTGCGTCGTGGCCTTGAGCAGCAGCAGGCTGTGGTCGGCGTCCATGAGATTCACGCGCCGCCCGGCGGCATCGCGCGTCACGGCGATCAGATCGAAATCCGGTTCCTGACTGCGCAATGAAATCTTGAACCCGCCTTTGCCATACTTGTTCCCGTGACAGGTGCCGGCACTGCAACCCGCCTTCGAAAGAACCGGCACGACATCATTGCGATAAGAAACCGGGCCGGGCGCCGATGCCGCGTGCCCCGCGCCGGAGACGGCGAGGAACAGGCAGGCAATAATGATTCGCGACCAGTGCATGAGTGGTTGAATGGACATTTGGTCCGAGAGGGAAATTCATGGCAAGAGCGGAAGTGGCGGCGGGCATCCTGCCCGCCAGTGAGGGCCGGCTTCCAGCCGCCCGGACTCCGGCCACAAATTTTTCAGCGATTCATTGTTTGGGAGTGCGTCTCAACCATCAACGCCTAGCCGCCGGGCTGGAAGCCACGGCTCACTGGCGGGCAGGATGCCCGCCGCCACATCAATCACTCGTACCGCTGCGCCGCCGCCTGGAGCAGTTCCTTGATCGTTTCAATGTGGCCCGGCGTGAACGGCTTCGTGCGATCCGCGCGGCAATCGAACGCGCGGCGCATGTCCTCGGCGAGTTCCTCGGAAAACGCGAAGGCCAGAATCACGCGGCCGTTCGACTGACTGTGGAGAAAGGTGTGCAGGTTGTGCTCCAGCGCGCCGCCGAATTTCTTCACGGCAAACTCCTGCGCGCTCTCGCTGTATTCCACGACCCACAGATCGAAGACGTTGATGGGGGCGTGGCTCATGTGGTGTGCGTGCTGTTCAGACTGAGATCAAAAAATTCCACGGCTGGTAGGGCGTCGTCGCTCCGCGCGCGCCGGGATGGGGGTGAGAAGTTCATACGCGTGCCGTCGAGCCGTGGCCCGGCGCGCGCGGAGCGACGACGCCCTACCAGCGATGGTGAATCGCACCTCACCGGCTTCCCATTCGTGTCTCTGCGTGTTCATTCGTGGTTAAATAGATTTCACAACGAGCGGTAGAGTTCGCCGAGGCGTTCCAAGTCCACGCCCTCCGGCTGGCGGTCGAGCAGCCAGCGCAAATCCTCCTTCGCGGCCGCGTTGTCGCCACGCTGCATGAGGGCGCGGGCGCGTTGCAGGCGGTCGGGAATGGAATCCGGCTTGAGCGCGAGCATGGCATCCAGATAACGCAGCACGTCCGCCGCGTTGCCCTCGCGCTGGGCGAGGCCGAGGAGGTTGTTCAATATGCGCGCGATGATGTCGCGCTTCTTCGCGGGCGCGAAGTCGTTCTCACCGATGCGGTCCACGTTGTCCGCGACCAGTTCCACCGCGTCGCCGCGCGTGAGCACTTTGCCGCCGTCGAAGACATCAATGATTTGCTCGCCGCCGCCACGCGGTGCGAAGCGCACCATGAAACGCGTCGGCAACGGCACGCCCGCGACATTGGTCACTCCGAGTTGCCGGGCGAGTTCGAGCCAGAGGACGGAGAGCGTGATGGGCAGTCCCTCGCGATCATCCAGCACTTCGTTCATGTAGCTGTTGGCGCGGTGATAGAAATCCGTGCGGCTGCCGTGGAAGCCCTGGTCGGTGAAAAGAAATTTCGAGAGCGCAGCAATCTTGTTTGTCTCGTGCGCAGCCGCCGGGACTTGCCGCTTCAACTCCTCCGCGAGCCGCGTGAACTCGGCGCGATAAACTTCCACGTCGAGATCGGGTTGGTCGAGTTTCGCGACGAGCAGCGCGGCATGAAACAGATCAATCTTCTCCTCCGCGCCTTGCAGCGCCTGCGTGAGCTGCGCTTCGACTGAGCGCGCGTGAACGGTCGCGGCCAGACGGCGCAAGCGCGCGGCCTCCTGGTCGAAATCCCGCGCGCGATCCAGGAACGCCGCGCGGCCCGTCCTGGTTTCCGCGAGCAACTGCTGGTCAGTGCGCGCGAAGGTGTTCTCCAGTTTGGCGACGGGACTCACCGCGGGCGCGGATAAATTAGTCCCGACCTGAAAGTTTTTGAACTCGGCGCGCGTGTCGCGAAACTTCGCCAGCCCCACTTTGCCTTTGCGCCACGCCGCGTCCGTGGATGCCAAAACCAGCTCGCCATTCACCCAGCCCGTGATGCGGTTCGTCTCCACGCGCACGCGAATCGTGTTCCAATCGCCAGCCCGGTAATGCGGCGTCTTGAACTCCTTGAGAATGTTCCACGAGAAAACGTCCGGCCCGTCGAAGCGCGTCAGGCGCATCTGTCCTGCGGTCGGATAAAATCCGTAGTGCCGGTCGCCGCCATCAGACGCGAAGGCCAGTCCCGCCGCGCCGGATTCGTCGTCGAGCTTCACATCGACGGAGAGTTCATAGGGCAGCGGCGGCACTTCCTTCTGCCACAGACACAACGCGCGTCCACCGAAGCCATCGCCCGCGCTCTCGACTTGGATGCGCCCGGCCTTGCGGCTCCAGCGCGCGCCCATGATGGGCTGCCACTCGCGCGGGTCGAGCGCGCCGAGCATCAGCCAGCGCGACATCGGCACGGGATTCGGACGGTCGAGCAACGTCTTGAGCGCGTTCACGGGCACCGCGAAACCGAGGTTCGCAGTGACGGCGGATTTCATGTTGAGCAAACCTTGCACACGCCCGCGCGCGTCGAGCAACGGCCCGCCGCTGTTGCCCGGCTCAATCGGGATCGCCAGTTGGATCAACTCCACGCCCTCGAACTCCCGCTTCGCCGACACCACGCCCTGCACCACGCTGTGTTCGAGTCCCACGGGATTGCCGAGCGCAATGACCTGCGCGCCCTGTTTCAACGCCGAGGAGTCGCCGAGCTTCAGCGCGGGCAAATTGCTCGCCGCGATCCGCACCACCGCGAGATCGAGCTTGCGGTCGGAGGCGAACACTTCCGTGACTTCATAACGCCGTCCGTTCAACTCCACGCTGATGGGCCGCGCCTCTCCGATGACGTGATAGCACGTCGCAATCAGCCCGCCCGCATCCACGACGAAGCCCGCGCCCACGCCGTCCTGCTTTCCATCGCGCCCGAAGTGCGTGATGACGGCCATGGATTTTTTCGCGCGCTCGGTGAGGGCGATGACATCAGGAGTTTCAGGAGCGGGAGACTTTTTCTCCGCCGCCGTGAGGAAGTGAACGGTGAAAATGAGGAGCGCGGTGGAAAGAATTTTTCTCCAAGGCTCGGCGGCGCGCATGTCGCGCTGAATGTAGGGAGCGGCGCTCGAATGACAAGCCGCGCCGTGTCAGCCCGCGTCGCCGATGGTTTCGCCGCGCAAGACCTTGCGATACGTCGCCAGCGCGAGGAGCGGCCAGGCGTTCCGATACATGTCGTACTTGAGGTAGAACACTTTCGGGAATCCGGTGCCGGTGACTTCGTTCTCGCTCCACGAGCCGTCGTGATTTTGCGTGCGCGTGAGATACTCGATGCCGCGCTGGACGCTGGGGCGGCTGGCGTCGCCGAAGGCGAGCAGGCCCATGACGGCCCACGCGGTCTGCGAGGCGGTGCTGGGTCCGCGTCCTTTGAAAACTGGATCGTCGTAGGTGTTGCAGCGCTCGCCCCAACCGCCGTCGGCGTGCTGCACACTTTCCAGCCAGTCGCGCGCCTTGAGCAGCCAGGGCTGGTTCATGTCGAGACCCATCGCGCGCAGACCGCGCGCCGCCTGCCAGGTGCCGTAGATGTAATTCACGCCCCAGCGGCCATACCACGAGCCGTCGTCCTCCTGCTCGTCGCGCACGTAGTCGAGCGCCTTCCCGACCTGCGGATGCTCCGCGTCCCAGCCTTCGTAGCCGAGCAGTTCGAGAATGCGCGCCGTGATGTCCGCGCACTCGGGATCGAGCATGGCGTTGTGATCGGCGAAGGGAACTTTTTCGAGCAGGCTCTTCGTGCAATCCTTGTCGAAGGCCGCCCAGCCGCCGTCCTTGCACTGGAAAGTCATCATCCACTTCAGGCCGCGCGCGAAGCACTCGTCGCGGCGCTGCGGATCGTCGGTGGGAATTTTGCGGAGCGCGAGGAGCACCATCGCCGTGTCGTCCACGTCGGGATTCCACTGGTTGTTGTACTCGAAGACCCAGCCGCTCGGCTCCACGTCCGCCGGGTTCTTGTATTTCCAATCGCCGCGAAAACGAATCTCGCGGTCCATGATCCACGAGCAGGCCTTTTTCAACGCCGGATGATCCGACGGCACTCCCGACTCATGCAAACAGATGGCCACGATGGCGCTGTCCCACACCGGCGAGAAGCACGGCTCGATGCGCACGCTGTCCTCAGTTTCGTGCTCCAGCCGTTTCAACTCCCGCTCGGCGCGCACGACTTGCGGATGATCATCTGCGTAGCCCAGCGCCTTGAGCGCGATGAGCGAGTTCAGCATCGCCGGGAAAATCGCGGCCAGCCCGTCGGTGTTCTCGAAGCGTTCCAGCATCCACTGCTCGGCTTTCTTGAGCGCGAGTTTGCGGAAAGGGCGCAGGTGGTACTGCTCCACGAGTTTCAGAAAGCCATCGAGGATGAAAAAGAAATTGCGGAACGTGAACGTCTCCGGGTCTTGCGCCAGCGCCAGGTCGCGCTCGTGATAGCCCTGCGGATACAGCTCATCAATCACCACATGCACGGGGCGCGTGGGCTGGAAGTGGTTGATGATGGACAGCGGCACGAGCATCGAGCGGGACCAGTTGCTCATGTCGTGGAAATTAATGTGGAACCATTTGCCGATCAGGATGACTTCCGCCGGAATGGTCGGCACGTAATTCCACGGGAACAAACCGAGCAGCGCGAGATACAGTTTCGAGAACGTGTTCATGCGCGGCACGCCGCCGAGGTTGGTGGCGATTTCCCGCGCGCACAGCATCCGCGGATCGGTCACGGAGACCCCCGCAAGTTTCAGCGCGAGGTAGGCTTTGATCGTGGCGTTCACCTCGGCCGGCCCGCCGGTGTAAATGTTCCAGCCGCCATCCGGCAACTGCATGGACAGGATGTGATTGACCGCCTTGCGCTGCCACTCCGGGTCAATGTCCCCCGCCCAGTGATGATAGGCCACGGTGTCGGAGACGAGCGTGGAGTCCACCATCAGCTCGCCCACCCAGTAGCCCTCGGGATGCTGGAGGCTCAACAGATACTGCTGCGATTTCGCGAGCGCGGCGTCGGCGGCGGAAGGGGGTTTCGCGCCGCGAACTTCCGTGGGGCGCGCGCCTGGGCTTTTAGTTTGCGTCAACACTACAGCGCGGACTTTCGGCGAGGCGGCGGAAACGTGGCAAGGCTGGAAAAAGTTTTTTGCGGACGGCGCGAGTGGAAAAGCAGAAATCGGAGACGCCGCTGGAAAGTTCCACGCGCTCTTCCGCATTTCTGCTTTCTGCCCTCTGCCCTCTGCCCTCTGCTTTTCCCTCTGCCCCGCCCCAAAATCCCGTTGCACTCCCCTGCTCCGCCGCGATAATTCGCGGACAAAATGAACGAGTGGAACATCCAGTCCCGAGGCCACGCCTGCCTGTCCTGCCATGCGGCTTTCACGGACAAGCAGGTGTACCACACCATTCTGTTCGACGAGAAACGAGACTTCCTCCGCACCGACGTCTGTCAGAAATGTTGGGACGCGCAGTTCACCGAGTCCCGCGACCGCAAGGGATTCATCTCCTGCTGGCATGGCGAATACCACGCGCCGCCGCCGCAGGTGGAGGCCATTAAAAAAGGCGACGCCGAGGCCTTGCTCCGCAAGCTCGTGGAGGTGAACGATCCCACGCACGCCGCCGCGAGCTACATTCTCGCCGTGATGCTGGAGCGCAAACGCATCCTCAAAGTGAAGGAACAAATCCGCGTCGAGGGCAAGCGCATCTTCATCTACGAACAGCCGAAGACCGGCGACGTGTTCACCATTCCCGATCCCGATTTGCAATTGAACCAGCTCGAAGAAGTGCAGCGCGACGTGGCGCATTTGCTCGAACACGGATTGCCTGCGGACCCGAACGCCGCGCCGGCCGCGCCCATCGCCAGTGTGGAACCCGCGCCCGACGCGCCCGCGGCCGAAGCCGAAGCTCCTGCGACCGCGACCGCCCCGTAAGCCGTGCCCCACTCCGACCTCACGCCGCTCGAAGCCCGCCTGGGCCATACGTTTCAGGACAAGGGTTTGCTCCGGCTCGCGCTCACGCATTCATCCATCGCGCATGAGGCGGAGGCGAACGTGCAGCACAATCAGCGGCTGGAATTTCTCGGCGACGCCGCGCTCGGGATTGTCATCACGCGCGAATTGTATCTGCGCTTCCCCGCCTTCGGCGAAGGCCCGCTGACCAAGGCGCGCGCGCAACTCGTGAACCAGCGCACGCTCGGCGAGCAAGGCCGCGCGCTCGGCCTCGGCGACTTTCTCGTCATGAGCAAGGGCGAACTCGCCAGCGGCGGACGCGAACGCCCGTCCGCGCTGGCCGACGTCTATGAAGCGGTGACGGGCGCGATTTATCTGGATGGCGGTTACGAGGCGGTGAGCCAGTTTGTGCTGCGCTGCTTTCGCGATTCGTTCGGGGAATTTTCCGCGCTGCCGAATCTGAGCAATCCCAAGGGCGAGTTGCAGGAGATGCTGCAAGCCAAGTCCAACGCCGCGCCGCAGTATCAAGTCACCCAGTCGAGCGGACCGGACCACGACCGGCATTTCGAGTGCGCGGTCTTGCACGAGGGCCGCGAACTCGGACGCGGCCACGGCAAGAGCAAGCGCGCCGCAGAGAGCGAGGCCGCACTGGCGGCGATGCGGGCGTTGGAAGATGAAGCCAATCCGCCAGCGGAAGGCTGAGGCCATGTTGTGGTGGAAAAGAATTTAACGCAGAGACGCAGAGGCGCAGAGAGAAGAAGAGAAGTAGGGGGAAATATTTTTCCCTCTCTGCCCCTCTGCGCCTCTGCGCCTCTGCGGCAAAAATGGCCCGCCCAGACTAGAAGCGCGTTAATCTCAACCGGAGAGCAAGGAGGAAGGTCCCTCGCGGCGAGGCCGGTCAGTTCCCAACTACGGTCGCCGCGCGACCGCTCCCACCTGAGACCATGAGCCAAGAACTCGCCGCGCGCGATCCCTCGAAGCATGCCCGGGCCTGCCTCTGGCTCGTCTTCGCCACGCTGATCTGGGGCACCAGCTTTCCGCTCGTGAAAGCCATCTGGCTCGTGCAGGAAAAGCTCGTGCCGAATCCGCCAGACTTTTTCCTCGCCGCACTCGCCACCGTGGCGCGTTTCGGAATCGCCGGAATTCTCATCGCGCTGTTTTCCATCCGCACGCTGCGCCGGCTCACGCGCAGCGAAGTCGCGCAGGGCCTCGGCCTTGGCGTCTTCGGAGGGCTGGGCATTCTTTTTCAAATGGACGGGCTGGCGCACACCGCCGCCTCGACCTCGGCGTTTCTCACGCAGTTCACCTGCCTGTTCATCCCGCTCTGGGTGGCGCTGCGCCGCCGCGCGCTGCCCGGCCCGTTTATCATCGCGGCCACGCTGCTCGTGCTCTGGGGCATGGCCATCCTCACCGGCTTCAAACTGAGCGATCTAAAACTCGGACGCGGCGAGGCCGAGACGATTCTCTCCGCGCTTTTCTTCGCCGGACAAATTCTCTGGCTCGAACGTCCGCGCTACGCCGCCAACCGCGTGGCGAATTTCACCGTCGTCATGTTCGCCGCCATCGCCGTGCTCATCGCGCCCATCGCGCTGCTCACCGCGCCCACGCCGCGCGCAATTCTCACGGCCTACAGTTCTGGTCCCGTGCTGGTGCTCGTGGGCGCGCTGGCGCTGGCCTGCACGCTGGCCGCGTATTCGCTGATGAACTACTGGCAGCCGCACGTCAGCGCGACCGAGGCGGGGCTGATTTATTGCGTCGAACCGCTCTTCACGTCCGTGTTCGCGGCCTTCCTGCCGGGCTGGCTCTCGGTGTTCGCGGGCATCCAATACGCGAACGAGCACTTCACCCACGCGCTGCTCCTCGGCGGCGGACTCATCACGCTCGCCAACGTGCTGATCCAACTCGAAGCCTGGCGACAGCGACGGAAGACGACGAGCGGAGCGGGTGGATGAAAAATCCGTGTTCATCCTTTTGCATCCGTGGTTAAAACTCCGCCGCCGTTTATGGAATACGAAGCCGTCCTCGGGCTGGAAACACACGTCCAGCTCAAAACAAAATCGAAGATGTGGTGTGGCTGCGCCAACTCGTTTGGCGCGGACCCGAACACCAACGTCTGCCCCGTCTGCCTCGGAATGCCCGGCGTGCTGCCGGTCGCGAACGAGGAGGCCATGCGGCTCACCGTGCTCACGGGCCTGCTGCTGAACTGCGAGATTCCGCGCTTTGCCAAGTTCGACCGCAAAAATTATTTCTACCCCGACGTCGCGAAGAATTATCAGGTCACCCAATACGACGCGCCGAGCACGAAGAACGGCTACGTGGAGTTTGAATTCAACGGCGGCCTGTCGCGCTTGAACATCACGCGCGCGCACATTGAGGAAGACGTGGGCAAGAATTTTCACTTCGACCGGAACAGCGGCGTAGATTTCAACCGCGCCGGCGTGCCGCTCCTTGAAATTGTTTCTGAACCCGAGTTGACCAGCGCGGATCAGGCGTACGCCTATCTCAACGCGCTCAAGGACATCCTCATCTACGGCGGCGTCAGCGACTGCGACATGGAGAAGGGCATGGTGCGCTGCGACGTGAACGTGAGCGTGCGGCCCAAGGGTCAGACGGAACTCGGCGCGAAGATCGAGATCAAGAACATGAACAGTTTCTCCGGCGTGCGGCGCGCGGCGGAGTACGAGATCACGCGCCAGATCGAAGTCGTGTCAAAGGGCGGAAAGCTCATGCAGTCCACGCGCCGTTGGGATGACCTCGCGGGCATCACGGAAGAAATGCGGACGAAGGAGAACGCGCACGACTACCGCTACCTGCCGGAGCCGGACTTGATGCCCTTCAAGCCGAGCGATGCGTGGATCGCCGAGGTGCAGACGCGTGTCGTCGAGCTGCCGCTCGCGCGCAAGCAGCGTTTCATCACCGCGTATCAACTGCCGCCGCAGGACGCGCAGACCTTCGTGGACGACGCGCCTCTGGGAAATTATTTCGAGGGTCTCGCGAAGCAGACGAAGGCGGCGAAGGCCGTGGCGAACTGGGTCATCAATAATTTGCGCGCGAAGATCACCGAGGCGAACACCGCCGAACGCGCCGAGCAGTCCGCGCTGGGCATCGAGTCCGGTGACGTGACCCTGACCACCTTGGCGACACTGAAATTCAAACCCGAGGCACTGCTCGAACTCGTGGCGCTGGTGGAAAGCAAAGCGATCAGCAACGCCGCCGCGCAGCAAGTCTTCGCTGAGATGTTCGACACCGGCCATGCGCCCGCCGCCATTGTGCAGGAGAAGGGACTCGCCCAGGTCAGCGACACGGGCGCGATTGAAAAATTCTGCGACGACGCCATCGCCGCGAATCCAAATCCCGTCGCCGACTACAAAGCCGGCAAAGTCGCCGCGCTGAATTCGCTCAAAGGCCAGGTGATGAAGCTGAGCAAGGGCAAGGCGAACCCCGCGCTTGTCGGCGAAATACTGGAGCGCAAGCTGAAGGCGTAGCGCCGGAGTCCAAGCTTCAGCTTGAGTTGGAGTTCACGCTTCAGCGTGTCGGGGGCAAGCTGAAGCTTGGACTCCAACTGAATGCCCGCCCCACCGCGGTGCGTCAGTGAGTTACGAATTTATGAAAAGCTATTCACTCGCCAAACATTTCGCGGCGCTCACCGGTGCCGTCACGCTGCTCACCACGCCGGTGATGGCGGCGGACAATCCGTTCCTCGGCCGCTGGGCCCTGACCATTCCCGGCGGAGGCGCGGGCTGGCTCGGCGTGGTCGAAACGAATGGGGAATTGAAGGGCAGCATCCTCTGGGGCGGCGGCAGCGTCCTGCCGGTCACGACCACGAAGGTCGAAGGCGACTCGCTCGTCGTCACCCGTGTGAGCCAGACCCGTCAGCGCGACGCCGCGGGCAAGACCGTCGTGAAGAAAACCACCGAGACCATCACCGCCAAGCGCGACGGCGATAAATTGAACCTCACCACCGTCACCACGGACGACGAAGGCAAGCCGCGCGGTCGGGCCGCGACCTTCACCGGCCAGCGCATTCCTCCCGTGCCCGCCGCGCCGGATTTGGCGAAGGTGAAATTCGGCGAGCCCATTTCACTCTTCAGCGGCCAGGACTTGATCGGGTGGAAGAGGATTGGCAACGCGCCGAGCGCGTGGAAGGTCGAGAACGGCCTGCTTCGCAACGTGGTGCAGCCCGGCAAGAGCTACGCGAATCTCCGCACGGTGCGCGAGTTCGAGGACTTCAATCTCCAAGCCGAGTTCCGCGTGCCGACGAACGGCAACAGCGGCATCTACCTGCGCGGCATTTACGAAATCCAGGTCGCGAACTCCTTCGGCAAGAAGAACGACAATCACAACTGCGGCGCGCTCTACAGCCGCATCCTGCCGAGCGAGAACGTTTCCAAGCCGCCGGGCGAATGGCAGACCTTCGACATCACACTCGTGAACCGTCACCTCACCGTGATTCACAACGGCGTGAAGACGATTGATAACCAGCCGGTGCTCGGCTGCACCGGCGGCGCGCTCACGTCCGATGAATTCAAGCCCGGCCCGATTTATCTCCAGGGCGATCACACGGACGTGGACTACCGCAAGCTCTTGCTGCGCCCGGTAGTGAAGTGAATCACGCCGGGCGGGCGGCCGGCGCAGCAGTCTGCAAAAGCAGAAATGAGATCCGGCCTCCGTTCTCATTTCTGCTTTCTGTTTTCCACTTTCTGCTTTCTGCTCACGCCCATGCCCGTGGAGTTGGTCCAGTATTTCAACCGTTACACGCAGCGCGTCGAGACCGAGGAGGTCTATGGCGACGGGTTTTTGCGTTTCACCTACGCGAATCCGCTCGGGCGGCTCGCGCTGCACGCGCTCGTGAAGCGCAGCCTTTTCTCGCGCTGGTACGGCTGGCGCATGGACGGGGCACGGAGCCGCGCAAAGGTCGCGCCCTTCATCCACCACTATCGGGTCAACCCGGCGGACTTCGCGGACGCGCCGGAGTCGTATCGCACGTTCAACGAATTTTTCTTTCGCAAGTTGAAGCCCGACGCGCGGCCCGTGAACGCGGAGGAGCACGTGGCCGTGTTCCCGGCGGACGGGCGGCATCTGGGTTTTCAGGACGTGTCGAAAATGGACGGCATCTTCGTGAAGGGCGCGGTCTTCGACCTGCGTTCGCTCCTGCAAGATGACGCGCTGGCCGCGCGCTTTCGCGAGGGGACGATGGTGTTGTCGCGGTTGTGTCCGGTGGATTATCACCGCTTTCATTTTCCCGTGGCGGGCGTGGCCGGTGCGCCGCGCCTGATCAACGGGCCGCTCTACTCGGTGAACCCCATCGCGCTGCGGCGGGACATCCGCATCTTCACGGAGAACAAACGCGCGGTCACGGCCATCGAGTCGGAACGCTTCGGCACGGTGCTGATGTTCGAGGTGGGCGCGACGTGCGTGGGGAGCTGGGATTACACCTTCACGCCCGGCGCGCGCGTGGCGAAGGGCGCGGAGAAAGGCTTCTTCAAGTTTGGCGGCTCCTCGACCATCACGCTTTTCGAGCGCGGTCGCGTGCGGCTGGCGGAAGATTTGTTGGCGCAATCAGCGCGGCGCATGGAGTTGTATGCGCAGATGGGCGATGCGATGGGGAAATGCTGAGATGCGGAAACAGGAAGAGGTTTTGTCATTTGTTGCGCCGCTGTCGTTATCACGACTCCCCCTCACCCCGGCCCTCTCCCCCGAGGAGAGGGAGCACGGCGCTCAGCCTCTCCCTGGTAAAGCGTGCTCGACTCGACGAGAGCTGAATGACTTTCTCCCTCTCCCCGGGGGAGAGGGCCGGGGTGAGGGCGAATGTTCGAATCATCAAGCGGCCAACAAATTTCACCGACCCACATGACCGCGCAAAACCCCAGCCTGATCCAGAGCCTGCGCGAACTCCCGCGCGCGGCGTGGCTGCTCTACCTCGGCACGTTCATCAACCGGTTCGGCTCGTTCGTCATGCCGTTCCTCACCATTTACGCGGGGGATCATTTTCGCGCGCGCGGCTTCTCCATTCAGGACGCCACAGCGGCGGCGGCGTGGACGCTCACGTCGTACGGGCTGGGCCATTTCATCGCGTCGCTGGCCGGCGGTTATCTCACGGACAAGATCGGACGGCGCAAAACCATCGCGCTCTCCATGTTCTCCTCCGCCGTTTCGATGCTGCTGCTCTCGCAGGCGGAATCGCTGCCCGCGATGATGATGCTGACCGCGCTGACAGGCATGACCACGGAATTGTATCGTCCCGCCAGCACGGCTCTGCTCGCAGACGTGGTGACGCCGGAACAGCGCATCACGGCGTTCGCAGCCATGCGCTGGGCGCTGAACGCGGGCTTCGCTTTCGGCCCGGCCACGGCGGGATTTCTCGCGGGCTATTCCTTCAAGTGGTTGTTCATCGGAGACGCGATTACGTCGGCGATGTTCGGGCTGGTCGCGTGGTTTCTGCTGCCGCACGGGTTGCGCGCAGGCAGCGAGTCGGCGAAATGGTCGGTGGCGTGGCGCGTGATGCGTGGTGACCGGCGGTTTCACAAAATGCTGCTCGCGCAGTTCGCCATCGCGCTGATTTTTCTGCAAATGAGTTCCACCTTCAGCCTGCACGTCACGTCGGCGGGCATCAGCAAAGCGACCTACGGCCTGCTTATGTCGCTGAATGGCGTGATGATCATTCTGCTCGAACTGCCGCTCACGATGCGAACGCGGCGGCTGCCGCAGCGTGCGACGATTGCCGCCGGTTATCTGCTCATCGGTTTTGGTTTCATGCTCAACGTCTGGGCGTTGAACCTGCCCGCGCTGATGTTGGTCGTCATCATTTTCACCATTGGCGAAATGATCGCCATGCCGCTGGCCTCCGCGCTCATCGTGGACGGCGTGCCGCCGGAAATGCGCGGACGCTACATGGGCATGTATGGCCTGGTCTGGGCGCTGGCGCTCACGGTCGGGCCGGCCACGGGCGTGCGGCTGCACGCGGGATCGCCGGTGCTCCTGTGGGGCGCGTGCGCCGTGCTCGGCGGGATCGCGGCGGCCACGGTGTTGTGGACGCGGGAAGAAAGTAAGACGACGACGGACAAATCCTGACGCGCGCCCCGTGTCCTCGAACAGCGCAGAAAAAATATCCGCCAAGTTAATTTCCGGTGTCGGCAGAAATAATTCTTTAACTTTTCTCCGGCCGCCTCGTCACTAGGCACGCACTTGGAGATTTCTTTGCGGCCGGACAGCCCGCAGAAAATTTCCGGCTTATGAATTGAAACGTCCGAATCGCAAGAACGCCGCCGCATCTCCACCGGAGCGGTCAGCGTGGCTGTCCAAGGTGGTGCTCGTTGGTGCCGGCATGGTTTTCATGCTGTTACTCCAAGCCTTGTTCTGGCCGGGACGCGGGCTGGCGTGGAAACATCTGGGCGAGCGCACCAATAAATCTTCCATCATCGTCACCAGCACCAACGCGCCGTGGGGCCGGATCGAATACACACCCATCGCGCTCGACCGCCCCGAGGAATATTTCACGAACGACTTCAGTCGCACCACGCCGCGCACGCTGTGGATTTTCCGCAACCAGACCGAGCAGCAGTTGCTCGAAGTGTTCACCGCCTTTGATTTCACCGAACCCACCCGCGCGTGGCTGACGAACCGCGCCCACTGGCAGTTCTCGTCGCGCAACATCGTGCTCCAGCCGACAACCGAGGTCGTGGTGAGCCTCAGCCCCGCGACGCGGCAGAAGTTCTACCAATTGCTCGCCCAAAACCCGGAGAATGTGCTGCAAGCCACGCCGTTCCGTTTCCGCGCGGCCGGTTTCGACGACTGGTTTGCCGACTGCGGCCTGTCGCCCGAGAAGATCGCGCTGGTGCGGAACCTGACCTACGAGCAGGACGGCGGCCTTTGCTTTGCAGACGCGCCGACGTTCTCCGCGCTCGCCACCCCGGAGGAAACAAAGAGCCTCATCAAGTGCCTGTGGCGCGTCTCCACCTTCGTCGCCAGGCTGCGTGTCGGCCCTGACACCGACGTGGACAAGCTGATGCAATACTGGGGACCGCTCGGACCCGCGCGTGAGTATCGTCCACTCATCGAGTCCATGACGCGCGTGCCCGAAGGCTCGACCCTGAACCTCTCGTATCTGCTCCCGCCCTTCGCGCGGCTGCGGCTCTACACGTATCCCAGCCCGCACCACCGCGACATCTCGCGGCAGGACTGTTTTTGGAGTTCGATGAATTTTTTCAACACCACGCCGGACAACAGCTTCTTCGATCCCGAGTACACGCAGAAAGTTCTCGAAGCCGATTACGCGCGCGTGCGCGACGAGTCGCGGCGCTTCGGCGATCTGCTCATGCTCACCAGCGCGAACAACCAGGCGCTGCACATGTGCGTGTTCATCGCGGACGATGTGGTCTTCACCAAGAACGGCGCGAACACGCAACAGCCGTGGGTGCTGATGCGGCTGCCGGAAATGTTGAGCCAGTACGACCGCGAGAAACCGTTTCAAATTCGCGTCTATCGCCGGACCTCGCCGCCGCCGCTCGGCGCAGTGCAAGAAGTTTCTTCCGTCGCGCGCACGCTTTGATTTTGACAACGCACGCGCCGACCTCCCCAATGTCGCGCGCCTGGAGGCACCGTGCATCGGCTGACATCGACGAAAAAATTTCCCGTCCATGACTTGTTGCACGAGTGTGCCTTCAGCACCGGCAGATTTATGCCGAACCATTTGCAACTGAATGAAGCCGCACACGAAAGCCACGACCTCGCAAATCCTCGGAGGAGGAAACGGAACCCACGCGCCCGTCCGCATCCCGCCGCAGTGGCAGGAGCACTACGACGCGCTCATCGTCTGCCGCGCGCAGCTCGGCCAGCGTAAGAGCGGTCTGAACGAGATCGCGCGCGAGGAGCAGCAGGCCTTCAGCCTGCACATGGCCGACGCGGGCACGGATGAATTTGATCGCGATTTCGCCCTGAGCATTTTGTCCTCGGATCAGAATGCGATGTACGAAATTGACGCCGCGCTGGATCGCATCCGCGCCGGCACCTACGGCCGGTGCGAAATCAGCGGCCAACCCATCGAAGCCGAGCGCCTGCTCGCGATTCCCTGGACGCGCTACTCCGCGCACGCGCAGCGTGAATTGGAAGAAGGCGGCCACGCCGCCCGCACCCGCTTCGGCGAACGCGGCGCATGGAACGAACCCGAGCCGAAGGAAAGCACCGCTGAAGACGCCGAGCCGGAGACGGCCTGAACCAGTTCCCAGTTCAGAAATCCCAAATTCCAAACGTCAGGAGGCGTCATGGAGTTTGGGATTTTTGTTTGGATTCGCACCGTCCAGTTGACGGGCGCCCGGAGCCGCGCCGCGAAGTCCGCGCGCTCCGTCACTCAACTCCGTCACTCAACTCACGGTTGCAACCCGAGCACCACGCGGGCGAAGCGGCGCGCGTTCGGGCCGCCCACACTGTCGCGCACGGTCACGCGCTCCCACTCCGCGTTCAGGCTCGTCACGGTCGGCGTCTGTCCGTTCACCCACGTCGTCAGGTTGCCGGAGAACTGGATGGTGTAGCTGAGTCCGACGGCGTTCGTGCCTTTGCGCCGGATGAAGTCCACTTCCAGAATTCCGTTCGACACGTTCGGCAGAAATCTCGCGGCGGGCAATCCGTTCGTACCCGTCGGCGTCACGGGCCGCGCGTCCGCCACGAGCGGGTTCAAGTTGTAACTGAACTCCGTGAGATTGTTCGCACCGTCGAGATCAGGATCGGCGGTGAAAGCGTTGTTCAAACCCGTCAGCCCGCGCGCGGCCGCCCAGATCGAATACGGCGTGGGCAGCGAATAGACAATTTCCAGCGCAGGCCGCAGCGCCGCGTTGGTCGCGTAGTCACTGGAGCGAAACGTCCAGCCATCGCCCGTGCCGCTGCTCGACGGACGGATGACCCAGCCGCGGTTGGCCGTGCCGGCCTTGAAGAGTTCCACATCGCCCGTGACATCGAAAATCGTCGGCGCGCCCGCCACGTAGGGCACGGCGGAGAAAGACGCCGTGGTCGCGGCCTCGACGTCGTTCGCGCTGATGCCGCCGCCCGTGCTGTTCCACGTCGCCGTGTCGGTCCAGTCCATGATCATGCGGTGCGAACGGAAGGTGTCCTTCGAGTCGAAGTCCGTGCCGGTCACGTTCATCGGCGTGTGGCAGATCAATTTCGCGGAATGAATGATGGCGTTCGCCGGCACCTGGTTCACACCCGCCCCGAACAAATTGTCGAAACGGACAAGCACTTGCGCGATTTGATTTCCCGCCGCCGCGCCCGTGTCGAGGTCGGCCGTCAAATCCTGGTTGGTCGCGTAGTTCGTGTCGGGAAATTCCTGCCAGAGCTGTGTGTCGCGCGCGCTGGCGTAGCCGTTCAAGCCTTGCTGAAAGGTCGCCACCGCCACCGTCGGATCGGTGACAAACGGCCCGACGATGGCGCGCATCTGGGCGGCGGAACCGGCGTGGGTGGTGCCATACATGTCCTCGAGCGTGCGGAGCAAATGATGCAGCGTCCACGTCCCGCCCGCGACGGCGCCGTTCCGCAAGTTCGCGCCGTGCAACACCGTGGCGATCTGGTTGTCCTGGTTATAGTCGTCCTCGTCCCAGGTGATGATGAGCAGGCTGTTGTTCGTGCGCGCCCAGACGGCGTAGGCGTTGAGGTTCGTGGCCAGCCAGTCGTCGCCCATTTTGCGCGAGCCGTCGTGCATGTCGTGCAATTGGTTCGGCACGATGAAGCTCACGGTGGGCAACAAGTTGAAGTTCGTCGGAAATTGCGTGAAAGCGCGGTTCACGGTGCCGGTGAGCTGATTGGCCGGCACGGGCGAAACTTTCGCCACCCAGTTCGCCCACGGGTTGTGCTTGCGCCGATACGAGACGCCGGGAGCGGTCGCGGTATGGGGATCGTAATCGGCGTAATCCGTCGCACCCGCCGCCTCCAGTTGCTCGCTGTAGCCCGCGAAGGTGAAGCCGGCCGCAATAATTTCCGCGCCGAGGTTGGCGGTCGTGAAAGGATAATTGGCCGTCGGCGTGGTGGAAAAGTTCAGCGGCAAATTGTCATCCAGCACGCCCTGGTTTCCGCCCGCGAAAAGCTGGAGGTAATTCGGCTGGCTCGGATGCTGGATGGAGAACATGGAAGCCATGGACACGCCGCCCGTGGCCAGGGAGGTGATATAGGGCGCGTTGACCAGATCGCCGATGATTTGCTCCACGGTCCGGTTTTCTTCCACGACGATCACGACGTGATCGTAGCGCGGCGGCGCGGCGGACGAGTCGGTTGGAAACCAGCCGAGGGAAAACGCCAGCGCCGCCAGCGCGAGCAGAACGCGCCGTTGATTTGGAATTGCCATAGTGAGAACAGCGTCGGGCCGAAAAGTGACGGCGGCATGAATGCTGGTATGACAATTTGTTCATCCCGGAAAGCAGCACTCCGCGCGGCTCACTCGGGCAGCGGGCGGTTCTTCGTTTCCGGCGCGAGCCAGATGACGAGCATTCCGACCACGTAAATCAGCGTGATGGTCGCGCCGGCCTTGGCGTAGCTCTGGTCGAAGAAGTTCATCAACTCGCCCATCTGCCACGCGCCGAGCGCGGCGAGGATGCGTCCGGAATTGAACGCCACGCCTTGCGCGGTGGCGCGCACACGCGTGGGAAAAAGTTCCGGCAGATACAGCGGCAGCCAGCCGTAGAACGAGGCCGTCACGCCGCCCGCGAAAAAAACCATGAGCAGAAATTCGCCACCGTAGCCGTGCACAAAACGGAAGAGGTAGGCGCACACGAGCAGCGACGCGCCGCACAGCACCGCATAGGTCGGGCGGCGTCCGAACTTGTGCCCAAGCCAAGGGCCGAGGAGACAGCCGAGGACCGCGCCGAGGGCGGAGAGCAGTTGCGTGAAGGCTTTCGCCCGGGGATGCGCCGCGCCGGCCATTTGATCGCCCCAGAGCGGCAGCCATTGAATGGAACCCCACGTCCCGATCAGCGCCACCGACGCGAAGACGATGGCGAGCAACGTGGGTTTGAGCAGCGGCCCGGAGAAAATTTCCCGCACCGGTTTCGCCGCGCCGGATTTCTGCACCGATTCGCGCCAGCGTTCGGATTCCGGCACGAAGAGCCGGATGAAGAACGTCAGCAGCGCCGGAGCAGCGCCCACCATCATCACCCAGCGCCAGGAACCTTTCGTGACGGGGTAAAAGAGCGCGAGCGTGGCGATGACGACGTAGCCGAAATTTCCCGCCGCGCCAATGAGCGCGGCCATGAGCGGGCGCTTTTCTTTCGGCCACGTCTCCATGACCAGCGCCACACCCAGCGACCATTCGCCGCCCATGCCGAGCGCGGCAATGAAGCGCAGCCCGCCCAACTGCCACGGTGTGTGCGCGAAGTACGTCAGTCCGGTGAACAGCGAGTAGCAGAGAATGCTCGCGGACATCGCGCGCACGCGCCCGATGCGGTCGCCGAGCCAGCCGAAGACCAGTCCGCCGCCCGCCGCGCCGAGGAGAAACATGGCGGTGATGCGCCCCATCCAAAGTTGCACGAACTGCTCGTCCACGATCTGCGCCGCCGTCTGCATCTCCTGCAGCGCGGGCCGCGCGACGAGCGGGAAGATGCCCATCTCCATGCCGTCGAACATCCAGCCGAGAAAGGCGGCGGCGAGAACGAGCCAGCGTTTGCCCGGCGTGGTTTCATTCATGAAGGAGCGACGGTAGCGAAGAATTTTTCCGCGGCGCGAGCGCAATCACCGGGCGGAAAATGTTTTTCGTAGCCAGCGCGCGGACATTCCTGTCCGAAGCAACGTATGACGAAGAGGGGTGCGGGTGAAGATGGTTACGCCCTTCGAGCCTGTCTGAAAATTCAGTACGGGTAGCACAGGCCACTGGCCTGTGCCGCCGGGCTACCAGCCCGGCGGAAGATTGAGGGCCGCGCAACTCAAGCAAGCCTGCTTCCAGCCAAGTCGGCTCACTCTCATTCCGCTGGGCAGGTTGCCCAGCGGAACGGGCTGGTAGCCCGTTCCACCCCTTTTCAGACACGCTCATAGCCCGAGGCCTGCTGCGGACAGGAATGTCCGCGCTCCATCCTGGCTTACTCCCGGCATCCGCTGGCGCGATAGAAGCGGTAGCCGAACTGCGGCGCGGTCTCGTCGGTCAGTTGCATCGTCGGCGCGAGCAACTGGTTCGTCTGGATGATCGTCCAGTTCAGCAGGTTCGTGGACGCCTCGAGGAAATACGTTTTGCCCGGCTCGCCGCGCAGCTCCATCTGGAACGCCCCGTTTGTCTGCGGCACGGGCGAGGTGAGGCGCACGTTCGGAAAGACAAATTCATTGCGCCCGAAGTCCAGCACCCAGCGCGTGAGCGAGCCTTGCTGCCCGCCGTGATCGTCCACGATGAAGAGCTTCCACGCGCCGTTCGGGTTCGAGCCGAGAAACGCCGCGAGGTTGGTGGCGAAGATGAAGCCCGGGGCCGGTCCCGGCGCGGGAAACGAATCCACCAGCAGCGCGCCCTCGTTGATGTCCGTGGGCCGGTAGGTGCCGGGCGTGATGAAGCCGTTGTTCGGCAGTGATGAAGCCGCCGCGTCATCGAAGGTGAGGTTGATGTTCAACAACGCGTTGCCGCCGCCGCCGCCGTTGTCCGACATGAGCTTGATGCCCTGGCCGTTCGGCGCGACCAGCGCGAGGTCCATGTCATCCGGGAAATAGTGTGTGAGTCCGAAGAGCGTGACGCGCAGTTGCGACATTGTCTTCGGCGCGCAGCGCACGAGATTCGTCGAGGGATAAGGCGCGGCGGTGTCGAAGTCGCGGATGGTGATCCCGCCGTCATTGTTCGTCCACGTCCCGCTGTTGACATTGATGACCTGGAGCGTGGTCTGGAGCGTGAGCGTGTTGCACGGCCCCGCGATCTCGACGCTGTAAATTCCGGGGCTGTGCATGTTGAGCATCGGCAGATACAGGCTGCCGCCGGTCTCGCCCTCGAGCAGCGCGCCGTTCTTGCGCCAAGCAAAGGTGTAAGTGCCGGGGGCGAGATTCGTCGGCGCGAGCGTGAGATCGTCACAGGCGCAGGCGACAATGACCGGCGCGAGCGCGGCGGTGACGGGCGGTGTGACGGCGAGTTGCGCGGAGTTCGTCGCGCGTCCGCAGCCGGTGACTTCCACGGAATAATTTCCCGCGTTCGCCGACTGCACATTCGACAGCACCAGTGTGGCGTTCGTCTGATTCGTCAATGCGCTGCCGTCGCGCCGCCAGAGATACGTGAACGCCGGACCACCCGAAGCCGTGGTGCTGAAGGTCACGTTCTGTCCGGCGCACGCGGTCAGGTTCGTGAGCGGCGTGGCGGTGAGCGAGGACTCGACGGTGAGCAGCGCGCTGGCGCTCGCGGTGTTGCAGAAGGTCGTGACCTCCACGGTGTAGAGCGCGCCGTCGGCGGGGAACAAATTCGTCAGCGCGAGCACGCCCGAGGTGACATTGGAAAGAACCGCGCCGTTCTTCTTCCACACGAACGTGAACGGCCCGGTGCCGGTGACGTTCGCCGTGAAGGTGGCCGCGCCGCCCGCGCACACGGTCTGGTTGCTCAACGCCGCCACCAACACGTTCGTGCGGAGCGTGAGCGTGGTGTGGTTCGTCGCACGTCCGCACGCGCCGGAAACTTCCAGCGTGTAAATCCCCGCCGTCGCGTTGCTCACCGCGCCGAGGAAGAACGTGGCGTTCGTCTCGCCCGCCAGTGCCACGCCATCCTTGCGCCAGAGTTTCGTGAACGCGCCCACGCCCGTGATGACCGGCGCGAGCAGCGCGTCCTGACCGACGCACACAGGGTAATTTGTGAGCGTGGCAATGACCGGCACGGTGCTGACGGTGAGTGAGGCCGCGTTCGTCGCAGAGGCGCAGACGCCCACGGCTTCGACGGAGTAGAGCGCGGTGTGGGCGGGCGTGACGTTGGTGAGCGAAAGCGAGGAATTCGTCGCGCCAGAAATCAACACCCCGTCCTTGCGCCACGCGATGAGGAACGGCCCGCTGCCGGAGACGACCGCGTTGAACGTGACGTTCGCGCCCGCGCATTGGGCCTGATTGGCCAGCGGCACGAGGGACGGCGGCCGCAGAATCGTGAGGGCCGCGCGGTTCGTCACGCGCCCGCACGCGCCGTCCACTTCCACGGAATAAACGCCGCCCGCGTTCGTGGCCAGCGCACCGAGCGCGAGCGTGGAATTCGTAGCGCCGGCGAGCAGCACGCCGTCGTGCCGCCACGCGAAGGTGAAGGGCGCGTTGGTCGAGGCGGTCGCGCGGAAGACCACGGTGTCGCCCACGCAGCGCGCCTCGTTGAGCAGCGCGAGCGGCGGCGCGGCCACGGTGACTTGCATCACATTCGTCAGCGCGACGCACGGTGAAGTGACTTCGACTTGATACACGCCGGAGTCGGCGAGCGAGAGATTGGTGAGCAGCAGCGTGCGGTTCGTCGCGGACGAAATGACCGCGCCGTCCCTGCGCCAGCGAATCACCAACGCCCCTGCGCCCTGCAAACCAGAGTCCAGCGTCACGTTCCCACCGGCGCACAACATTTGATCCGGCACCGCGCTCAACGTGATCGGCGGATGCACCACGAGCGTGGCGAGGTTGGTGACCGCGCCACACGCACCGGTGATTTCCACGGCGTAATTTCCCGCGTCATTGGTTGAGGTGACGGTGAAGGCGAGCGACGAATTTGTTTCACCAGTCAAAGTAAGTCCGTCCTTGCGCCACAGGATCGAGAACGGGCCGGTGCCGCTGAGGGCGGTCGTGAAATTCACCGACTCGCCCACGCAACGCGCCGTGTTCGTGAGCGGCGTGGCGAGAACGGGTTCGTTCACCGCGAGAGATGCACTGCGCGTCACGACATTGCACGCGCCGGTCACTTGCACGGAGTAATTCGCGGCGTCATTCGTGGTGAGGCTGTTGAGTGACAACGTGGAATTCGTCTCGCCGGGCAGCGGCGTTCCATTCTTCCGCCAGCCGTAGGTGAACGGCCCGGTACCGCTGGTGGTCGCGCTGAAACTCACGCTCCCGCCCGCGCAACGCACCGCGTTGGTCAGCGGTGCGACCGTGGTGAGCGCGCGCACGGTGATGGTCGCAGTGTTGGTCACGCGGTTGCACGCGCCGATCACTTCCACGGCATACACACCGCTGTCCGCGACCGTGGCGCTGCCGATGATGAGCGAGGGTGTGGTGATGATGAGCTGCCCGTTGCGCCGCCAGGAATAGGAGTGCGGTCCCGCGCCCCGCACCTGCACGGAGAGGAAAATCTGCGCGCCTTCGCAGACCGTGGCGTCGGCGAGCGGCGAGACGGTGGTGAGCGCGCGGACGGTGAGCGTGGCGGCATTGGTCACGGTGTTGCACGGGCCGGAAATTTCCACGGAGTAAAATCCCGCGTCGTTCGTGCTCACGCTGGCGAGCACGAGCGAACCGTTCGTCTCGCCCATCAACGCGGCTCCATTCCTACGCCACACGAACGTCCACGGTCCCGAGCCGGACGGCGTGGTGAAGAAACTCGCGGTCTGGCCCACGCAGTTCGTGATGCTCGTCAGCGGCGTGGCGGTGGTGAGCGGACGCACAGTGAGCGAGGCAGCGTTCGTGATCCTCCCGCAGACGCCGCTGACTTCGACGGAATAAATTCCGGCGTTCGTCGGAGAAAGGCCGAGGAGACTCAAGGTGGAATTCGTCGCGCCCGCCAGCACG
>JAYVNY010000180.1:0-16200 GCA_043758205.1 Akkermansia sp.
GCGTTCGGTTATCACAGCCAGATTTCGCTTAAGCAGGACGTGGAGAAGTGGGTGCAGGTTGATTTGGGCGCGGCGCGCGAACTCGACCGCGTGGTGCTGGCCGGCTGCGACGATGATTTTAACAACCTCGGCGCGGGCTTTGGCTTTCCGCTGCGCTACAAGATCGAGGCGGCGAACGATCCCGAGTTCAGCGAGAAAGTGTTCTCGATCCAGGATAATGATTTCGCCGATGTTCCCAATCCCGGCATCGCACCGCAGGTCGTGGGCGTGTGCGGCTGTCTGAGCGATGACGGCTCGGCTGTGAAAGCGCGTTACGTACGCGTCACCGCCACCAAGCTCGCGCCACGTCAGAATGATTTCATCTTCGCGCTGGCCGAGTTGTCCGTGCTGAATGCCGCCGGGGAAAATCTCGCGCGCAGTGCGTCGGTCACAGCTTTGGATTCCATCGAGGCTCCCGTCCGCTGGCAGAAGAAAAACCTCGTGGATGGCTACCATCCCGGCGTGGAGACCAACGGCCTGAGCGGTGCGGTGGTCGGGCTGCGGGAGAAGCGTGAGCGATTGTTGGCGCGCGTGGTGCCGGAGGAAATGCGCAGACGAATGGGGGCAAACGAATTGGCGGCCAAAGAAACGCAGCAGCGACTCGCCGCCCTGCCGAAGCCGCAGATGGTTTATGCCGCGACGCATGAGTTCCCTGCGAATGGCTCGTTCATTCCCGCACGAGAGCCGCGCCTGGTCCATCTGCTCAAGCGCGGCGATGTGAAGAAGCCCGGTGAGGAGATGAAGCCGGCGGCAGTGGCTTCCGTGCCGGGCGGCTCTGCTGAATTTCAAATTCCCGATTTGAAATCAGAAAGCGCCCGCCGCGCCGCGCTCGCGAAATGGATCACCAACCCCAACAACCTGCTCACGCGCCGTTCCATCGTGAACCGCGTGTGGCATTACCACTTCGGGCGCGGCCTCGTGGAGACGCCGAATGACTTCGGCCACATGGGCGCGCTGCCGAGCCATCCCGAGCTGCTCGACTGGCTGGCCTTCTGGTTCATGGAGAATGGCGAGTCGTTCAAGAAACTGCACCGGCTGATCGTGACGAGCGCGGCGTATCGGCAGAGTTCAGTGAACAGCAATCAATCTTCCGTAATCAGTGGGCGCGCTTCGGGACTGAACACTGATTCACTTATTACTGATTACACAAAGTCTGACTCCGCCAACCGCTTCCTCTGGCGCATGAATCGTGCGCGCCTCGACGCCGAACAATTCCATGACGCGGTGCTCGCCATCAGCGGCCAGCTTGATTTGAAAATGGGCGGGCCGTCCGTGCAGCAATTCGCGTTCAAGGACGATCATTCGCCCATCTACGACTACGCGAAGTTCGACGCGGACGCGCCCGGCGCGAATCGGCGCGGCATTTACCGCTTCATTGTGCGCAGCGTGCCGGACCCGTTCATGGACGCGCTCGATTGTCCGGAGGCCAACACGCTCACCCCGGTGCGCAATACCACGATGACGGCGCTCCAGGCGCTGGCCACGTTGAACGATGCGTTCGTGCTGCGGCAGTGCGAACATTTTGCTGCGCGCCTGCAACGCGAGCGCAAAAGCCTTTCCGAGCAAATCACCCGCGCCTACGAACTGGCCTTGAACCGGATGCCGACCAGCTTTGAGCGCGCCAAGCTGTCCGCGCACGCACAGAAACATGGCCTGCCCGCCGCCTGCCGTGTACTCTTCAACAGCAACGAGTTCATGTTTGTGGATTGAGTTATGAGCAAGCCGACGAAATACCCGGAAGCCACGGCGGAAAGCCTGGATTTGAATGAGGCGATGGCCTTCGATCCGCTTGTTTCCGATCCGCTGATTGACGCATTCAAAATGGACGTGGACCGGACGCTGCTCCGCGAGAATCTGAAGCTCACTTTTCAGGAACGCTCGGAGAAGTTCTGGGCGTTCATGCAGGGCATTTACGAGATCCGTGGCGCGGCGGCTCCTGAGCGAAAGGTTTGGCGCTGATGCTGCCGGTCAAAACAGATTTCCCCGGTGCCTTCCGCGCGCTGGTCACGGGCGAAGTTTCGTTCATCGTCATCGGTGGAGTGGCGGCGATGTTGCACGGCGTGGCGCGCACGACCTACGACGTGGACGTGGTGTATCAACGCGACCGGGCCAATCTCGCCCGGTTGGTGCGGGCGCTGGCACCTCATGCTCCTTATCTTCGCGGCGCTCCGAAGGGGCTGCCTTTCGTGTGGGACGAACGAACTCTGCGCAATGGCCTGAATTTCACACTGGAGACCGCGATTGGGGACATTGACTTGCTGGGGGATGTGCCAGGCGGCGGCACCTATCAAGAATTATTTCCGCACAGCGAGGTGGCGATGGCTTTCGGCTTCAGTTGCCGCGTGGTGCGTTTAGAGAAATTGATTCAGCTCAAACAAGCCGCCGGGCGGCCCAAAGATTTGGAGCCAATCGCGGAACTCAAGGCGTTGTTGGAAGAACGACAGCAGGGTGGGTGGAAGTGAACGCATCCCGGCACATCTGTTCTTCGCAGGAGGCCGTCCTCGGCGGCGCGCGCGGGTTCCACCGGCGCGAATTCCTTTGGCGCTTTGGTGGCGGGTTGGGCGGCATCGCGATGGCGCATCTATTCGGTGCGCAAGGCTTGCTGGCGGCGGATGGAGATTCGAACCGCGCCTTCACAGGCGCGGCTACGAGGGAGTTTAATGGCGGCTTGCATCATCGTGCGAAGGCGAAGCGTGTGGTGCAACTGTTCATGTCCGGCGCGGCCAGCCAGTGCGACACGTTTGATTACAAGCCGCAGTTGCTTGCGCGGCACGGGCAGAAGTTTGATCCGGGCGGCAAGGTGGAACTGTTCCAGAGCGACCCCGGCGCGGTGATGAAGAGTCCGTGGGACTGGAAGCAGCGCGGCCAGTGCGGCAAGTGGGTGAGCGAACTGGTGCCGCATCTCGCGTCGTGCGCGGACGATATTGCATTCCTGCACGCCATGACCTCGAAGTCGAACGTCCACGGGCCGGCGACGTTCATGCAGAACAGCGGCTTTGTGCTGCCAGGTTTTCCGAGCATGGGCGCGTGGGTTTCGTACGGGCTGGGTTCGCTCACGGACAATTTGCCGACTTTCGTGGTGCTGCCGGACGCGCGCGGTTTCGCGCCGAACGGGCCGGGCAATTGGACCGCCGGTTTTCTTCCCGCGACGCATCAAGGCACGATGATTCGCGCGGGCAGCCGCAATCCGATTCACGATTTGTTCGCGCCGGAGTCGGCGAAATTCATCACCCAGGAGAACGAACGCGACACGCTGGCGTTGTTGAAAGAATTGAACACCGAGCATCGCGTCGAGAGGGCAGGGGACTCGCGGCTCGACGCGCGCATCGCCAGCTACGAACTGGCCGCGAAGCTGCAACTCAGCGCGCCCGAAGTCCTGGACGTGTCCGGCGAAACCGCCGCGATGAAGAAGCTCTACGGCCTTGATGCCGAGCACACGCGCGACATGGGCACGCGCTGCTTGATCGCGCGCCGGATGCTGGAGCGCGGCGTGCGCTTCGTGCAGGTGTGGAGCGGCGCGGACAACGGCTTCCCGCGCCGCAACTGGGACAGCCACGAGAACCTGGAGAAGGATCATCTCGACATGGCGCGCGGCATGGATCAACCCGCCGCAGCCCTGCTGAAAGATTTGAAAGCGCGCGGCCTGCTCGATGACACGATCGTGATTTGGACAACCGAGTTTGGCCGGATGCCGTGCAGCCAGGGAGGCAAAGGGCGCGATCACAATCCATTCACCTTCACAAGCTGGGTCGCGGGTGGTGGATTCAAAGGCGGCGTGAGCTACGGCGAGAGCGATGAGTGGTCATACAAAGCGGAGAAGGACGTGACGACCTGCTACGACCTTCACGCCACGGTGCTGCATCAAATCGGCATCAATCACGAGAAGCTGACCTTCCGGCACAACGGCATCGACCGCCGCCTGACGGATGTTCACGGAGAAGTGATTCGCGACATCCTGGCGTAAAAAAACTGCGGCGAGCTTTTGCGCGCCGCAGGTTTGATTTCTTCGCGAATGGTTTTCCGCTCAGGGCAATTCCTTGATGCGGACGTTTTTGAACCGCACTTCCAAATCATTCGTGCGCTTGCCCACGCCGTGGACTTGCAGGCCGAGGAAACCCGCCGGGGTCAGTGCGTCGCGCAGGTCGGCCGCCGGCACGCCATTGAGGGTGGTCTTGATCGAGTCGCCCACGGCTTCGATGTGAAATTTATTCCAGGCGTTGTGTTTGAAGGCCGCCCGCGCGGGCGGGTTGTTGGTCAGGTTGTGCAGCCAGCCGCGCCGGCCTTCCTCGTAGATGCCGCCGGTCCACGCGCGCGCGGTGGTGTCTATTTCGACTTGGTAGCCATGCACGCGGTTGGCCGGGACTTTCACGGTCTTGCCCTGCCATTCGACCTGCGTGTTGGTCGGGTAGGCGTGACTGCGAATCTGCACGCCGGAGTTCAAGCCGTCGGCGACGTTGAATTCGATTTCGAGAATGAAGTTTGTGAACTCGCGCGTGGTGCAGAGAAAGGAGTTCGGCGTGTTCGGCTGCGAGGTGCCGATGAGGACGCCGTCCTCGACGCGATATTTGGCCCCGCCGCCTTTCTGCGCCCAGCCTTCGGTGGTCTGGCCGTTGAAGAGCGGCTTCCATCCGGCGTCATCGGCCGCGCCAGCGGACGTGACGGCCAGGGACAAGAGTGCAAGGCCAAGATTTCGTGTGAACATATTCGCAGCATGAGACGCGCGGGACGGGAAGGCCATTGGAAAACTTTTCGCACCCGCCTGTTTGCGACGCATAACGCGGAATTCTCAGGAGGCCGCATTCGAGAAAGCCGGTTGTCGTCTCGCGGCGGTGCCGTTTAGAGTTCGCGACATGTCACTTATCAAACCCGTTTGGCTGGCCCTGCTGCTGGCCGCGCCACTTTTATTCCAAGGTTGCGCCAGCACTGATTCCGCCGGCCCCTGGCGTCCGCTCGTCCACGAGCGCGACCTCACAAACTGGACGCAACTCGGCACCGCGCGCTGGAGCGTGACGAACGGCGTGATTCATGGCGGCCAGGACGGCGACCCGAAGCGCAGCGGCCTGCTCACCACGAAGGAGCTGTTTCAAGACTTCGACCTGGAGCTGGAGTTCATGATTGATGAGCACGGCAAGTATAACAGCGGCGTCTATCTGCGGAACGAGCCGGGGCGTGGCGGGCGCAGCGGCTACCAGATCAACATCGGGCGCGGTGCGGCGGAGGAATACGTGGGCTTGTACACCGACCGCTGGCTCTCGAAGGGCGATGAGCACGACACGATTCGCAAGAAGCTGGCGTGGAACAAACTCTTCATTCACGCGCGCGGCCCGCACATCATCGTGCGGCTGAACGGCGTGGAGATCGTGAATTTTACGGACCCGGCGCCGCCGCCGAAATTTCTCGAGCCAGGCGTCATTGCCTTTCAAACCTACGGCGTGGAAGGCCATGCGGGCTGGGTGAAATTCCGCAACGTTCGGGTGCGGAAATGGAAATGAACCGTTGCACGCGGACGGGCAACCCGGATGATTGCGTGGGAAAAAACCCCCTTTATTTCCCGCCCTGCGCTGATATTGTCGCCGCACTTATGAGCCGACTTGCTTTGAATTTGTTCGCCGCATGGTGCGTGAGCGCCCTCCCGTTGTTGGCCCAAGTCACGCCGATCGCTGCGCCCGCCGCCGCCGCCCCGGTGCCGGATCCGAACGCGCTGAAGTGGAGCACGGAGTCCATCGAATACAACGCCAAGACCGGCGAAGACAGCGCGCCGTTCCAGTTTTTTGTGACCAACGTGTCGGCCACGCCCGTGGTGTTCAACGGTCTCCGCACGTCGTGCGGTTGCACCGTGGCGCAGTTGCCCACCACGCCCTACACGCTCATGCCCGGCTCGAATATCCCGGTCAATGCCACGATGAATCTCGCCGGCAAGCAGGGGCAGGTCACCAAGTCCATTACCGCGGATACTTCCGTCGGCCTGAAGAACCTGCTTGTGAAAGTCAACATGCCCGCCCCTCCGGCGGCGGCGCAGACGCCGGTGGTCGGCGCGGTCGGCGCGATGGGCGACCGCTCGAAGAACATCCAGACCGCGCTCGCCGACCGTCAGGCGGTGTTCAAGGGTGACTGCGCGAGCTGCCATGTCGAGAAAGGCAAAGGCAAGTTCGGCGCGGAATTGTACGCCGCTTCCTGTGGCATCTGCCATGACGCGGAACATCGCGCCGCGATGGTCACAGATTTGAAAGTGCCGCGCAGTTCGCGTGATCTCGCCTTCTGGCAAAAGTGGATCATGGAAGGCAAACCCGGCACGATGATGCCAGCCTTCGCGCAGTCCCACGGCGGCCCGCTTACCTCCGAGCAGGTGGATTCGCTCACCACGTATTGTTTCCAGAATTTCCCGAAAGGCCCGCAGACGGCATCCTCCACGCCGTCCATCGTGACGCCACCCGTCGCTGTGCCGGCGGCTCCGGCGAAGAACTAACGGAAATTTTTCTTTATGAAGCGCCGGGCCTGGCCCGGCGCTTTTTTTATTCTTCATTGCCGCCTGCGGTTTGAATCGTCAGCGTCTCGCGCATGAATCCGTATCACCACTTCGTTTCCGAATGCGCGCGGCTGAAGCGGGAAGGCCAAGGCTGGCCGCTCGGTGGATTTCCCGACTGCCCTCGCCCGGTCGTCGCACCGGACGCGCCGCGCGTTTTGATTTTTTCCCCGCACCCGGATGATGAAGTGATCATCGGCGGTCTCGCGCTGCGCTTGTTGCGCGAGGCGAAGTGGAACGTGCTCAACGTCGCGGTCACGCAGGGCAGCAATCCCGCGCGGCAGGCGGAGCGCTGGGAGGAATTGCAAAAATGCTGCGCGTGCATCGGCTTCGGGCTCATCCAGACCGCGCCGAACGGTTTGGAAAAGGTGAACGTGAAGTGCCGTGACCAGGAACCAGCGCACTGGGCAAAGTCCGTGCAAATCATCGCCGGCCTGCTTGCGCAGCATCAGCCGCGCGTGATTTTGTTTCCGCACGATGACGACTGGAACAGTTCGCACATCGGTACGCATCATCTCGTCGCCGATGCGTTGAAGTCGCTCGGCGATAAATTTTCCTGCCACTGCGCCGAGACAGAATTCTGGGGCGCGATGAAAACGCCGAACCTGATGGTCGAGTCCAGCGCGCAGGATGTCGGCGACTTGATCACGGCTCTTACGTTTCACGTCGGCGAGGTGCGGCGCAATCCGTATCACCTCTCGCTGCCCGCGTGGCTGATGGACAACGTGCGGCGCGGCGGCGAAGTGGCGGGCGGGCAGGGCGGGGCCGCGCCGGACTTTACCTTCGCCACGCTCTACCGGCTGCGGCGGTGGAGCGGCGGGAAGTTTGAACAGGTGTTGGAGAAGGGGCGGGCGGTGTCGCAATCCGAAAGGGTGGAAGTGCTTTTTCCGGAGTGACCTCGACCTGAACCGTTGTGCAAACGGGGCGTGTGAAGTTTGAATGTCGCAAATCGTGAAATTTTTCACAAAGTTCTTGCGCGGCAAAAATCACTTCGCCAACATTCCGCCGACGTGAGCAGGGCCGCTAATTTTTTCAGCGGCCTTTCGGTTTCAGAGAATTGGTGGAGAAAACTTTTGCCCTCGGTGGTTTGGTCGTTCGTTTCGTCGTCCGTCCGATGAAGCGCGCGGTAAATCCCGGGCATTGAACCCATGTCAGACGTTTTTCCGAAATGGACGAACACGCTACCTTTGAAGGTGGCGTTGGGAGCGGCCTTGACGGGCGCGCTCGTCGCGGCGGGCGCGTGGTATTATCTCACGCCGAAGTATTCTCGTGTTGGCTACCAGCCCACCCAGCCCGTCGGTTTTTCCCACGCGATTCACGCCGGGCAGCTCGGCATGGACTGCCGCTACTGCCACAGCGCGGTGGACAAGTCCTGGTATGCGAACGTGCCGGCGGCCAACGTCTGCATGAACTGCCATAACACCATCCTCAAGGATGATCCTCGTCTCGCACTCATCCGTGAAAGCGCCGCCACCGGCAAGCCGGTGCCGTGGGTGCAGATTCATCGCACGCCGGACTACGCTTATTTCAACCATTCCGTCCACGTCACGCGCGGCGTGAGTTGCGTCGAGTGCCACGGCCGCATTGATCAGATGGAAGAAGTCGCGCAGGCCAAGCCCTTGCACATGGCCTTCTGTCTCGACTGTCACCGCAATCCCGCGATGGCGATTCGTCCGGCTGACAAAGTGACCGACCTCGGATTCAAGTGGGATAACGATCCTCAACAAGCGGCATTGAAACAAAAACTGTTTGGCGAAAAGGCCGTGCATGACTGGAGAATCCAGTCCCAGGAAAACTGCTCCGCCTGTCACCGATGAAAACCATTCCTCCGCAATGTTCTGAGCCGGAAACGGTGAAATACTTCCGCAGCATCGAGGCGCTGGAGAACTCGCCCGAGGCGAACGCGTGGATGGAACGCGAGTTCCCCGCCGGCGCGAGCGAGAACGAAGGCGGCTTCAACCGCCGCGATTTCATGAAGCTGATGTCCGCTTCGATGGCCTTGGCGGGCGCGGGCATTCTTGGCAGCGGTTGCCGCAAGCCAGAGCAGAACATCTATCCGTTTGCCAAGCTGCCGGATGATTACATTCACGGTGTTTCCAAGTTTTACGCGACGGCCTTCCCGACGCGCAGCGGCGCGATTCCGTTGCTGGTGAAATCGCATGATGGCCGTCCGACGAAAGTCGAAGGCAACCCTGAACATCCTGACAGCAATGGTGGCACCGATGTCTTCGCGCAGGCGTCCATCCTCAGTCTCTACGATCCGGATCGCGCGCAACTCAATGGTCCGCGCGAAGCGGCGTTGACGAAGCTCGGCGACATCGCGACGAAGTTTTCCGCGAACCAAGGCGCTGGCCTGGCGTTCCTTTTGGAGCGCGGCACGTCGCCATCTCGTCATCGTTTGCAGCAGGCGATTCAGCAGAAGTTTTCCGCCGCGAAGTTCTACGCTTACGAGCCGGTGGATTTCGACATTCATCGTCAGGCGGCAACGGCGGCCACGGGCCGCTCTGTCACGCCGTATTTCAAATACGATCAGGCGAAGGCGATTCTCTCGCTCGACTGTGATTTCCTCGGTGGCGATGGCGAGTCGCATCTGAACGCCCGTGATTTCGCCAAGAGCCGTCGCGCTTCGAAAGACGGGATGAACCGCCTCTACATCGCGGAAGCCGTGATGTCGCAGACGGGCATGAGCGCCGATCATCGGCTGCGCTTGGCGTCGAGTCAGGTTGTTGCCGTGGCTGCCGCGATTGCTGCGAAGCTCGTCACTGGTTTTGATGCGAGCAAGTTTCCGCTGCCCGCCAGCGTCAACCCGAAGTGGGTCGAGGAATGTGCGAATGATTTGAAGGCCAGTGGCGGGGCTGCGCTCGTGGTCGCTGGTTATCGCCAACCGCTCGCGGTGCATCTGCTCGCGCACGCCATCAATGGCGCGCTGGGTGCGCTCGGCAAGACGGTGGAGTTCCGCGAGACGCCAGACTTGAAAGAGCAGGGGATCGCCTCGCTCGCCGAGTCCCTCAACAAGAGCGAAGTGGACACGCTCGTCATTCTCGGCGGCAACCCGGTCTATAACGCTCCGGCGGATCTCAACTGGGCCGCCACGCAGCGCAAGGCCAAGACCGTTGTTCGCCTCGGCTACTACGAGGACGAAACTTCCGCCATCGCCGACCTCAATCTCCCAGCCGCGCACTACCTCGAATCCTGGGGTGACGTGAAGACGGCGGACGGCACGACGGTCATCGTCCAGCCGCTCATCCAGCCGCTCTTCGGTGGTTTGACCGAACTCGAAGTCCTCGCCCGCATCGGCGGCCTGACGGAAACCGACGCTTACAAAATCACGCGCGAGACTTCCGGTCTCGGCGAAGAAGCGTGGAAGAAGGCATTGCATGACGGCTTCGTCGTCAACACCGCGACCAAGGCTGTCGCCGTTACTTTCAACTCCGCGGTTCTCGCTCCGGCGCTGGCGAACGTCACGCTCTCCACGCCGTCGAAGGAAAACCTCGAAGTCATTTTCGCCCGCGACTACAGCGTGGACGATGGCCGCTGGGCCAACAACGGCTGGCTCGTCGAGGTTCCCGATCCCATCACCAAGATGACGTGGGACAACGCCGTGCTCGTCAGCCGCAAGACGGCGGAAGAACTCGGCGTCAAGAACACATTCTTCATCGAGATCGCGCTCGCGGGCAAGACGGTGCGCGCGCCGATTTGGGTGCAGCCCGGCATGGCGGACCACACGCTCGGCCTGCCGCTCGGCTTTGGCCGTGCGAAGGGCGGACGCATCGCAAATTTCAACAATCAGAAAGTCGGCTTCGACTTCTACCCGTTGCGGACCTCGGTGAACCCGAGCATTGCCGTCGGTGCCAAAGTCACCGTGTCGGCGGAGAAGTACAGCTTCGCCTGCACGCAGGATCACTGGTCGTTGGAAGGCCGTCCAATCATCCGCGAGATCACGCCGAAACAGGTGGGTGATGCCAAGGCCGTCGAGGCGATGGATTTCCCGCCGCCCCCCGGAGGCAATCAGACGCTCTATCCGAATCCTTTCGATCAAATCAAAGCCAAGGGTCTCCACCAGTGGGGCATGGCCATTGACCTGAACACTTGCGTCGGCTGCAACGCTTGCGTCATCGCGTGTCAGAGCGAGAACAACGTGCCGGTCGTGGGCAAGGATCAGGTGCGTCGCGGCCGTGAGATGCTGTGGTTGCGCATTGATCGTTATTACACCGGTCTTCCCGAGGCTGAGAAATTCCGCGCCGAGAAAAAGGAGAATTTGCAGCCGGACTGGGATCAATACCAGCAGACATGGATTGACGATCCGCAGGTCGTCACCCAGCCGATGATGTGCCAGCACTGCGAAGCCGCGCCGTGCGAAAGCGTCTGCCCGGTCAACGCGACCGTCCACGACGAGGAAGGGTTGAACCTGATGGTTTACAACCGCTGCGTGGGCACGCGCTATTGCTCGAACAACTGCCCGTGGAAGGTGCGCCGGTTTAATTACTTCGATTACAACAAGCGGCCCCTCACCAATCTCTACAAGCCGAACATCACCGGTTTCAAGCCCACCAAACCGGAGGACGAGTTTGAGCTGATGAAGCTGGCGCGCAATCCCGACGTGACCGTCCGAATGCGCGGCGTCATGGAGAAATGCACGTTCTGCGTGCAGCGCATTGAAGGCGCGAAGATCGCGCAGAAGGTCAAGGCCGGCCAGTCGGCGGACGTCATTGTTCGCGACGGCACCATCAAGACCGCCTGCCAGCAGGCGTGCCCGGCGGAGTCCATCACCTTCGGCGACATCAGCGATCCGAAGAGCGCGGTGTCATTGGCGAAGGCCGACCCGCGCAACTACACGACGCTGGAGTTCCTGAACACCAAGCCGCGTCTGACTTACCTGGCCCGCGTTCGCAACCAGAACGAGAAGATGCCGGACTACCATCCTATGCCGCTCACGTCCCAAGCGTATTTTGACAAATCGGGCAGCCATGAAGCGTCCGGTGGCGGACATGGTGCCGGTGCCGAACACGCTGCGGAGAAGAAAGGAGCGCACTAATGGCTTCGACCGCCAACAAAGTCGTGCTCCACGATCCGCCGCGCGAACTCGAACGCGAGCCGCTGGTGGCTAACCACCGCACCATCGGCTGGATTTCCGATGCTGTCTGCCGCCTCACCGAAGACAAGGTTCCGCTCTGGTGGTGGCTGGCCTTCGTGCCGAGCTTCATCTTCATGGGCATTCTTGGCACGATGCTCGGCTACCAAATCACGACCGGCGTCGGCGTGTGGGGCAATCACCATCCCGAAATGTGGGGCTGGGACATCATTAACTTCGTCTGGTGGATCGGCATCGGCCACGCCGGCACGTTGATCTCGGCGATTCTTTTTCTCCTGAGACAGAAGTGGCGCACGGGCGTGAATCGCGCCGCCGAGGCCATGACCATTTTCGCCGTCATGTGCGCGGGCATCTTCCCCGCCGTCCACGTCGGTCGCGTGTGGTACGACTGGTGGCTGTTCCCGATTCCGAACCCCTACAATCTCTGGCCGCAGTTCCGCTCGCCGCTGATGTGGGACGTGTTCGCCGTCTCGACCTACTTCACGGTGTCCGCGCTGTTCTGGTATGTCGGACTCGTGCCCGACTTCGCGATCATTCGCGACCGCGCGAAGACGAAGATCAAGAAGTTCGCCTATGGTCTGCTCTCGCTCGGTTGGTCCGGCTCGAACCGCCATTGGAGCAATTACGAGAAGTGCTATTTGATTCTGGCCGGTGTCTCGACGCCCCTGGTCTTGTCCGTGCATTCAATCGTGTCGTTGGACTTCGCGGTGTCGCAGTTGCCCGGCTGGCACACGACCATCTTCCCGCCCTACTTTGTGGCCGGCGCGATTTTCTCCGGCTTCGGCATGGTGCTTACACTGCTATTGCCGCTCCGCAAATTGCTGAAGCTCGAAGACCTCATCACGATGCGACACATCGATCTGATGTGCAAAGTGACGCTCGCGACGGGCAGCATCGTCGGCTACGCCTACTGCATGGAGTTCTTCATCGCCTGGTATGGCGGCAATCCCTACGAGCGCTTCACCTTCATGAACCGCGCGTTCGGTCCTTTCGGCTGGAGCTACTTCCTGATGTTCGGCTGCAACGTCATCACGCCGCAGTTCTTCTGGTTCAAGTGGTTCCGCCAGAACGTGTGGGTCGTGTTCATCCTCTCCATCTTTGTGAACATCGGCATGTGGTTCGAACGGTTCGTCATCGTGGTCACCTCGCTGCATCGTGACTTCCTGCCGTCGAGTTGGGGTTACTACAAGCCGACCATCGTGGACATCATGACCTACCTCGGCACGTTCGGATTGTTTTTCACCTTGTTCCTGTTGTTCCTGCGCTTCGCCCCGGTAATTGCGATTGGAGAAGTGAAGGCCATCACGCCTTACGCTGACCCGCATCACCCCCTCGGCGGCGCGAAAGGAGGGCACCACTGATGAGCCTGAAATTTGGCATGCTCGCGGAATACGCGACGCCCGCAGACCTGATGCACGCGGCGGAAAAAGTTCGGGACGCCGGTTTCCGGCGCTGGGACGTGTTCAGCCCGTTCCCCATCCACGGGATGAACCAGGCGATGGGACTGAAGAACTCGAAGGTCGGCTGGTTCGGTTTCACCGGCGGCGTGATCGGCTACACCACCGGCATGATGATGATCTGGTGGATGAACGCGCACGACTATCCGATTCTCGTCGGCGGCAAGCCGATGTTCAGCCCGTTCTACGCCTTTCCGCCGTCCTACGAACTGACGATTCTGTTCACCGCGTTCGGTTCGATTCTGGGCATGATGTTTTTGAACCGGCTCCCGAAACTCTACAATCCGCTCTTTAAGAGCGAACGCTTCCGTCTGGTCACGCACGACAAGTATTTCCTCGTCGTCGAGACCACCGACCCGAAGTATTCCGAGGCTGAAACCCGCACGCTGCTCGAATCCACGGGCGGCACGCACATCGAGATTGTGGAGGACTGATGCGCTACTTCCTTCTACTTCTCGCCCTGGCTGTCGTGACCGTGATGGGCGTCTTCGGCAAACGCGGCGATCATTTCAAGCAGCCGCCGCTGGAGATTTTCCCGGACATGGACCGTCAGGCCAAGCTGCGTCCGCAGACGCCGAACCTGACCTTCGCCAACGGACGATCTTCGCAGGAACCCGTCGCCAACACCGTGGCGCGAGGCGACCACTACGAGAACAACGCCGTCAACACCGGGCGTCAACCGGGCACGACCAACTTCATCGCCAACATCCCCGTGCCTGTTACCGAGCAGTTCATGGCGCGCGGCCAGCAGCGCTACACCATCTACTGCGTTCCGTGCCACGGTCCGCTCGGCGATGGCAAAGGCATTGTCCAGAAGCTCGGTTACGCCAGCATCAAGAGCCTGCACGACAAGCTCGTGGTGCCGCAGGGCGACGGCGAAATCTTCAACACCATCACCCACGGCAAGGCCACGATGTATCCCTACGGCTCGCAGATTTCCGTCGAGGACCGCTGGGCCATCATCGCCTACGTGCGCGCGCTCCAGCGCGGGCATCTTGGTTTGCTGGATGAAGTTCCTGCCCAGTTGAAAGGCGGGTTGAAATAACATGGCTGCAAACCACACATCTTCCCCGTCCGAATCGCTCGATCTCTCGCGCTGGAAAAAAGTGCCGACGTTTGCCGTCATTGCCGGCGTCGCGTTTTTGATCCTCGGCCTGGTCGTCGAAGGCCGTCATGGCAGCGAGACGCTGTTGAAAAACTTCGGCTTCTCCTGGCTCACCGGCTTCATGTTTTTCCTGAGCCTCTGCCTGGGTGGGCTGTTCTTGACCCTCGCCCATCATCTGTTCGACGCGAGTTGGTCGGTGCCGATCCGCCGCTATTGCGAGCACCTCGCATGTCTCGCGCTGCCGTTGGCCGTCCTGTTCATCCCCATCGTGGTGCTGGCGAAGAAAATGTATCCGTGGATGACGATGATTCCTGACCACGCTCTGCACGCCAAGCACGCGATGCTCAACACAGACACCTGGTTCAGTTGGTACACGCGCATCCCGCTCTACTTCATCATCTGGATCACGATCTCGTTTCTGCTCCGCAAATACTCCGTGGCCCAGGACAAGGACGGTGCGGCGCACTGGACGTTCAAGATGCGGCGCACGTCCTACATTGGCATCTTCCTGTTCGCCATCTCGCTGACCTTCGCGGCCATTGACTGGATGAAATCGCTCCAGCACCAATGGTTCTCCACGATGTATGGCGTGTGGTATTTCGCGGGCAGCGTGTGGACGACCATCGCTACGGTCTATGTCATCGGCATGATCCTCCGGCGCACCGGCGCGTTGAAGGACGTGCTGTTCCCGACCCATTTCTACTACATCGGATCGCTCGTCTTCGCGTTCACGGTTTTCTACGCTTACGTGACCTTCTCGCAGTATTTCATTCAATGGAACGCGAACATGCCGGAGGAGATTTTCTGGTACAAGATGCGCGAGACGGGCACCTGGTGGTGGGTCGGCATGGTCGTGATCTTCGGCCACTTCTTCGTCCCGTTCCTGACGCTGCTGCGGATTGATTTCAAGCTGAAGCTCGTCATCATGCTGCCCGTCGCGATCTGGGCGTGGCTCATGCACTACACGGACATGTGCTACAACATTCTGCCCACGGTGCGTCCCGACAATTACTTCCTGCACTGGATGGACATTGGCGCGTTTCTGGTCATCGGCGGCATTCTGGCCACGCTGTTCATCCGCTCGCTCGGCACGACGGCGGCGTATCCGCTGCGCGATCCGCGTTTGAAGGAATCTCTCACGTCCCACGAACTGCCGGCTTCGGAAGAAGCTCCGGCCAGCCATTGAGATGCGTATGGAAAACGTGAACAACAACAGTTCCAACTGCGGTGCGAAGTGCGGCAAAACCTGCCTCACCATCTTCGTGTGCGTCGCCACCTTCCTGCTCATGGCCTTTCTCGTGAAGCAGATGATCAATATTACCACGCCCGCGCCGGTGGGCGTGGCCCGTGCCACGGAGCGCGCGGTGGAGGGCACGAAGATTCGCGCGGAAGGCGTCGAGAAGTCGAAGGTCTGGGGATTCGTTGACGCGCCCCGCGGCATCGTCCGCCTGCCGCTGGAAGACGCCGTGAAGCTCACGCTTCAAGGCTACCAAAATTCCGCCACCTTCAAGGCTGACCTGGCCGCGCGCCTCGAAAAGGCCAGCGTCGCGCCGCCCAAGCCCAAGAACGATTACGAGTAAGCGTCCATGAACGGTTCGACACCCTCATCCGTTTCGACGACGCCCGCGACTCCCACGGCCGCGTGCATTGATTCGTCCGCCCGCGTCCTGCTGCTTCCCATCATCAGCGCGCTGGTCTGGCTGGTCCTCAGTTCGGTGCTCGCCCTCATCACCTCGGTGAAGCTGCACTCGCCCACCATCCTGGCGGATTGGGCGTGGCTCAGTTACGGCCACACGCGCCCGGCGGCGAATGACGCCTTCGTCTATGGCTTCGCCTCACAGGCCGGACTTGCGGTCGCACTCTGGATTCTCTGCCGCCTCGGCCGCAACACGCTCGTCGGCGCGCTGCCCATCGCCATCGCCTCCATTTTTTGGAATGTCGGCGTGACCGCTGGCACCGTCGGAATTTTGTCCGGCCACACCAC
>JAYVNY010000181.1:0-6304 GCA_043758205.1 Akkermansia sp.
TCGGCCGTCTTGAAATGGTAGCGGTCCAACTCTTCGTGCTGTGCGACGAAGGCCGCAATCTCTTGATCCCGATCTGTTTGCTTTGAACCGTCAGGCTCCGGGAGCAACAACCGGGGGTTGACGCAGAGATCGATCAGGAAAGCGATCATGGGGTCTGTTCGGCGGCACTGGGCCAAATAGTGATCTGCATCGTGCGAGGCTTCCCGCACCAGTCGGGCCTTGTACGCCTCAACCTCCTTTTTTTCCTTGTCCTCCCGCCGAAGCCGCTCGTGTTCGCTCTCTCCCCAACAGTCGTGCGAGGTCAATAAATCCGCGCTCCGCATAAATTCCGCATGGCTGAACGAGTCCTGCAAAAGCATCTCGACCTGCCCATCGGAGAGTTTGGCTCCGGGGCGGACTTTGGCCGCGAACATGGCGGCGGTGCCAATGCGCTCGGGGAACATTTCAAAAATCTTCTCAGCGACCGCGCGCATTCCACCCGGCTCTAACGATAGGGCCTGCAAAAAGAACAGCAGGCTCCGCTTGCGGGGTGAATTAAGGATGGACGCCTTAGCGGTGGCCGCGTTGCCCATCACCCCGCGCAACTCGGCATATTCCGGGCTGCTCATGTATCGCTCTTGGTTCAGTGGTGAATTGTCGTCAGCGTGTCGGGTGCTCATGGTGTTTCCTTGGTGGCCTCGCGTTGCACGTCCAGCATGTCGGCCCAGCCCTGCACTTGCTCGGCATTGGCGTGGCGCGCCAGCGCCGTGGGCATCCCCAGCTCTTCGCAGAGCCGGGCGGCCTTGCGGTGCAGGGATTCTTGCGCGCGCTGCTCGGTGCTGCGCTCGGCGCGCTTGAGTTCAATCGTTGCGCCGAGTTCGGCGGCGGCGCGGTCAGGGATCACGCGGCGGAAAGATTCTTTGAAGCCGGTGCGCAGCACGCGGTAGCGCGCGCGAGCGTGGCCGCTGTGCGCCTGCGCCTTGCCGATCTCATGGCGGAAGTGTTCCGACTCATCATCGAACGGCAGCACGGCGACCGCGCGTTCCACCGAGATCGGGTTCTTGCGGTTCATGTCGGTGATCACCAGGTGCTCGGGAGCATCCGGATCGAACCAGCACAAAACCGTTTGCCCACGGAGCGCGCCGGTTTGTGCGTCGCGATAGGTAAAGCGTTCCTTGCCGAAGGAGAGCGTCACGCCGTTGTTGCCGACGAGCTTTGTCACCTTTTGATGCGCGAGCAGGTAGCGGCAGTCCGCGCCGAAGCGGGTGGGTGGGTTGGCGTTGTCCATGCACTGTTCAAAGGCTTGATTTGGGGAGAGTCCATCGAGCACGTCGCCGCACTGGCGCTCGGCGTTATACTTTTCGCACAGCTCGCCGAGGCGTTCTTCCCATTGCTCGAAACTGTAGAAATGTTTGGAGGGGTCTTCGCCATGCTCCACGGCGTACATCTTCTTCGCTAAATCCTCGGGCCGGTCCTTGCGCTCTTCCCGTCCGCAGTAGCCAGGCTCGCCTTCCATCAGGGATTGCAGCGCGCCGAAGACGCGTTCCACGATCTTGGAGCGCGGGCGAATGGCGTGGATAAACTTCACGCCAAACTCGGTCAGCCCGTGTTCGCATTCCGGCCAGGAGAACGGCTCGCCCGTCTCGCGCATCTCGCGGCCCACGGCGTTACCCTTGATGAGCTTGGAAGATTCCCAGATTCCGCGCTCCAGATAAAAGATGTTGGGCAGGCCACGGTCTGAACAGACGCGCGTGATCAAGGTGCGGATCACATGGCTGTTGTAATTACGATCTGGCTGAAGCGAAAACCCAAGGATGCGCCAGGAGCGGCAGTCCACGGCGGCGAGGCATTGCCCGCGCGTGAGAATCACTTTGCCGGACGAGTCGCGCGTCCACATGTATGTCGGCGGCGTCAGATCGTCCATCGTGATCGCAAACATGCTCGGCACGGCGGACCAGTCGCGAGTCAGCCAGGCGCTTTCCCCGTCCGCCGCGCGCGGGCCGATGCGGTGCGGCTTGAGCATGGCCAGCTCGTGGCGCACGGCCTCGCGCAGGCGCGTGGGCACGTAGGATTTGTCGCGGGTGCTGGCCTGCGCCTGGGTGCCGAGATAACCCAGCATGTCGAGGCTCAGGTTGGAATGAAAACCCAGCGTGCGCAGCTCGCGCACGCCTTGCGCCAGGCGCGCACCGCAGTTGAACAGCGAAAAGGAAATGATGGTGTCGAGGTCGGACTGCGCGAACGGTGCGGACACCTTTTCCCCGGCCTTGCTGCGGCGCTTGTCGCGCAGCGCCGTGGCGCGATGTTCAGCGGACTGCCAGGCGTCGAGCTTGCGCCCGAGGTTCACGCGCAGGGCTTCTTTCGAGAGCGCGAGGCGGGGAGCGAAGTGCCACAGGAAATCCAGCAGCGCGCGCTTGAAGTGGCGATCCGTTGTGCGCGGGTGAAAGAGTTCGCAGGCGCGGGCCCAGAGCGCCTCACACTCGCCCGGCGTGGGCGCGGTCGGATTGTGGAAGCCGCCGATCATCAGGTGCAGCGGGCCGAAGCATTCATCGAAGCTCAACGCGGCCGGAAGCTCGCGCCGTATCGCGCAGTTCTCATCCAGGAATAGTTCCGGCTTCGCGTAGTCGGCCGGCGTGCGCGCCCGGTCGCGCGTGCGCTGGAACATGAAACGCCAGGTGCGCGGCGAGACGGTGTGGCCGTGCAAACGTGTGTAGTCGGCCAGCCCGCGCGCTTCCAGTTCCGCGCCCGCCAGTTCGCCCGCGTCATAGGCGCGCAGGGACGCCAGGAGCGCCCGTTGCAGGTTCACGGCCTTGGTGCGGTAATCCTCCGTGGTCGCGGCCCAGAGCGCGCGCAGCGCCGTGAGCTTCGCTTCCTTGTCCGCGTCCAGATGCGCGGGCGCAGCCAGCATGGCCGCGCCGTCGCGAAAGTTTTTGGCGACGGCCGCGCCGTCCAGTTCATCACGGATCGCTTTTGGCAGCGCGGCCCATGACCAGCGCTTCACCTCGCCGCCGTTCACCACATCAAGGGACGTGTGCGGCACGTCCGCCAAGGCCATGCGAATCGCGCGCGGCGTCTTGTCGAGCGCGCGGGCGATCTCGGCGGCGGTGTGGGTGGTGGCGGGCGTGGAAATCATTTTAGGAGGGGTTCTCCGGAGACTTGGCCAGGCGCGCGAGCAGGGCGGCCTGCTGCTCTATGACCAGCGCTTTGATCCGATGCACGTCCGTCAGCGGCAGGAGGTAATCTTCGCCCAGCTTGCTCAGCGGTTCCATTGGCAGCGCTGTTTTCATCCGGGCGTTCAAGTCGAACGCGGGAGACGCGGGCCAGAGCGTGCGGAAGTAGTCTTCACGGCGATCAAACACCCCGATCACCGTGACAACGGCGAAGGCGTATTGCTCGGCCTCGGCGCGTAAAGCGGCCAGCGCCGCGCCCACGTCCTGAACCCAGCAGCCGAACACCGCGTTGTGCAGGGCCGGGCAGATGATGGCCGGGCTGTTGAACAGGACGCCCCGCTCGTGCAGGGCGCTGGTGAGGCAGCGTTGGAGAAGTTCCGCCCCGCAGAATTCCGTTGTCATGTTTTCCGCCACGCCGGGCGGGCGGGGAATGCAAATGGCCAGGACGATCAGTTCGTCACCTTTCGCTCTGGTCGCCGTGGGGGCCTGCGGATTTTCCGGGAGTGAAATCATGAAAGGCGCATGTTGCGGGTAAATTGGGTGAGGTCGCCGAGGTCTTGGTTTTGCGCCTTGAGCGCGGCGGTGCAGGTTTTTAAGAGCGCGACGATCTCCTGGTTGGATTCGGTGGCCGCGCCGGTCAATTCACGAACGGCTCCCACGAGCGCAGGGTCGCCGCCCGTCGCTCCCAAGGTGTTTGAATCTGAGGGACCGCTCCGAAATTCACTTCTATCTCTCTTCCGCAATTCGCGCTCTTCCTTGGCCTTTTCCCGTTCCTCCGCCGCCTTTATTTCGCGGTCCATCTGCATGTCTTCCGTGCGGCGGATAACCGGTGTGCGCTCGATGCGCCCGGCCTCTTCCTGTGAATGGCGGAAATCAATGTCCTCGGCGCGGCCGGTGGCGGCCTCGGCGTTGCCGCGATAGCGCTGCGCATTCGAGTCGTGCCGGGACTGGGTGGCCTTGAGATTGGCCAGGCGTCGCTCTTCCTGCGCGGCCAGTTTCTTGGCGTCCGCTTCCTGTTTCGTCAGGGCGGCCAGTTCTGAATCCACCTTCGCCAGCTCTTTGCCCGCGCCTTCGCGGGACCAAACATCTTGGAAGGGCGCGCGTTCCAGTCCGCTCTGCGCCCGGATTTTTGCGTAGCGCAGGAAATCCACCTTCGCCACGTTCGGCGAGGAAACGGCGTCCATCAGCCATTGGCGTTGCTCGTCCAGCAGGGACCGTTTGGGCGCGTTCGCGGCGGAGATGTCGCCCACGTCGGTCTGCGCCTTGTTGGTGGTGTCAATCTGCTTTTCAATTTTTGGGGTCAGGCGTTGGCGGACTCTTCCTCTTTGCTGGCCTTGAAGGTCTGGCGCGACGAATCGAGCCGCTCGCCGGCGGACTGCCGCTGCATCTCGACGAGCGCGGCGGCTTCCGTGGCTTCGCGGGCTTCGCGCTGGGCTACGGTGCGTTGGCGGATGGCGTCCGCCTCCTTGATTTCTCCGCGAGCCAGGGCGGTTTGAATCTGCTCCAGCTTTTCGGCCAGCTTCACCTCCGCCTCGCGACTGGCCAGCGAGCCGCGCATTTCTAAAGCGAGTTTCGCCTGCTGCGCTTGACGGGAAATCGCATCCAGCCCGGCGATCTGTTGCCGGACGGCATCCCGGTCGCGGCCCGAGTTCTCGCGAATGACGGACATGGGATCAATCCGGTCATTCCGCGTCCCGAAAGCCCGGCTCAGGCGCCCGGCTTCTTCCAGATGCTCCAGCATCGTGGAAATCTGTTGGATGCCGACGCCGGCCGCCGCGCCGAGCAGCGAGAGCGGTGACGCCAGCAGGCGCAGCGCCTGCCCGAGGTGGGGAATCTCTAAAGCGACCCCCTTTAATGCTTCCCGGTAGTCCAACTTTGCTTGGGTGCCGTCCTTGGTGGACTTCTCGTCCGCCACGTTGGCGCGGATGGCGTCGGCCAAACCTTCCTTGCGCCGATCCTCCGCTTTCGCGACTTCCTTGGTGCGCTCGGTCAGGTCCGTTTTGCCTTTGGCCTGCGCGGCGGTGGCGATGGCGGACTGTTGCGCCGCCTGCATCTCCGCCTGCTGGGAAGCGACCCGCCGCTCGCTGGCTTCCCGTCCGCGCGTCATGGCCTCCGTGAGCGAGCGCTCCGCGTCATCCTCGCGCTTGGTGGCCAGCGCGCTGGCCTCGATGGCCCTATTGAGCTGGAGCAGCTTCTCGGCTTCGGTGCTGTATTCCTCGCCGAGCGCCTTCTTGATCGCGATGAGGTTTCGCAGGCGCTGTGCCGTTTTCTCCGCCGCCTCGGCTTCTTGTGCGGTCAGCTCCAAACGCTTTCCCTGCTCGGCGGCAAATTTTCCAGGTGAACTGGCCAGGCCCGCGCCCGTGTTGGTCAGGGCTTCGGTCTGTTGCTTGATCTGTTCGATCTTCTGCCGCGCGGACGCGTCCCCCTCGACGGCGAGCTTGATGAGAATATCTAATGACTGTTCAGCCATGGGCGGGTGCTCCTTTTAGAAAAATGTGGGCGCGTTGGCCGCCAAATGGCTTTGCAGGACGTAGAGGTAAATCAGACCCCTTTGCAAACCGCCGCAAAGGCTTTGCAAACTCATTGCAGACAAGATCGGGCATCTGAGTGCCATTCAGCGAATGCGACGCGCCAGCGGCGAGGTGGCGCGTTCTGGTTTTGGGAAGATCGGCGATACTCACGAAATTCGTCTCCTGATCAGGAAAGCCTCACACGAAGCGCGAGAGAGGCGCGCGGAGTTTCCGGTGCCCAGGCGACCGGCCTTGATAATCTCGATTTCGCCGGCCCGGCCCAAACGGTACACATGCGCGTGCCCGCAACCCAGCGACCGGCAGACGTGATCCATGCGTAGCTCCTTATCGAGCAGGCGGTGCACAGAGAGCGCGGGGAAAATGGTGGCGACGAGGGCCTGAATGGCCGAGGGCGTTTCCGCTATGGGCGCGACCTTCTCCCCCAGATAGGCGGCGAGGCTGGCGGCATGGACGCGCACGCAGCGGTGCGCGGCCTTGGACGTGGAAATGTCCCAGGCGAAGGCCAAATCCCCCGATTCCACGCGCAAGATCAAGTCACTCACGCGTTCATTCGCGATGGCGGCACAGGCCGACAAACTCAAAAGTGGGCTGCGGATCGGGAGCGGGATGGGTGTCATACTGAGGCGG
>JAYVNY010000182.1:0-4360 GCA_043758205.1 Akkermansia sp.
TTCGCCGCCTATCCGCGCCTCAATCCACTGGGCGTGGGCAAAAACATTTCCGCCGCCGACCTCATTGACGAATGCTTCCTCGCCTACAACGGCGGACGCCTGCGCGAGGCGGCGCAGTTGCTCGTGGAGAAGATGCTGCCGAACAACGGCTGCATCGGCATGTCGCTCACCGGCGCGCTCACGCCCGCCGGACTCGGCAAGAGCTGCCTCATTCCGCTGATGAAGGCGGGCTTCGTGGACTGGGTGGTTTCGACCGGCGCAAATCTTTATCACGACCTGCACTACGGCCTGAACATGCAGCTCTACTCGGGTTCGCCGTTTCTCAATGACGTGGACCTGCACCGCGACGGCGTCATTCGCATCTACGACGTGCTGTTCGATTACAACGTGCTGCTCGACACGGATGCCTTCGTGCGTGAGGTGATTCAAGGCCCGGAGTTTCAGCGCGCGATGGGCACGGATGAATTTCACTTCCTGCTCGGCAAATACACTGCCGAACGCGGACGCAAACTTGGCCTCAAAGACTCCAGCGTGCTCGCCACGGCCTACGAGTGCGGCATCCCGATCTTCACCAGCAGCCCCGGCGACAGCAGCATCGGCATGAACGTGGCCGCGATGGCCTTGCGCGGCTCGAAGCTGATGTTCGACGTGAACCGCGACGTGAACCAGACCGCCGGCATCGTCTATGACGCCAAGAGCACCAAGCACAAGAGCAGCGTCTTCATCCTCGGCGGCGGTTCGCCGAAGAACTTCATGCTCCAAACCGAGCCGCAGATTCAGGAAGTCATGGGCATCCAGGAAAAGGGCCACGACTACTTCCTCCAATGCACCGACGCCCGCCCCGACACCGGCGGCCTGAGCGGCGCGACGCCCGCCGAAGCCGTGAGCTGGGGCAAGATCGATCCCGACACGCTCCCCGACTGCGTGGTCTGCTACACCGACTCCACCATTTCCCTCCCGCTCCTTACCGCCTACATGTTGAGCCGCGTGAAGCCGCGCCAGCAAAAGCGCCTCTACGACCGCCGCGACGCCATCCTCGCCAAGGTGAAGTCGATGTATCTGAAGACCGGCACCGTGACCAAGGTCACAACCAGCCGAAAGATCGCGAAGCGCGGGAGCAGCGTGGGGTTGAAGAAGTAGCTTCCTTGAGGCCGGCGGCTGATCGGCTTTCGTAGTGGCAAACCAAAGACGGGTGAGAAATAGTCCCGCGCATCAATATGCCAAAGAAAAGCCTGGCACTGACCACGCCCGAACCGCTCGATTCATTGATTCACGAGGTTCGCGGTGAACGTGTGATTCTCGACGCTGACCTCGCGCGCATCTACGGGGTCGAGACACGCACGCTGAACCAGGCCGTCCGGCGCAATCTGGAAAAGTTTCCGCCGGATTTCCTGCTTCGGCTGACCCAGGAAGAGGCGGAGGAAGTTCATCGTTCAAGATCACAAACTGTGATCTTGAAGCGCGGTCACAACATCAAGTTCCTCCCCTACGCCTTCACCGAACACGGCGCGATCATGGCCGCCAACGTCCTGAACAGTCCGCAGGCGGTGCAGATGAGCGTGTTCGTAGTGCGGGCCTTTGTCGCTTTGCGGCGGGACTTGGGCCGTTACACCGCGCTGCGCCGCAAGCTCGCCGAACTCGAACGCACGCAAAAGCTCCACGGCGACTCCCTCGAAACGATCCTGGACGCGCTCCGCCAACTCGAAGACACCACGAGCTGGGCCTACCCCGAAGGCCGGCGGCTGATCGGCTTTCGCCCCGGCAAAACAAAACCCTGAGCCAAGGCCGCGCTCCACCGTCACGTTCTGAAGCAAGCCGGGTTTCCGCCTTGCACAACCAGCGTGTGGCGGATGCGCTTCACAAGCCGCGCCTCCCGTTTCCGTGCCAGTTCATGTTCCCAGATTCGCAGGACACGCCAGCCCCTCGCCCGCAGCGTGCGCGTCACGAGCAGGTCGCGCGCCTTGTTCGCCGCAAATTTCTTCCGCCAGAACGCCGCGTTGTTCTTGGGCTTCGTCGCGTGCTTCGGGCAGCCATGCCAGAAGCAGCCATCCACAAACAACGCCAGCTTGAGCTTGGCGAAAACAAAATCCGGTTTGCCAAAGACAGCTTGATGACGACGCCAGCCCGTGATGCCGTGCGCGCGGAACACCCGCACCAGCGCCAGTTCCGTGGCGCGGTTGCCACGCCCTCGGATGCGCGACATCACTTCGGAACGCTTGGCCTTGGTGAAGATGTCCGGCACGGGGAACAGGTGAACCACAAAGGCACCAAGCTCACAAAGAATTTCCCCGCTTCGTGTCCTTCGTGTCTTCGTGGTTCCACGTTCATCCCTTCAAATCCGTGCGGTGCGCGGTTTCCTCCGGCGTGGGACTCGTCAGGCGGTCGTAGAGTCCCGACCATTGGGCGTCGCCCGGATACAATTCATCGTCGGCCAGTTGGCCGTTTCCCGCGCGTCGCCACGCCTCGGCGGCGAAGGGTTTCAGGGTGCGCGGCCAGCCGCTGCCGGACTCCTCGAACCCGTCGGGATGCAGGCCGGGATGGAGGTAGGCAATGGAACACCGCTCACTCTACGTCTGGGCCAAAGCATCCGGCTGTTTCATCCATGATCTTTCCGTCGGGATGCACTGTCACGGGAACCACGTATTCTTCCACTGTGATGGCATCATCGAAGTCTCGCTCCCCATCCAGAAACTGTCGAAGCCGGGTCATCATGTAATCCGCAATTTCTTTCTGTGCCTCCAACTCGGTTTTAAAAACCACATACCGCTCGCCATCATCATGACAATCGCTCACGACGGGCACCGGCCCTTGGCAAAGAGTGGTGATGCAAATGCAGAAGCCGTTCCGAAGGTTGGGTGAACTTTCTCGATTCATTGCTTCTGCTACTACCTGGCCAGGTACGCGAATCATGGCAAGCCGGAAGTTTGAGTACGCAGAAGGCGGGCAAGAAATTAGCCGGGGGTTGAGCGAGTCCGCGAGCGACACCCCCGGTCAGGCGTTCAAATGGGTCAGCATCCTGAAGGGATGCCAGAACGGTTAGCCGATTCGAGCACTTCTGCGACCCATTCAGGGTTGTGTCATGTGTGCGGCGTGTCCGGGGGTATCGTCACTGCGCTCCTCAACCCCCGGCTAATTTCTGGCAGCCCTTCAGGCTGCTACTGCCACCTTGTTCTACGAACTCGCATCTTGAACACGTTTCGATACTCTCGACTCATGCCCAAGGCACCGAGTGTGAAATGGACGCGAGAGCATCGTCTTATCGCATTGAACCTCTACTTCAAACTGCCGTTCGGAAAGCTGCACCGAGGCAATCCGCTCATTATCGAAGTTGCAGAAAAGATGGGCCGCACCCCAAGCAGCCTCGCCATCAAGCTATGCAACTTTGCATCGCTCGACCCGGTTCTCCAAGCGCGCGGAATTATCGGCATGACCGGCGCTGCTAATGACGACCGACTACTCTGGCAGGAATTCAATCAGCATATCGCGACACTCGGCCCAGACAGCGAACAGTTGCTCCACGACCTCTTCACCAAGGACGACGACCGAGAAGTGGACTTCTTGCAACGCGACAAGGTACGGCTGGAACCGACCGCCAAGCTCATCGCGCCGACTGGCCGGACCGAATCGACAGCGACGGTGAAAGTGCGGCGCGGTCAGCAATTCTTTCGGCAATCCATTCTCAACTCCTACGGCGTGCGCTGCTGCATCAGCGGCATCAACGTGCCGCGCTTGCTCGTCGCGAGTCACATCAAGCCTTGGCGCGACTTTCCCGCTGAACGTCTTGACCCTCGCAACGGTCTTTGCCTGTCGAGCCTTCACGACGCGGCCTTTGATTCAGGACTTATCACGCTGGACGAGAAGTTGACCGTGGTGTTGAGCAAGCGGCTCAAGAAATTTTTCCCACAGCCAGCGCTTGAACAGAGTTTTGTTCCATTCGAGGGACGACGGATTCATCTGCCCGACAAGCTGGCCGAGCCTTCGCAGGATTTTCTTGGCTACCACCGCACGGAAGTTTTCCAGAACTGAAGTCAGTTCCAGAGGTGGTCGGTGAGCGTGTATTTCGCCGGGATGTCCGGGTCGAGGATGCTCGCGAGCTTCGGGCCTTCGTCCGGGAATTCCGGGAACTCGAACGCGCGCCCCGGCTTGAACCCGACGAGGAAGATGCGCTGGCGGTGCTGCGGCACCACGCTCTGCGCGTTGGTGATCTTCCAATAAACCTGGTAGCCGAGCGCGTCGGTCAGGGTGTCGTGGATGATTTTGAAGGTGCGGCCCTGATCGTGCCGGACGAGGTGCTTCACGTTCTCCAGCACGAAGGCGGGCGGCTGGTGGTGGTCGAGAATGTCGGCGATGGAGAAGAAGA
>JAYVNY010000183.1:0-2827 GCA_043758205.1 Akkermansia sp.
GCGTCCGCCGTTGTAGGCGAGGAAGCATTCGTCAATGAGGTCGGCGGCGGAAATGTTTTTGCCCACGCCCAGTGGATTGAGGCGCGGATAGGCGGCGAATTTTTTCGAGACGGATTTGGCGTTCTTGCTCATGCGGGGCGCATCTTTGCGAATGGGGGAGGGAAGGCAAAAACATTTTGCGCCGTCAGCCCCGGAGCGCGGGCTTTCCAGCCCGCAGCAACTTGCGATGTAGAACGGCGTTCGCAAGTTCCTCCGCGCCCGGCCTGCGGACATTGCTGCGGGTTGGAAAACCCGCGCTCCGCCTAATCCCTCCTCGACTTGCCCGCGTGATTGGCGGTTAATCTGGGAAACAATACGCCGCCGAATGCCGACTATGAACTCGATGAAATGGAAAACCACCGCGCTCGCCTTCGCCCTCAGCGCCGTCGCCGCCGTGGCGGGCAATGTTCCTGCCAATGTCACCTTCACCGAACACGTCGCGCCGATTCTTTTTCAGAACTGTGCGCGCTGCCATCGGCCCGGCGAGGTCGCGCCGTTCTCGCTGTTGAATTTTCAGGACGCCAAGAAGCACGCGCGGCAGATGGTGGACGTCACCGAGTCCCGCACCATGCCGCCGTGGCACGCCGGTCACGGCTACGCGGAGTTCAGCAATTCGCGCCGCCTCACTGACGACCAGATCGCGCTGCTCGGCGCGTGGGTGAAACAAGGCGCGAACGAAGGCGACCCGAAGAAACTTCCTGCCCCGCCGCAGTTCACCGATGGCTGGCAGCTCGGGAAACCCGATCTCATTCTCAAGATGCCCGAGCCGTTTGATGTCAGCGCCGAGGGCCGCGACATCTATTGGAATTTCGTGCTGCCGCTGAACCTGCCCGAGGACAAATGGGTGCGCGCCATCGAGTTCCGTCCGCAGGCCCGCAACGTGGTCCACCATTGCCTCTACTATCTCGACACCACCGGCACCGCGCGCGGCTACGATGAGAAAGATCCGAAAGTTGGCTACAACGGCAATCGCTCCAATCGCCAGTTTGAATCGCTCGGCGGCTGGGCCGTCGGCGGTGAACCAATGCCGCTGCCGCCGGAACTCGCCTGGCGTTTCCCCACCAACAGCGACCTCGTCCTTCAGACCCATTTCCATCCCAGCGGCAAGGTCGAGCACGAGACTTCCACCATCGGCATTTACTTCGCCAGCAAACCGCCCACGCGGAAATTCACCACGCTCCAGCTTCCGCCGGGCTTCGGTCGCCTGAGCGGCCTGGAGATTCCGGCGGGCGCGAGCAATTACGTCGTCAAAGATTCCTTCACCATTCCCGTGGATGTCGAAGCCATCTTCGTGGCGCCGCACGCGCATTACCTGGCGAAGACTTTTCTGCTCACGGCCACGCTGCCCGATGGCAAAAAGCAGACGCTGCTGAAAATTGACGACTGGGATTTCAACTGGCAGGAAGAGTGCGAATACAAGAACCGCATCCGCCTGCCGAAAGGCACGCGCCTCGACGCCGCCATTAGCTACGACAACTCCGAAGGCAACCGGAACAATCCCTCCAAGCCGCCGAAGGTCGTGAAGTGGGGACCGATGACCACCGACGAAATGGCCGCCATGACCCTCACCGTCATTCCCGCGCGCGACACTGAACTCGCGGAACTCAAAGCCGCCAAGCGCGCCCACGCCGTGGACCTCTTCATTGACCGCGCGCAGGAGGACAAGCGCGCCAGTTCCCGCGAACGTGTGCAGATGATGATGACCACCTTCGACAAGAACACGAACGGCAAGCTCGACCCGGACGAACGTCCCGCCCTCCGCACCTTTCTCGAAACCAGCGGCGCGCTCAAGGGGCTGGGGGACAACTTTTAGAAGTCCCGGAGCGCGGACTTTCCAGTCCGCAGCAACGCGCGCAACCAGGGCGCGCAGGAACTTGCGAGCGCCTCCCTCCGTCGCACACGGCTGCGGGTTGGAAAACCCGCGCTCCGTTCACGTTCCCACACATCCGCCGCACAAATTTCCTGACACGCTGGGGAATGCTGCTAGCCTCGCGCCTCATTGATGAGACAACACACTTTTTCTCTCCTGCGCGGCGGCCAAACTTTCGTCGTGGTGCTGGTCGTGGCTCTGTCGCTGGCTCGCGCCGCGGCGGTGCAATTGTTCCAGGGCGAATCCGTGACCATGAATCTCAGAGGTCTGCTCCAGGAACGTCCGAACCTGCCCGGCAACACCTGCCAGGAAATCGGCGAGGTGCTGGTCCGCTTCCGCGGTGACTTGCTGCTGCCGGGCGATTCCATCCGCATCGAGCTGTTTGAAAACAGCACCGGCGAAACGCCCTTCAGTTCCATGGATCACAGCGGGTTGGGCCAGGGCAATGCCGAACTGGGCACTTATCTTTTCGCGCAGTGGCAGGATTTGCAGGGCGTGATCCGACTCAGGATGCTGGCCGGCTCGGTGAACGTGGACTCGGTTTACGTTTCGATTCAGAACAACGGCTGCGGTCGTTCGACCAACACCTTCGATTCGCCCACGCCTCCGACCATCAACTGCCCGGGCACGGCCGTCGTGGATTGCGGCAACGGCGAGCCGCTCGTCGTCAGTGTGGCCGATGCGGGCGGCGAAGCACTCACGGTGCGGTGGCTGGTGAACGGCGTCGCAAAGGAAACCAATTTCGTGCCGGGCGTGAGTTTCGGGACGACGAGCGCCCAAGTCCCTTTCCTGTCGGTGTTGGGCCTGGGGCAGTATCAGGTGACGGCGCTGGTCTCCAATTCTTCGAGCGGCGCGGCCTGTTCCACCGTACTGACGGTGGCCGATCTCGCGCCGCCGACTTTGTTTTGTCCGTCCAAC
>JAYVNY010000184.1:0-12565 GCA_043758205.1 Akkermansia sp.
ATCACTTCGGCACCACCGCTGCGCTCACCATCTCCAGCACTCGGCGAATGCCATCATCACCGCCGCGGCTGCCTTCGATGAAGGGCGTGCCGACGATGGGTTTCCAATCATCGCGCGCGCGGCTCGGCTCCGGTTGCGGAATGGTCGTGAAGGTCGGATCGTACTGCCCGTTGTTGCCACCCATTTTGTAAATCACTAGGTCCAGCGACGGCACCACGATGAGCGCGAAGCCGCCTGCGCCGGATTTCCAAAACGCATCGCGCGGCGCACCGGCGACGTGCCCGTCCGAGTTCTGCTCGAACATCAGCGTGTAGGGACAATGCGGATTGTGCGACGACGGCTGGTTGCACAGCGCGACGTAATCGGCGGGCACCAGTTGCTTCTCGCCCCACTTGCCGCCGCGCAGCAGGCAATAGCCGAAGCGCAACGCATCCGTGGCATGAACCGCGATGCTGCCCGCGCCGTTCGCGTGCGGCATGGTGAACTCGCCGCGCCGCAGACAATAATCCCACGGACCCCAGCCCATCGGCTTCGCCAGCCGCGCGTCGATGTAGTCCTTCAACTCCAGACCCGTGACGCGACGCAGCACCATTGAGGCGATGTGCGGCTCGGGCGACGAATAGGAATAGCCCGCGCCCGCGTTCGTCCACATCGCGCAGCGCAACGACGAGCCGTCCACGTCCTTGATGCTCTGCCCCGCTGACGCCTTGAGCGGAAACGATTTGCCCATGACCACGGCGGTGGGACCGCCGCCCTCGCCATTGTAGCCGCCGGTCATGCAGAGCAGTTGGCCGAGCGTGATGTCCGCGCGGCGCGCGTCGTCGAGCTTGCCTTCGGCGTTGAAGGCTTCGGGGAGAAACTGCGGCGTGAAGACCTTGGTGTTCAACCCGTCGGGAATCTTGTCGCGGAACTCCTGCAACATGATGCCGCAGGCGATGCTCGTGTAAGCTTTGCCCGTCGAAGCCATGTCCGGGTTCACGTTGCGGCTCGCGCGCCCGACATATTTCTCGAACACCAGCCAGCCATTGCGCACCACAACCAGCCCGGCGTTCTGCGTGCAGCGCTGCGTGAACTCCCACGCCTGCTCCAGCCGCGGCAAATCCATCGCGGCGGATTCGCGAACTTGCGCGGCGTTCGTAGCCGTGCGCCAGCCGCCGGAAGCGTCGGATGGGGGGAAGTAGGTGGCGCCGAAACAGTGCGAAACGACACAGAGAAACGCAGCAATGAGAACTGAATGAAGGCGGCAGAATTGATCCATGCTTGATAGAGCCGCTAACTCACTCGCCCGTCAATGAATCTGCTTCCTCCAATTTCAGATTGGAAAAAAGCTCGATGGTATTGTTCAACTTCGCAAGCACCGTCGGACCAATCGGCTTTTCGTGCGCCGAAAATGCTTTGATGACTTTGACCGAAGGAACTGCGCGATATGGTTTTAGCACGAACATGTCGTGCTTCTTTCCATCCTTCAAGGGAACCGAAAGTTTTAGGACTCGGTCATCAGGATCTGTAATCGGAAGCCAACGCAAAGCAGTCGGTGTCAACACGCAAGCGCAAACTTCCAGAGCCGCCGAGAATTCATGTGCTTCGATGATTGGAACGCCTGCATAGACCGGACGACTGAATACGAACGACTCAAAGTATTCGCCGCCTGAAATAGCACCGCGCAACGGCATGCCCGCATTGAATGCCTTCCAAAATGCCATCCGACAGAATGAGGTAAAGATGCTTTCGAACTGAAGCGGCGCAAAAACAAAAATGGAATCACCGAAAACATGGACTGAAATGAATTGGCCTGCTTCACGCGCCTTGTTCTGCGATTTCAAAAGTTCGTCGATCAGGCCTCTCCACGTCTCGAATGCTATGCGCGGCGGTATCGCGCGATAGCCGAGAACGTCAAAACAAGCTACAAAGCCTTTCTTTTCGCTCACTTCTTGAAATCCTTCTTGTGCGAGCATCGATACTCAACGATGAGACGCTCCATCGTTCGCCAGTCGGCTTTCCCTTCAGCTGCTTGCAGTGCTTCCATTGTCACGATGTTTTGATTTTGTGCGGCGTGGGTCAATGTTTCGACATACGCTTGAGCAATTATTTGGAGTTGCTGTGGTGTTTCCGCTTGCGCGCGAAAATTTTTGCATTCGTAGTTCAATTTATCTTTGCCGCTGACCAGAACAACTTGGTTCGAGTTACCACACGACGTGAGGAGAATCGTCATCACGCAACTGAAAGTACTTAGGGAAACGGTCGCTCTCATAATCTGTGGCACACTACGCTGGGCAAAATGAAGGTGTCCATTCCGGAAAGAACTCACTTCAAGTCTGCGTTGCAAGCCGCGGTAGCACGGGCCCAATGAAGAGCTTTTTCACCGGTTCGAGTGATGCTCGCCTCTCCGTCGAATGGAGCAAAGAGCATAAGCTGCACGAGGTGTTCCCGCACCAAGACCCACATGCCGACAGTAACAAATGTTGCGTCTGCGCTTTCATTGTTTTCGGTACGCTTTGTAGAGGCGAGCGCGCAAACGACGAACATGCTGTTTGTCTCAAGCAACGTCCCCAGTTCGGTCATGCCGTTGATTCCAACCTGTATGCCCGGCTTTAGCTTACTGGCTTGATCGCCATACTGCTTTACAACATTTTTTGCTCCCGCAGAGGAAAGGTTTTCCTTTTTCGCAGCCAGGACAGTTTTGACGAATGCGTTCGAGGATTCGACCGAGGAGCCGTAGGCTTTGCTGAATGCCTTCCCAAACTCACACGCGTCAGCAATGCCGGCCGACAAAATCTCGGCCAAAGCATTTGTGGGGTAGTAGACCCCGTGCAGTTTGGAATCGGGCGGCTTTCCAATCATTCCGCTCTGCCGAATCGTTGCGGATACTGCGGCACCGTCAATCAATCCAGGTGGGCGAGGCACACACAATTCCGAACCGAAGCACCGCGAGAAAGCTACGAGAAGGAGCAAAATGCTTGGGCGTTTCACAACCAAATTGTACAGACCCTGACGTGCGAGTAAAGGCAGAGCAGCAAGCTCGTCGCATCGCGACTTCATGGATGGTAACCGTGGGTTTCAACCCACGGTTCGCGGCCCCACCGAACATCCGTCGCGTAGCGACGGTTGAACGCCCCCGTCACGCCACAGGTTCATGCGTCGCTACGCGATTCACTTGCGGGCCTTCACAAGCTTGCGCAACGCTTTCGTCGCCTGCGCGCGGTCCAGTTCGCTGGAGACGACACCGAGGGTGAGTTTTTCCCAGGCATCCGCGTCGAGGTCTTCGTCGGGCAGCAATCCGTTCTCGCTCAAGAAAACGAGGCAGGTGGCGAGGGCGGTGCGTTTGTTGCCGTCCACGAACGGATGGTTCTGACACAGATGGAAGAGATACGCCGCCGCGACCTCCATCGGATCGTTCAGCAGCGGCCGGCCCATCATCGTGGCCTGCGGGGCGGCGACGGCGGATTCTAGCAGCGCCTCATCGCGCAGTCCGGGCGAGCCACCGTGCGCGGCCAGCACTTCCTGATGGATGGCGAGCACGGCGGAGACGGTGGGGTGCGAAAGCGGCGCGCTCATGAGAGGCGCCGGAACAATTCAGAGTTCTTGCGGATGAGGCGCTTCGCGGTGACGGCGGCTTTCTTGGCATCAATGCTGGGGCGGAGCGGCGTGAGGGTGATGGTGCCGCCCTCGTGCAGCTCGACGTTCACCTGGTCGCCCACCTTGAGGCGGGCCAGTTCCATGAGCGCGGCGTCGAACATGATGCCTTGCGAGTTGCCGACTTTGGAAATCGTTTTGGTCATGGGTGTAATACTATGTTTTACGCCGCCGCCGTCAAGCCGCCTGATGTTGGAGGGCGGCTGAGATTGGCGTGGGTGAGGGCGCAACTTCTCTCGTCCTGAACTTGACCGGAAAATCAACTTCGCGCTCGCGCAGCCACGGATCGATTTGGAAACTGCGCGCGCCAGATGTTGTCGCCAGAACAATTGTGCCCGGCGTGCGTGCGGGAGAATGCGTGTCGCATCGCCAATGGCTGCGCCTACAAGGGGCCGTGCTGGTGCGAGGCATATGTCGTTCCCGCCGAGGTGCAGCGGCAACTGGCCGAGAAGCATCCGGTGCGCGCGTGCTTGTGCCGGGAATGTCTGGTGCGGTTCAGCGAGTCGGCAGGTGCCGCAATGTTGCAGACGGTCTCGCCCGCGCCGCCGCCTGTCCAAGGCGCAGATTATTACCTCGATGAATCCGGGCTCATGGTTTTCACCTCCGCGTATCACCTGAAGCGCGGTCATTGCTGCGACAGCGGTTGCCGGCATTGTCCATATCCGAAGCCGCGGTAGCGCAGGCCACCGGCCTGTGCCGCCGGGCTACCAGCCCCGCGGAAGAGTGAGGGCCGAGCAAGCAAACAGGTTTGATTCCAGACCAGGAGGCTCACTCTCATTCCGCTGGGCAGGTTGCCCAGCGGGACGGGCTGGTAGCTCGTTCCACCCATTACGGACGGGCCGAGCGACGGCGGGCGGCGACGCGTTTCACGAGTTCATCCACGATCACGCCGGACAAAATCACCGCGCCGATGATCGCGAATTCCCAGTGCGTGGGGATGCGCAGGATGTTGATCGAGTTGTAGAGCACGCGCATCACGGCGCTGCCGATGATGACGCCGAGGATCGAACCCTCGCCGCCGCGCAGGCTGCATCCGCCCAGCACGGCACCGGCGATGGCGTAGAGTTCGTAGAACTCGCCGAGACCGGAGGGCTGCACGGAGTTCAGGTTCAACGAGAAAAGAATCCCGGCCACGCCCGCCAGCCCGGAGCAAATGACGTAGGCGATGATCTTCATGGCATCGGTGTTGATGCCACTGTAGCGAGCCGCCGTTTCGTTGCGTCCCAGCGCGAGCAGGTAGCGGCCATAGATGGTGCGGTTCAAAAAAATCGCCGCCACGATGCCCACGGCAATCATAATGAAGAGCGGAAAGGGCAGGGTGTAGCCGCCGAAGGGCAGCTGCATTTTCCCCGTCGCCAGCGAGCGCAATCCTTCAAACACATTGCCGAACCCCTGGCTTTGATCATCCGTGATGAAGCGCGCCAGACCGCGATAGATGAGCAGCCCGCAGAGTGTGACCACGAACGGCTGGAGCCGGAGCTTGGTGATGAGCAGTCCGTGCGCGAGTCCGATGCCAAGCGACACGAGCATCACGGTGGCGAGCGCCGCGCCGATGCTCCAGCCTTTTACCGTGAGCAACGACGCGAGCAGCGAGCCGACCAGCCCGATGGTCGATCCGATGGAGAGGTCAATGCCGCCGGTGATGATGACGAACGCCACGCCGATGGCGATGAGGCTGAACAGCGCCGTCCAACGCACCGTGTTCTCGACGTTGTAGGCGTGGAGAAAGTTCGGCTCCTTGAGCGCCGTGACCACGCAGACGAAGACGAGCAGGCCGAAGATGCCGAGGAGTTTTTTCATCGCGGCATGGGACTTGAGCTTTTAAGCGGTAGGTTAATTGATTTCCCGCAGAGGCGCAGAGGCGCAGAGGCGCAGAGAGAAAAACTTGTTCCTTTCCCCGCTGCCTCTCTGCGCCTCTGCGCCTCGGCGGTAAAATGTATCCTGCTCATTTCTTAAATGCTCCTCCGGTTGCCAATTGCATCACAGCTTTCTCCGAAAGCTCCGCGCGCGGCAACTCTCCCGTGATGCGTCCTTCGTGCATGACGAGAGCGCGGTCGGAGAGGCGGAGAATTTCTTCCATCTCGCTCGATACGAACAGAATAGCCACGCCGTCGTCGGCAAGTTGTTCGATGAGCTTGTAAATTTCCTGCTTCGCCCCCACGTCAATGCCACGCGTGGGTTCGTCGAGCAGCAGGACGCGCGGTTTGAGCGCCAGCCATTTGCCGATGACGATCTTCTGCTGGTTGCCGCCGGAGAGGAACTGCACGAGTTGCCGCTGGTTCGGGGTCTTCACGCCGAGCTTGGCGATCATCTCCTCCGCGATGGAACTCTCGCGCGCGGCGTCGCGAAATCCGGCGTGCGCGTCGCGGCGCAGGGCGGCGAGACTGAGGTTTTCGCGCACCGCCATTTCGAGAATGACACCCTGGTGCTTGCGGTCCTCCGGCACCAGCGCGAGACCGGCGGCAATGGCGTCGCGCGGATTAGTGATGGGTTGCACGATGCCGTTGATCAGGATCTCGCCACTCACCGCCGGCTCGACGCCGAAGAGCGCGAGCAACATCTCCGTGCGCCCTGCGCCGACGAGTCCCGCCACGCCAACGATTTCTCCAGGACGCAAACTGAAACTTAGTTCGTGCTGCGGATGCGCCGCCGTGCGGAGCGCGCGCACTTCCAAAGCGGGGCCGCCCCTTTCTGCTTTCTGCTTTCTACTTTCTGCTTTGTGAAAGTTTCTCCCTACCATCAGCCGCACTAGGTTGTCGTGGGTGATTTCCTCGCGGCTCAACTCGCCGGCATTCCTGCCGTCGCGCAAGACCACCACGCGGTCGGCGAGTTCCTTCACTTCGCCGAGCCGGTGCGAGATGTAGAGGATGCTCACGCCGCGCGCGCGCAGTTCCTTGATGACGCGGAACAGCGCCTCGCTCTCGTGCTGCGAGAGCGAAGACGTCGGCTCGTCCATGATGAGCACGCGCGCCTGCGCGGAGAGCGCCTTGGCGATTTCCACCAACTGCTGACGCCCGAGCGACAGCGTACTGACCAGAGCGCGGGGCGAAACTTCCAGACCGACTTGTTCCAGCACCGCCGTGGAACCGGTCTCCGTCTCGCGCTGCTGGATGAACCACCCGCGCCGCGGCTCGCGTCCGAGAAAGATGTTCGCCGCCACGGTGAGATTGTCCGCGAGATTCAGTTCCTGATGAATGAGCGCGATGCCCAGCCGTTGCGCCGCGCGCACGGAGTCAATTTTCACCTTCGCGCCGTCGAGGAGGATCTCGCCGCCGTCCGGTGCCTGAACTCCGGCGAGAATTTTCATCAGCGTGCTTTTCCCCGCGCCGTTCTCGCCCACCACCGCCAGCACCTCGCCGCGCCCGAGCGTGAGCGAGACGTCTTCCAGCGCCAGCACGCCGGGGAAGCGTTTCGATACGGAGCTCACTTGGAGGAAGGGAGGCATGTTTTACCGCAGAGGCGCAGAGGTGCAGAGATGCAGAGGGGGAAGGGAGAAGCTTTCTCCTCTGCGCCTCTGCGTCTCTGCGCCTCTGCGATAAGTTTCTCCAAACTTGGAACAGGTGTTCATTCCGGTCAGAAACTGGGAGGCGGTTCGATCAGACCGTTCACAACCCGGTAGATGCCATTCTTCACGAACTGTTCGCCAAAGTTAATGACGAGGCCGAGCTTCAACCCGGATAGGCGCAGGTAGGTTCGCATCTGCGCCTCGAAGATTGGGTTCCACTGAACGACGGCTTTGGTATCCACGAGCACCAACCGCTCAACCTTCAAGTCGAGCCGGAGAGGCCGGCTCAGGGTTCGGCCCTTGTAAATAATCGGGACGGGCAACTGGCGTTCCACGAGCAATCTACGGAGGCGCAATTCCTCCGCCAAAGCTTCTTCATAAATGTCTTCGAGCAAACCCGGCCCGCCTAGGGTGCGGTGAACTTCGATGGCGGCGTCCACGATGATTCCGCTAATCTCGTTTTCGTGCATAATTATTTAGCGCAGAGACGCAGAGGCGCAGAGAAGGCAGAGGGGAAATAGAGGGAAACATTTTTTGTTTTCTCTGCCTCACTGCCCCTCTGCGCCTCTGCGGTAAAAATGGTTGTTCTCATTGTCCTGACTGCAATTTCTTCAACTCCTCGCGGAAGGCGGCGGCGTTGTCTTGCCGCACCTGGATGATCGGCACTTCGAGGAAGTTGTTTTTCGGGAGCACGGACTGATCGCCGCGCGCGAGTCCGGCGAGAATTTTCACCGAGTTGTAGCCATACAGGTAAGGCTGCTGGCTGACGGTGCCGTGGATGTCGCCGTCGAGAATGCCTTGTAGGGTGGCGTCCTGTTCGTCGAAGGCGACGAGTTTAATTGCGCCGTTCTTCTTCGCGGCCTTGAGGGCTTGCAGGCACGCGGGCGGGTTGTAGGCGTAGAGGCCGACCATGCAGGCCAGGTCGGGGAATGCGGTGATGGCGTCCTCGGCGTTGGCCTGCGCGCGCACACGGTCATCGTTGTCCGTGCGGGTATCCACCACGGTGTAGAGCGCGCCGGCGAGCGGCGTGCCGGGCGGATCAATTTTCAACGTGGCCAGCGGCTGCGCGGGGCGGTCGAGCAGTTCATCAATGATGCCTTGCCGCCGCTGCTGGGCGTTCAGTGTTTCGAGTCGCCCGACGAAGAGCATGACCTTGCCGCCTTTGGGAATGACTTCCTTGACCAATTTTCCCGCGGCGCGGCCGGCGGCGTAATTGTTCATGCCCACGAAACACAGGCGCTTCGAGTCCGGCGCGTCGGAGTCATGCGTGATGACTTTGGTCACGCCGCACGCCTGATTGATCAGGCCGACCTGGTTCTTCGCATCAATCGGACTGAGCGCGATGCCGTCCACGCCCGAGGCGAGTTGCGCTTCGATGATGCGGACTTGATCCGCGAGACCCTTGGCCGGCATGTGAACTTCTGCGTCCGCGTCAAATTCTTTCGCGGCAGCCCTCACGCCCGCGGCGGCGATGTTCCAGAAGGGATCCACGGCGTTGGTGATGAAGGCGATGCGCGGTTTCTTGCCGGACCTGGCCTGCGCGCCGCCTGCGGTTGGAGATTCAGTTTTGTTGCAGCCGTTGAGCAGCAGCAGCGCGCAGCAGAGCGCGCGGGAGAAAAGTCGCGTTGGATTCATGGCGGCGATTTGTAGCGGGAGCCAGCGTGGAAGGAAAGGGCGTTGCAAGATCGGGCAGGGGGAGATACTTCCGGTTGCGGCGCAAGCAGCGCGCACTTCACTCGTAGCGCAGCGCCTGAATCGGGTCGAGCTTGCTCGCCTTGAACGCGGGAACCAAACCGGCCAGCAACCCCACGCACGCGCTGAAAGCGAAGGCGAGGAGCATCGCGTTCACGGTGATGACCGGCGAGTTGCCCGTCGGGGAGAGGCGCGCGAGAAGTTCCACAAATCCATACGACACGACCAATCCGGCCACGCCGCCCACGATGCCGAGGACCACGCTCTCGACAAGAATCTGGATGAAGACCGCGCCGGTCGTCGCGCCCACGGCCTTGCGCAAGCCAATCTCACGCACGCGTTCGGTGATGCTCGCGAGCATGATGTTCATGATGCCAATGCCGCCGACGAGCAGGCTGATCGCCGCGATGATGCCGCCGCTCACGCGCGCGTTGCGGATGGCGGTGTTGATGTTCTCGACGTTGTTCTCCTGCGTCTGGAATTCAAAATCCTCGATGCCCCGGTGCGTCATCAGCATCACGTTGCGCGCCTGCTGGAGCGCGGGTTCAAGCTTGTCGAGGCTGGTGACTTTGATGTCTATGTCGCTGAGGCGGGCGTCGGGCACGCTGTTGCTGCCGGCGGCGGAACGGAAGCGCAGCCACATCGTGTTCAGCGGGATGTAGGCGGTGTAATTTTTCCGGCTGAAGGCCCAGCCGCCGGCGTTGCGTCCGCGCGTGCCCCAACCGCGCGCGCGGGTCACGCTCTGGGTTTTCTCCTGCCAGTCGCCGGAGGCCTTTAAGTCGCGCACCTTCTTCTCCGCCTCGCTCTCGTAATGCTCGAACATGCCCACGACGGTGAAGGGCTGGCCGTTGAGATTGATCGTTTCGCCGACGGGAATGATCTCGCGCCCGATGACGTCGGGATTGCCGAAGAGTTCATCGCGGATGCCCGTGCCAATGACGACGACGGCTTTGGCCTCCTCGTCATCCAGGTCGTTGAAGAAACGTCCGTGGCCGATCTTGTGGAAGTTCATGTCGAGGACGACGGGCCAGACGCCGACGAGTTCGGAAGGCGTCACGCTCCTGCCCTCGCGCGTCACGATCATGTTGCGCGTGCGCATCTCGGGGGAAACCATGCGAACGAGGGGCGCGTTTTTTTTCAACGCATACACGTCCTGGATGGTGCGCCCCGGCGCTTCCTCGGCCCGGTGCTGTTGATGGGTGGGGACTTCGCGCTCATCCATCACCACCTTGTCGAGTCCGCCCATGGCGATCATCGCCTCCTTCATGCCGTTCTCCATGCCCGTGGTGATGGCGGACATGCCGACGAGCGAGGCGACCCCGAGGATGATGCCCATCATGGTGAGCACGGAGCGGAGCTTGTGCGCCCAGATTTCCTTGAGGCCGACGGCGATGGCGTTGGTGAGGTTCACGCGTGAAGAGAATGTCCAAGGACGAATGACCAATGACGAAACGAACGGCGAGCCTCCTGGCACCATTCATCATTCGTCATTAGAAATTTGTCCTTCATAGGCTCACAGCCGGAAGTTCCACTTTCTCGGCCGGCTCCGTTGTATGACCGAGGAAGCGCGCGGCTAATTCATCGAAGCGGTCCACCTCGTCCGTGACGAACGGGTGGATGAGTCCGCGCCGGCGGCGGCGCGTGTTCAGCAGATGCAGCGCGGCGAGCCGGTCTTTGACAAACTGCGCGCAGCTTTCCGCCGAGTCCACGAGCGCGATCTTCTCGCCGACCACCTGACGAATCACATTTTTGAGGAGGGGATAATGCGTGCAGCCGAGCACCAGTGTGTCAATGCGGCGGCGCAGCAGCGGCGCAAGATATTCGCGCAGCACGCGGCGCGTGACGACGTGATCGTGCCAGTCCTCCTCGACGAGCGGCACGAGCAGCGGACAGGCGGCGGTGAAGACCTGCACATCGTCGCGCCGGGCGAGGATGGCTTTGCTGTAAGCCTGGCTGCGCATGGTGGCCTTCGTGCCGATGACGCCGATGCGTCCGGTGCGCGTCGCGGCCAGCGCGGCGTTGGCCCCCGGCAAAATCACGCCAAAGACCGGCAGCGCGAATTGCCGCTCCAACGTCGCCAGCGCCCACGCCGACGCCGTGTTGCAGGCCACGACCACGGCCTTCACGTTTCGCTCCAGGAGGAAGCGCGTGTCCTCGCACGAGTAGCGGATGACGGTGCCGGGCGACTTGTTGCCGTAGGGCACGCGCGCAGTGTCGCCGAGGTAAATCAAATCCTCGTTCGGCAGCACGCGATGGATTTGCCGCACCACGGTGAGTCCGCCGACGCCGCTGTCGAAGATGCCGATGGGGAGGGCGGCCTGGCGCGCGGCGGCTTGCGGAGAGTACGCGAGGTTCATGCGGGCGCGATTGAAGGGGTTAAAAAAGTCCCGCTCACGGTTCAATCAAACGGCGGTAGCTGTTGATGCCCGTGGTGATGGCTCCCGCCAACTTCGCCCGCCACGACGCGCTGTAAATGTTCCGCGCCTCACCCGGATTGCTCATAAAGCCGCCTTCGATCAAGACGGCGGGCATCGTCGCCTCGCGCAAGACCTGGTAACGCGCCCGCTTCACGCCGCGATCCTCGGACTGCAAATCGCGCACCATCGCTTTCTGGATTTCGTAGGCGAGGACCACGTTGCGTCCATTATGCACGTTGCCTTCGTAATTGCGGTTGCTGGCTCCTTCGCCGCGCGCATTGGTGCTGCTGGCCCCGGCCGGCGTCATGCAATACGTCTCCGCGCCCGTCACGCCCGCACCGCCCAGGCCAGAGGAATTGAAGTGCAGACTGATGAACAAATCCGCGTTGCGCCGCCGGGCGATGTCCGGTCGGTTGGGCAATTCAATGTAGGTGTCCGAGTTGCGCGTGAAGGAAACCGTGAAGCCCGCCTTCCGCAATTGCGTGGCGAGTTCCTGCGCGAGCAGCAGCGTGTATTTTTTCTCGTACTCGCGGCCATTGCTCTCGCCGATGTCTTTGCCACCGTGGCCGGCATCAATGCAGATGTGTTTGATCTTCGTCTTCGCGCGCACTTTGGGCGGGTAGAGCAGGGGGTGGATCGCGGTGGTGAGATCCAGCGCGGCGAGATACGGCACGCCATTTACGCCGCGCACCGCCTCGGAGAGTACGATGAGCACGCCGTTGAATTCCATCCGCTTCGAGTCGGCGGCGAACGCCAGGCGGCGCGTGCCGTTCACCAAGGTCACGTTTTTGCCCTGCACGCGGTAGGAAAAGCCATTCGCGCGCGCCCACTGGTCGAGACGGAGATACGCCTTGCCGCCGAAGGACATCTGCTCGACGGGCGCGCCGCTGGCGTGAAAGGCCAGGCCGACCATCGCGCAGAGCAGCAAGGCGAGAGCGACGGCAATTTTCACGCGCGCGAAAGTGCCTGCCGTGGCGCGGCGGCGCAAGCGGGAGAAGCAAAAAGCTGGACGGTGAACGGTTCTGAAAGTGTCCGAGTGAAATTTGTTCACGTCGCCGCCGTCCGCGGTTCCGCAGCTTCTGGGTCCGGTTGGACTGAACGCGACCGTCCGCTCCATGGTAGAGTCGTTGTCGGAAGTTTGTCCAACAATGTCGGTGGTTTGCGCTGATTCCCACCTTGCTACGTTCTGCGCGCCCGCCTAATTTTTGCTCCGCGTGGACAATTCCGCCGGCCACTTGAAAAATGAAGATTCCTCCGCCCCGCTCTGCATGTTGAGCGAGGTGAAGGCGGGCGATTCCGTGCGCATCAAGCAGCTCTC
>JAYVNY010000185.1:0-12697 GCA_043758205.1 Akkermansia sp.
GCTGGGCGGGAAGGCACTGGAAGTTCTGAAACCCTCGGTCGGCTAGACGTTGAAGCGGCCTGAAGGCCGCGCTCCTGCCCGCCCCTTCTAATCACACCCTGGGGTCACTGCGCCCTTGCGTGCGACTGCCGGTGAATGCAAAACATCCGGCGCAAAATGGAACGAGCCGGATGGATTCACTTCCCCGTCAGACGGACCGCGCTGGGCGTGGCCTGGCTGACGGTGCTTTGCCTCACCTTGCTTTCCGCGCGCGCCGCGTCGCTCACTGCGTCCGTGGATCGTCCGGTCATCGTGCTCGGCGAGACGGTCACGTATTCGCTGGCCTTTGACGGCGCGCAAGTCGGCCAACCCACGCTGCCGGCCCTGCCGAATTTCCGTGTCGTCGGCCAGGGCAGTTCGCTGAACATGGACCTCGCGCGCGGCATCTCGCAGCAGACCTTCACCTACCAGCTCGCGCCCGCCGCCGCCGGCGACTTCACCATCCCCGCGATGCAGTTCAACGCCAACGGCCAGATTCTCCGCTCGCAGCCGCTGGCGGTGAGAGTGGTCCAGCCCGGGACTGCCATCACCACGCCCGGAGCCGCGATGCCGGTGTCGTTTGTGAAACTGATTTTGCCCAAGCGGCAGCTCTACGTGGGTGAAGTTTCCGAGGTTGAGTTGCAGGTTTATTTTCAGGAGGCGCGCATCACGCAGTATCCGCAACTGCCGCTCGACGCCGGGATCACGGCGGGCAAATGGCTCAAGCCCACCGAGTCGCGCGTGAACATCAGCAACCAGGTTTATGCCGTCGTCTCGTTCAAGCAGCCCATCACGCCGGTCAAGGCGGGACTCGTCACCGTCGGCCCGGCCACGGCGGGGATCCTCGTGCCGGACGGCCGGCAGCCGGGAAACATATTCTTCGGAAGACCCGAGCGCGAAGTGCGGATGGCCACCGAGCAGGCGACGATTCAAGTCCTGCCCGTCCCCACGCAAGACATGCCGCCGACCTACGCGGGCGCGGTCGGAAATTTCACCCTGACCGCCACCGCCGCGCCCACGAGTCTCGCGGCGGGCGACCCCATCACCGTGCGCGTAAAAATCGCCGGACGCGGCGCGCTCGACGCCGTGCGCCTGCCGCCGCAGCCAGACTGGAACGAATTCAAAACGTATCCGGCCACCAGTTCGATGGAGTCCGGTGATCCGAACAACAACGTGGGCACAAAAAACTTCGAGCAGGTCGTGGTGCCCGAACGCGCGGGCATCAAGGCGCTGCCGGCCTTCGCGTTTTCCTTCTTCGATCCGGATCAAAAAGTGTTCCGCACGCTGACCTCTCCGGCGATTCCGCTCAACGTCAGCGCGTCCGCCGGCGGCACCGTGGCCCTGCCGAGCCTGCCCGGCGCGAGCAACGCCGCGCCCGCCCAACCAGCATCCGACCTTGCGCACATCAAGCCGCACCTTGGCGCGGCGTCCGCGAGCGTGCCACTCCTGGCGCGTCCGTGGTTTCTCGGCGTGCAGGTGCTTCCGCCCGCGCTGTGGCTCGGCCTGTTCGTCTGGCGCAAGCGCGCCGATCGCCTCGCCAATGATCCGAAAGCGCGCCGCCGCGCCGAGGTCATGCACAAGCTGCGGCAAGGCCTGGTGGAATTGCGTGAGCACGCCGCCGCGAAAAATTCCGACGCCTTCTTCGGCACCGTCACGCGCTGTTTGCAGGAGCAGATCGGCGAGTGCCTGGACGTGCCGGCAAATTCCATCACCGAGGCCGTGGTCGCGGAACGGCTGCGTCCGGCGGGCGCACCGGCGGAATTATGCGCCACGATCCAGGCGCTGTTCCAGCAGTGCAACCTCGCGCGCTACGCGCCGGTGAAATCGAGCGAAGAACTTTCCGCCGTCGCGCCCGAGTTGGAGAAAGCCCTGCGCGGTTTGCAGGAATGGAGGAAGTCGTGAACGGGAGTGGACGTGCGAGAATGACGCGCGAGCCGATTGGCTCACGCTCTCCCTCACCCCGGCCCTCTCCCGCTGGGAGAGGGAGAACGGCATTAAGCCTCACTGCTATCCGGCGTCCTCAACTCGACACGCGCGGGCTGACTTTCCCCCTCGCCCAGCGGGAGAGGGCCGGGCTGAGGGAGAACGCCTTGATAACCATGCGCGCACTTCTCCTGACCCTCGCCCTCCTTTGCACCGCGCTCACTGCCTGCGCCGCCGATTCTCCCACCGCCTTCGATCAGGCGAACAAACTTTACGAGCAGGGCAAGTTCGCCGAGGCCGTCGCCGCTTACGAAACCTTCGCGCTCACCAATCCGCCCACGGCCACCGTGTGGTTCAATCTTGGCAATGCGGCTTACAAGTCCGGCCAGTTGGGCCGCGCCATCGCCGCGTATCGTCTCGCCGAACGGCTCACGCCGCGCGACGCCGCGCTGCGCGCCAACCTCCAGTTCGTGCGCGGGAAAGTTTACAGCGACGAACGCACGCGCGTACCGCTCGCGAAATCCCTTGTGCGCCTCGCCACGCTGAACGAGTGGACCGTGCTGACCGTCGCCGCGTTCTGGGCCATGTGCTTCGTCCTTGCCACGGGCGAATGGACGCGCCGTCGTTACTTCAAAACCGCCGCGACGTTTCTGCTCCTCACGCTGCTGGCAGGCGCGGGGTTGGCGGCCTCACTGCGCGTTCAGCGCAGCGGCGAAGCCATCGTGGTCGCGCGCGAAGTCACGGCGCGCTTCGGCCCGCTGGACGAATCACAGGCTGCGTTTCAATTGCGCGACGGCGCGGAGGCGCAGGTGCTCGACTCGAAGGGCGTGTGGATTCAAGTCCGCGACGCAGAGCAACGCATCGGCTGGGTGCGGCTCGGAGAAGTAATTGTGCTGCCGCAGTAGGAAAGGTTTAGAGCGATTGGCAGAAGTCATTTCCACATCGTCGAAGTGACATGACCTTCCCCTCACCCCGGCCCTCTCCTTCGGGGAGAGGGAGAATGACATTCTGTGATCCTGACTCGGTTTCGTGGACAGGTGAGGGGCCGCGGCACGGGCATGGGGCGAACGTGTTTTGATGGTGAATTCTCGGCAACGAAAATATGGCGGCTCTCTACCGAGAGCCGCTACGTCCGTCCGCGTAGCGGCGCGTCGGCAGACCGCCGCCGTATTTCCCCCCGGCCTTTGCGGATGGCTGGCTTGTGAGAAAACTCGCGAAGGAAAAATTAGTTTCCGGTGCTCTCACGAGACGCCGCCACGGGGGGCAAAACTTGTTTGCCGCGTGAAGGGCGCTCGGCTACCACACGTCCACTCATGCCTATGAAATTTCTGTGCGCTGCTGCTGCGTTGCTTTCTGTTGCCGTCGTGTCGTTTGGCGCGGCGGGGGATTATCAGCCGTCGCGCGAGGGGTTTGATTTTCCCATCTACACCAACCAGCCGCCGGGCAACATGCTGCTCAACGACTCGGTGCGCCGCGCGGCCAGCACGCCTGCGCTCGCCCCGGAGGAGACGCGCAAGCTCATCCAGGTGCCGCCCGGCTTCGAGGTGCGCCTCTTCGCCGCCGAACCGATGGTCGTGAATCCCGTGGCTATGACGTGGGATGAGCGTGGGCGTTTGTGGGTGGTGGAACTTTATGAATATCCCAAGGGTGCGCCCAAAGGCGCGAAGGGCCGCGACCGCATCAAGATCCTCGAAGACACGGACAACGATGGCGTGGCGGACAAGGCCACGGTGTTCGCCGACGGCTATTCGCTCGCGACGGGCATCGCACTCGGCAACGGCGGCGTGTATCTCGGCGCGGCTCCGAATCTCTACTTCCTCCAGGACACGAACGGCGATGACAAGATGGACAAGGAGACGGTCCTGCTCACCGGCTTCGGCATGGAGGATCGCCATGAGTTGCTGAACGGCTTCGCATGGGGCCCGGACGGCTGGCTTTACCTGACGCACGGCGTCTTCACGCACTCGAAGGTGAAGGCTCCCGTAGCCGCATCCCGTGGGGGTGCGGCCAACTCTCCCGATGGCAAGTCACCCGCACTCTCACGAGATGCGGCTACAGTAGAGGAGCACGACCCCGATGGCTTCGGCGTGCAGATGGACGCGGCCCTTGCGCGCTTTCATCCGGTGACGAAAAAGTTCGAGGTCTTCGCCGATGGCACGAGCAATCCGTGGGGCGTGGACTGGAACGAGCGCGGCGACGCCTTCGTGAGCGCGTGCGTGATTCAACATCTCTTCCACATGGCGCCGGGCGGACTCTACAACCGCCAGGGCGGCACTTGGCCGAATCCCTACGGCTACGTGCAAGACCTGCCGACGAAGGGGCTGCCGGCGATTGTGGATTTCCGTCACTACCGCGCGGCGCACGCGGGCATCTGCATTTATCAGGGCGACCAATGGCCGGCGGAATGGCGCGGACTCGTCTTCCTCGGGAACATTCACCAGAACGCGCTGAACTGTGATCGACTCACGCCCGTGGGCGCGACTTACACCGCGAAAAAAGAATCCACGCTGCTCGCTCCGGCGGGCGAAGCCCTGCGCAAGAAGAGCGGTGAGACCGTGGCGAAGGGCGAGGAATGGCGGCATCTCGGGCCGGGCAATTTCTTCGTCAGCCGCGATCCGTGGGTGCGCCCGGTGAGCAATCAGACCGGCCCCGACGGCGCGATGTGGGTCATGGACTGGTATGACAAATATCCCTGCTATCAAAACGCGCAGGCCGATCCCGAAGGCGTGGACCGCGAATACGGCCGCATCTGGCGCGTGGTGTGGACGGGCGATCAGCCGGGCAAGGCGGTGGCGAGCCGGCCGGCCCCTAAGATGAATCTAAGCACAGAGAGCGACTACGGTCTTGTTGGCCTTTTGGACTCGCCTAACAGTTGGCAGCGCCGAACGGCACAGCGAACCCTGTACGAGCGCAGCATGAATGGCGGGCACTTGAACTGGGGTGGGTTGCTGATTTTGCAAAGGGCCGCGATTGATCAGCGTGAAAAACCCGTTGAAGCAAGAATATCAGCCTTGGCAGCGACGCTCCTTTGCGCCGGCAACCAAACTAATCTTTCGGACGACAGCTTCACGGACGGATTGTTGGATGATTTCGCCACGAACAAAGAACCTGCGATTCGCGGTTCGGCAGCGCGATTCACCGGCGAACGACGTGATGCAAATGCGAAAGCCTTGGCTCGCTTGGTAAAACTTTCATCGGATGAGGATGCAACGGTTCGCGCTGCGGCTGCCTCGGCTATCCGGCAATTTACTTCCGGTTCGTTGACTGCGGACACGCAACCGTCATCGAGTGCCGCCAGGGCGGAGTTGGCGTCCCACTTCAAAGAACTCCTAGCCCGTCCCAGCGTCCCCGCAGACACCTATTACCCACACATCATCTGGATGGCGATGGAGCCGCGCGTGGCGGCGGACCCGACGCCGTTCTTCCCGTTGCTGGCCGCGCAGGACAATTCCGTTTCCGCGTATTGCGCGCGCCGCGTGATGCGCCGCATCTGCGACCTCACCAACGCCCCGGCGCGCGCGCAGCATCTCGACGCCGCGATGCAATGGCTCGCTGACAACGCCGCGAAAACCGGCCTCGCCAGCGCCGCGCTCGATGGCTTGATCGAAGCCACGAAGAGCAAAGGCACGCCGCCCACCGTCGCGCTCGAACCCATCTTCGCGAAGCTCTCGTCAAATCCCGCGCTGGCCGACAAGGCGCAGCGCCTCGCCGCCGCCTTCGGCGACAAGAGTGCCGCGCGCCTGCTCATCGCCAAGATCAACGACCCGAAGGCGACGTTGGAGGATCGTTTGAAAGGCGTCATCGCCGCGAAGGAAGCGAAGACCGATGGCGCGCGGGATGAATTGCTGAAGTTGATCCAGTCGCCCGTAGCCGCGCCTCGTGAGAGCGCGGCCAACCCAGCCCAAGATCAGCCGCGCTCTCACGAGACGCAGCTACTGAAGTCGGAGGCTGTGCGCGCGCTCATCGCCATCGGTTACGATCAGGCGTATCCCATCGTGGACGCGTGGCCGCAGCTCCCGCCAATGACCCGCGTCGCCGCCGCCGAGACGCTGGCGCGTGGCACGAAGACGGGTCGCGCGTTGCTGGCCGGCCTCGAGAAGAAGATCGTTTCTCCGCGCGACATCTCCGCCACGGCCCGCCGTTCCTTCGCCAACAGCGAGGACAAAACCATTGCCGACCACGCCGACAAACTGCTTGGCAAATACCGTGCGAGCGGCGCGGACAAGGTGAAGTTGATCGCCGAGAAACGCGCCGTGGTTCTGAGCGGCACGCCCGATTTGAAGAACGGCCTCGCCGTCGCGCAACGCACCTGCTTCGTCTGCCACAAGATGTACGGCGAAGGCACGGACATCGGTCCCGACCTGACGGGCGTGGGCCGCAGCACGCTCGACGCGCTGTTGCACAACGTGATTGATCCGAACGAAGTCATCGGCAACGGCTTCGAGACCACCGAGGTCGAGACGAAGGACGGCACGATTTACACGGGTCGCGTGGTGGAAGAAAGCGACACGCGCATCAAGCTCGTGAACGCCGGCCCGGTCGAATACGTCGTGGCCAAGAGCGACATCGCCGTGGCGAACGGCCAGCCGAAGATCACGAAGAAGGAAATGAGCCTCATGCCCGAGGGTCTGGAGCAAATCCCCGAAAAAGATTTCCGCGACCTGATGATGTTCATCCTCAACCCGCCCGGCGACCAACGCGCGTGGACGCCGGCGCTGCGGAAGGAATTGATCGGTGATGAACCGGCGAAGGCGGCGCAGCGGTGAGCGAGTGGGCCAGTCGTCTCGGCTGCTCGTTAGCGTAGCGGCGTGTCGGCAGACCGCCGAAAACTTCTCTCACCCAAAATCAGAGAGCGGCGTTCTGCCGAGGGGTGCAGAGGTACACGAGTTTTGAATAGTAAGGGTGAGCAAAAGCGAAGCGAGGTAGGGCGTCGTCGCTCCGCGCGCGCCGGGGGGGAAGGCCGTGGCCAGTTCCGCAATCTTTCTCCGCTGTCGGCCCGGCGCGCGCGGAGCGACGACGCCCTACCTAACCCCGCAGTTCTCAAAAACCAGACGCTCTGCCGAGACGCCGCGACGCGGGGCATTGACGGCGGGCGCGGCAGGCGTTCTTGTCTTCCTCCCGCTGCGGACTGGCCGGAGCGGACACGCACATGAGCAAAATTGTCGGCATCGATCTCGGCACCACGAATTCCGCCGTCGCCACGGTGGACGCGGGCATTCCGTTCGTCATCGCGGATGCGGAGGGGCAGCGGCTCACGCCGTCCGTCGTGCATGTGCCGGCGGCGGGTGCGGAAGCCATCGTCGGCCACAAGGCCAATCGCGTGCGCGTGCTGAAACCCGCCGAGACGGTGTATTCGGTGAAGCGTTTCATGGGGCGGCGCGGCGCGGACATAGCGCGCGAGGAAATGCTCGTCACGTATCCCGTACGCGGCGAAGGCACGGGGCAGGTGAGCATTGATATCCACGGACGCGCGTGGACGCCGGAGGAAATTTCGGCCGAGGTGTTGAAGAAATTGAAGCGCGACGCCGAAGCCGCGCTCGGCGAAGCAGTGACGCGCGCGGTCATTACCGTGCCGGCCTACTTCAACGACGCGCAGCGCAACGCGACGAAGAAGGCGGGCGAACTGGCGGGCTTCACCGTCGAGCGCATCGTCAACGAACCCACGGCGGCGGCATTGGCCTACGGCTTGGACAAGCTGAAGGAGAAGTCGAAGATCGCGGTGTACGACTTGGGCGGCGGCACGTTTGATCTGTCGATTTTGGAAATGAGCAACGGCGTGTTCCAGGTGCTCTCGACGAACGGCAACACGCGGCTGGGCGGCGATGACTTGGACAAGCGGTTGGTGGATGCGCTGGTTGAGAAAATCCAAACCAGCGGGGCTGACGCGCAACGTGCCGCCAGCATCCTGCTGGCGGATTCTTCCATGCTGAACGCCAGCGAGACGCTGGCGGCACGTTCTTCGATGTTCGCGCGCATCCGCGAAGTCGCCGAGCAGGCGAAGATTCGCCTGAGCATCGAGAGCGAAGTGGATGTGCAACTGCCCTTCCTCACACCCACGTTCAGCTTCAGCTACAAACTCACGCGCGTGGAACTGGAGAAGCTCACACGCGACATCATTGAGCGCACGCGGGCGCATTGCCTGCGCTCGCTCTCGGACGCGAAACTGGAAGCGAAGGACTTGGACCAAATCATCCTCGTCGGCGGGCAGACGCGGATGCCGCTGGTGCGCCAGCTCGTGAGCGAATGGTTCGGCTGCGCGGAGTTTGCGGAACAGCGCGGCGACTTGCGCCTCGGCACCGAGCATCACACTGCCAAAGGTCCGCAGCTCAACACCTCGCAGAATCCCGACGAAGCCGTGGCGCTCGGCGCGGCGATTCAGGCGGAGATTTTGAGCGGCGGTTTCAAGAACCTGCTGCTGCTCGACGTGACGCCGCTCTCGCTGGGCATCGAAACGTTCGGCGGCTTGATGAATGTGATCATTCCGCGCAACACGACGATCCCCGTAAAGGCCGGCGAGATGTTCACGACGGCGGTGGACAACCAGCGCTCGATGCTCATCCACGTCGTGCAAGGCGAGCGCGAGCGCGTGAAGGACAACTGGAGCCTGGGTCGCTTCGAGATCGAGTTCGAGCCAGCGCCCAAAGGCGTGCCGCGCGTGGGCGTGCAGTTCGAGATTGATGCGAATGGAATTCTCCACGCCCTCGCCCGCGACGTGAAAACCGGCCACCAGAAAATTGTCCCGATGCAGAGCGCCGTGGACGTGGATGACGCCGACGTGCAGAAGATGGTTGAGGAATCTGTCGAGCACGCCTTTGACGACCTGCGAGCGCGCCAGTGGATCGAGGCGAAGATTCGCGCCGGCGAAACCATCACCGCCACGCGCAAGACGATGGCGGAATTCGCCAGCGAGCTGGAGGCGGAATACAAAGGTCAACTCGACGCCGCGCTGGAAGAGATCGAAGCGGTGCTCGCCACAGAGGAGCCGCGCACCAAGACGGGTGATCCCAAGAAGCTCAAGGCGGCCACGGCCAAGTTGGACGAAGTGACCAAGCCGCTCGCCGACCACGCCATGGACAAGGCGATGGAAGCCATGTTGAAAAAGCGCGGACTGATTTCCTGAATCTGAGCGCCACGTGGCCGCCGACTTAAGTAGGCTCCATCTAAACTTTCAGAAAGGACCCGAGCCGGACCTGCGCCCGACCCTTGAGAACCCCCAACGCATGCGCGTTGCGATTCGACTCACGCTCCCCGTAAAAACAAACGGCATTTTCAAACTTGGCTTGAGAATTGCCTGCATGCCCGCTCTAATCGGAGTTGCAAACCCATCAACTTTCCGTGCGGTAGTTCGACTTTGGTGGCAGGCAGTACACAGGATCATTATGAAAAATGTCGTAAAGGAAATCGTTGTCTCGCGCCGCGCACTTCCCTCCCTTGCTCTGGCTGTCACGGTCGCTCTTCTCGCGTTGGTGAGCGCCGCGCGAGCAGATGCGCCCCCGGCGACCACCACCATTCGCTTGAATGGGTCCGACTTCGAGGGCCGCCCCAGCTACACGCTCAAATGGGACGCGGCGTCGAACACGTTGTATCGGCTGCAACGGCGGCCGAGCTTCGACTCGAACACCACTTGGGAGACATTTGACCTCGCCCGGCCGAGCGCCGCCGCGGGCCTTTTCGAAGTTAGCCCTGAAAGAGGTGAAGCAGGCGTGGACCCAACGCACGAGTTCTTTCGCGTGCTTGCCCCACAGCCGGAAATTTTCAGCATCGAGCCGGCGCTGATCGGCACGAACGGCGGGACCATCTTTCTCTTCGGCCAGTGTCTGGGCACGAATTTGGAAGTCCGAGTGGGCACCAACATGGTCAGCCTCATCCCGATTACGGGCAGCAGTTATCAGTTTGTTATTCCGGCGGGCCTGCTGGGTGAAGGCGCTTATGATGTGGAAGTGCTAAACGGGACCAATGTCCTCGCCATTCAGAGCAAACTGTTTTCCGTCACCGGCCAGCCGACACCAGTGGGAGCGGCGGCCCAACGCCTCGCCGAACCGCCCTCCGAACCGCCCGCCAGCCCCATGAGGACGGAAGGAAAGAAACTTTATGTGGGCAATCTTCCGTTTTCTGCCGCGGAACAACGGGCCGTTTATTTAAGCAAGAGGGGTTACGACTACTACCAGAGCAGAAAAGGCTACGAATATTACCAGGCCCGCAGCCACGTCTCTGCGGCCAACGGAGAATGCGTGGTCACGGAGGAAGATTTAAGCGTGCCGGGCCGGGGCTTGGATTTTGTCTGGACCCGCACCTATCGCTCGCGCAACGGGACCAACACTTCGATGGGCCAGAATTGGGATCACTCGTACAACATTTACGTTTCCGTTCAGCTCAACAAAGTTGTGGTGTTTGGCGGGAACGGGCAGAGCAGCGACTTCTTCCCCGGCAGCAATGGCGTTTACACGGCGAACGAACGTTTTGAGGAAGGAACCTTCAGCAATGGAGTGTTCACGCTCGTGTTTCCGGACACGGGCCGGTGGGAATTTAACTCGGTGAGCCACGCCGTGGCGCCGGGCGCCATCTCGCGCATCGTGGACCGCAACGGCAATGCGCTCGCGCTCGGCTATGATTCGAGCAACCGGCTCTCGCAAATCGTGGACACACTCGGGCGCACCAACGTCGTGGCCTACTCCCCGGGCACGTCCCAATTGTTGTCCCTCACCGATTTCACCGGGCGACAGGTTGTTTACACCTACTACAGCGCAGGCGAGCGCAATGGAGCGGTTGGTGATTTGAAGACGGTACGTTCACCACTTGTTTTGGGAACGCCAAACACCAATGATTTTCCGAACGGAAAAATCACGACCTACACCTACACCGCTGGCTTTCCGGACGAGCGGCTGAATCACAACCTCACTTCGATTCGCGATCCGAAAGGGCAGTTGCAATTACAACTCGGCTACTACGGCACGCCCGAACCGGCGGATTCGAAGTTTGACCGCATCCGCCTGGAGCGTCACGGCGAAAACCTGCCCACCGCTTTCACTTATGTTCCGCAATCGCCCTCGGCCAGTAATAGCTGGGCCGTGATGAAAACCATCTGCAACGACGGGGTGGGCAACGTGACCATTGACTGGTTTGATTCTTTGAACCGCCGCTTGATTCACCGCGACCTGGCGGCGCGCGCCACGCCTGGCGTCCAACTCGCGGAGGACAGTTTGCCCACCGTGAAATTGCGCGACACCGATCCGGATTTCTGGGAAACGCGTTTCACATGGAACCTGGATTCGCTTTGCACCCGCGTGCGATGGCCCAATGGCAACAGTGACGAATGTGTTTATGAGCGCGACTTCAGTCCCGCTTGCGCCGCCCGCCACAAAGGGGACACCCGCGTCATGCGCCAAGTGGCTTGCTGCGACACGGACTCGGATGGCGACTCGCTCGTGACGCGCATGGAGTACGATCCTCGTTTCGGCTCGCCGTCCTCCGGCGCTGATGTCGGCGGACGGTTGAGTTTCAAACCGGCAGCTGACGTCGTTGTCTCTTTGGCTTCTGCGGCAGCGCGTGGCCCGCGTCAGACGACTTCGCTCGACGGCAGTTACAATCCCAAACCCGCCGCGCGCGGGCCGCGCCAAACGACCTCGATGGAGCGTGCGAAGGTCGTCATGGATCGCGACACGGGCCGCTCGAAAGGTTTTCGTTTTGTGATTTCCGCCACGGACCCGCGCGGGAATGTGGACACCGGCCAGTACGACGCGCAGGGAAATTGCGTTCGACTCGCGCACGAAGGCCGCCTGCTTGATGCGTCGGACGCGCCGGTCAGCAACTTCGAATACAATTCGCACGGCCAACTCACCGCCTGCGTTCGCGCCGCCGACGCCAACGGCTACCGTCGCCGGGACGAATTCAGCTATGATGAAAGCGGAACACAGGCCGGATACTTGCGGACCTGGACGATCGATTCGACTGGGCCGACGACGGAAATCACCCGTTACGAATACGACGCCGTGGGAAACCGGACCGCCGTGGTGGATCCGCGGGGGAACACGACCCGTTTCGTTTACAACTCCTTGAACCAATGCGTCGGCACCAGGGAGCTTCAATGCTCGGGCTGCGTAACCATTGACTCGTCCTTTTTTTACGACGCGAGCGACAACCTCGTGCGCATGGAGCGTGATGATCGCGATTTCAACGGCGTGGCGAACACCAATAAGCCGACGTGGACGACGCTCTACGAGCATGACTTGTTGAATCGTTGCGTCGCGATGGCGACCGAAATCTCCCACCCGCCCGGGGCGCGATTCGCGACCAATCGTTTTGTTTACGATGCGAACGACAACCTCATCCAATCGCACTCGCCGGAAGCGGTGAATGGAAATCAGCCGGCGAATTATGTGCAACACGAGTATGACACGCGGGACCTGGCGTTCCGCACCACCCGTGCTCCGGGCACTGTGGATTCTTCGACGGATAGGTTTGACTACGACCCGAACGGCCATTGCGTGCGAGAGACCCTGGGCATCAGTGGCGGGGGAGTCGGGGCGGTGGTCAGGCGGCGGACGTTCGACGGCTTCGATCGCTGCGTGGCGGTAAGCGATCCGATGGGCAACGTGGCCACTTTCAATTACGACGCCAACGGCAACCTCATTTACCAACGCACCGATGGGCAGACGAACGATGTGCCGGGCAGCGCGGGCAATCAGCGCCTTGCCGAAACCCGCTACGATTACGACTCGCTGAATCGCCGCACGCGGTCCCACGTTTCTTTCTTCGA
>JAYVNY010000186.1:0-5503 GCA_043758205.1 Akkermansia sp.
CGGCGCAGCGGATGGTCGGGGCGCAGGCGGTGCTCGAGATGGTTCCGGTAACTGAACCGCGCCTCCTGCGGTTGGTGAAGGCCCATCCTACGGAAGATCCGATCCACGCCGATCCCCTTCTGTTCAAACTGATTTTGGAAAAGTGATTTGGGCAACAGGTCCTACGGATGCACCCCCACGGCCAACCGTTCTGAAATACGGCTTGCGACAGCAGGAGCTAGCTGCTTAATTCCGCCTCCGGTTGCGCATATGGTGGAATTGGCAGACACGCTACTTTGAGGTGGTAGTGCCGAAAGGTGTGCAGGTTCAAGTCCTGCTATGCGCACCATTTTTTGACCCAGCGCGGCTTGATCCGCCCTTTTCTCCGGCCGCAGGCGCCAGCATTTCATTTTCTCTCCACTTCTCTCTCAAACCCTGTCCACGCCAGACCCGCCGAGCCTGAAAGATCAGCACCGGAGCCAGGTGGATGAATTTTTTGTCGCAGCGCAACCACCGCAGAGGGGACGGCGTCTGGCCGGGCGCAGTCCGGCTGAAGCACCCAGCCCGGACGGTTGCCGCGATGGAGTTTGGTGGCCGGACACCCACCCCACCCAAGGAAAAAGCCGGGCGGCTGACGCCGCCCGGCTGGTGATTCGAGGACCGATTAACCGCGCTTGACGAGAGCGTCGCGGATTTCCGTGAGCAGCACAACTTCCTTGCTTGGCGCAGCGGGCGCAGGCGCGGCGGCTTCCTTTTTCTTCATCGAATTCAAAAGCTTGATGATCATGAAGATGCAGAAGGCCACGATGGTGAAGTCAATGACCGCGTTGATGAACAAGCCGTAGGCCACGACCGCCGCCCCGGCATCCTTGGCGTCCGCGAGGGTCTTCACGGCTGTGCCCGCCTTGGTGAGTTTGGCCGGGTCGAGGTTGTAGAACAGGTCCTTGAAATCCGCGCCACCGAGCATCTTGCCGATGGGCGGCATGATGACGTCGTTGACCATGGACGTGACGACTTTGCCGAAGGCCACGCCGATGATCACGCCCACGGCGAGATCCACGACGTTGCCCTTCATGGCGAACTCTTTGAACTCTTTGACCATGCCCATAGTTTTTTCTTTCGTTTGGTTTTGTTTGGTTTTTGGAACAGCCAGGCGTGGCGCACGCCGCCCCGGCCAATTGTTAAAACTTGTAGGCCAGCGCCGTGATCCACTTGAGGTCGTTCTTCTTGCGGCCGGGCGCGGGTTCGTTGTCGTAGGTGTCCTGCACGTAGCTGCGCAGTGCGAACCGCTTGCTCAGCGCCGCCTCGACACCGACTTCGCAGTTGATGATGTAGTTGCGCCAGTAGTCAATCTGCGGGAGGAACTCGGCGGTCTGCCAGATGCGCACGGTGTCGCTGAACTTGTGCTCGAAGCGGTCGGCGAAACGGATGGTCATGTAGGTGTCCTCTTCGTTACCGACTCTTTCATGCACCACTCCGGGGCCAACTTCACCAGCCAGATAGGTCGTCTTGTTCTTGATAAAGTAATAACCGACACCGGGGCTCAAGCTGACGCGATATTTGATGTCCGCCACGGCGTCATGCAGTCCGTCCAGGCGCACGTAACTGTAGAAACGCTCGGTGAAGAGATAGTTCCACTGGCCAAAGCCATGGGCGGAAGCGGCGGTGCGGGTCTTCACATCCGTGTTTTGGTCGGTCGTCTCGCCGTAGGTGCTGTCGGCGCCAAAGGCGAATTCATTCTTCGGGCCTTTGCGTTCGGTCTTGATGTCCGCGGTGAAGAGCAGCGTCTTGCTGTTGCCGCGCGTGAGAATGAGACCCATCGAGGCGCTGCTGACCCAGGGGGCGTTGGTCGGGATGACCGGGGCTTTGTCCTGAGCTTGCGCGGACGTGGCGATGAAGGCCGCGAGGGCTAGCGCGCCACCGGCGATGAAGGGATTGAATCGAATCATGTGCTTGTAATGGTGTTTGGTGAACTATGTTTGGTGTTTTGGTGTGCCGCCGTTTGGAGGCGACTGGCGGGAGCATTAACGGGAACCGGACGGGGCGACAAGCGGGGAAATGGGGGGGGAAAGGTTGAAACCACGGATGCCACGGATGCCACGGATAAATACAGGGAGCGTCCCGCGTTTTCGCATCCGTGGCATCCGTGAAATCCGTGGTTAAAAATGGGAGCTTTGAACTCTGAACTCTGAACCTTGAACTTCGAACGGGGAAGCGTTCGGGCAGGCCGACGGGCCGTTTGTTCAAAGTTCAAAGTTCGAGGTTCAAAGTTCAAAGTTCCCCCGGCCCTCCTCTCTCAGCTTTTCAGCATTTCCGCTTTTCAGCTTTTTACTCTTCGCTACTCTCGCCGCCCATTGATGAGCAAAACTTACAAAATCGCCGCGCTCGCCGGAGACGGCATCGGGCCGGAAGTCATGCGCGAAGCCCTCAAGGTCCTGCGCGCCGTGGAGCAGAAATTCTCGTTGAGCTTTCAAGTCACCGAAGCGCCGGTGGGCTGGGCGGGCATTGACGCCGCCGGGAAGGCGCTGCCGGACGCCACGCTCGCGCTGTGCCGCGAATCGGATTCGATTCTCTTCGGCTCCGTGGGTTTGCCGGACCGCGACCCGACGATTCCGAAGGAAGAACGTCCCGAACGCGCCGCGCTGCTGCGCATCCGCAAGGAGTTTGGCCTGTTCGCCAACTTGCGCCCAGTGCAACTGCCCAAGGCGCTCGCGCATTCCTGCCCGCTCGCGCCTGACCGCCAGGGCAACGGCATTGACATCCTCGTGGTGCGCGAGCTGACCGGCGGCATGTATTTCGGCCAGCCGAAGAAGACGGAAGACCTCGGCAACGGCCAGTTCCGCGCGACGGACACGATGGTTTACACCACCTCGGAAATTGAACGCATCGCGCATGTCGCTTTCCGGGCCGCCGAGTTGCGCCGCAAGAAAGTCACGAGCATTGATAAGGCGAACGTGCTCGAGAACGGCGTGCTCTGGCGCGACGTGGTCACGCGCATCGGCAAGAATTATCCCGGCGTGGCGCTCGAACACATGTTCGTGGACAACGGGGCGATGCAACTGATGCTGCGCCCCACGCAGTTCGACGTGATGCTCTGCGAGAACATGTTCGGCGATATCCTGAGCGACGAAGCGGCGGCCCTCGCGGGTTCCCTCGGCATGTTGCCCAGCGCCAGCCTCGGGGCGACGAGCGGCGGGCAGACCTTTGGTTTCTACGAGCCAGCGGGCGGCACCGCGCCGGACATCGCGGGCAAGAATCTCGCGAACCCCATCGCACAGATTCTCTCCGTGGCGCTCATGCTGCGCTACAGCTTCCAATTGAACGACGCGGCCAACGCCGTGGACGCCGCCGTGACCAAGGCCATCAACAGCGGCCTGCGCACCGGCGACATCTTCAACCCGGCGGACTCAGCGGCGAAAAAAGTCGGCACGAAGGAAATGGGCGAAGCGGTGGCGGCGGGAATCTGAACCCGCGCGGCGGACGACAGCATCAATTCAGCGCGCCGATGCCACCCTCGTTTCATCTCGCGATTGACCTGGGCGCCGAGAGCGGACGGCTGATGCTCGGCACGCTCGCGGACGGTCGCGCGACGCTGGAAGAACTGCACCGTTTCCCGAACACGCCCTTGCGCGCGGGCGAGTCTTGGCACTGGGACATCAGCACGCTGTTCAACGAGGTGAAGGTTGGCTTGCGCAAAGCCGCCGCGTTGGAAATTCCCTTCACCAGCATCAGCACGGATTCATGGGGGCTGGACTACGTGCTGTTCGATGCGGGTGGCGAAATCATTCCGCCCACCTTCCACTACCGCGATCCGCGCACGGCGCGCGGCGTGGCGCAGGTGCATGAGGTGATCTCGCCGGAGAAAATTTTTGCGGAGACCGGGCTGCAATTCATGCCCATCAACACGCTCTACCAGCTCGCCGCCGAGAACCCGGAGCGCCTGCGTGCGGCGAAACACCTCGTGCCCGTGGCCGACGCGTTCAACTTCCTGCTCTGCGGCGTGGCCCGCGCCGAGGAATCGCTGGCCAGCACCACCCAGCTCTACAACCCGCGCACGCGCGACTGGTCGGCGTGCTTGCTCGGTGCATTGCATCTGCCGCACGAACTGTTTCCGCCCATCGTCCCGTCCGGCACCGTGCTCGGGCCGCTGCAGCCGGGACTCGCGCGCGATCTCGGCCTCCCTGCGTTGCCTGTCATCGCCGGATGTTCGCACGACACCGGCGCGGCCGTGGCGGCGGTTCCCACCCAGGGCGACGACTGGGCGTATCTCAGTTCCGGCACCTGGTCCTTGCTGGGCGCGGAACTTTCCTCCCCGCTGCTCACCGAGGAATGCCGCGCGTGCAACTTCACCAACGAGATCGGCCACGGCGGCTCCGTGCGGCTGCTGAAGAACATCATCGGCCTGTGGATTGTGCAGGAATGCCGGAGGGCCTGGGCGCGCGCGGGCCACCACTACGATTACGTCACGCTCATGCAGCTTGCCGCCGCCGCGCCGCCCGGTGCCGCGCGGATTGCGCCTGATGACGCGCGCTTCCTCGCGCCCGGCGACATGCTGGATGCAATTGCCGCCTGCTGCCGCGAAACCGGCCAACCCGCGCCCGCCACGCCCGGCTCGATCATCCGCTGCGTGTTGGAAAGCCTCGCGCTCTGCTACGCCCGCGAACTGGCGAACCTCGAAAAAATCACCGGCAAAAAATTCACCCGCCTGCACATCGTGGGCGGCGGCAGCCGGAACGATCTGCTCAACCAGTTCACCGCGAACGCCCTCGGCATCCCCGTGTTCGCCGGTCCCGTCGAGGCCACCGCGCTCGGCAACGTCCTCGTGCAGGCCCTCGCCCTCGGCCTCATCCCCTCGCTCGCCGCCGCGCGCGAACTCGTCGCAAACTCCTTTCCGCTCACGCGCTACGAACCCGACCGGCTCCACCCGTAGCAGGATCAGGGGCCACGCGCATCCCTGTCACCTTCGCCAATGGACCTGGCTGGAACTGCCCTGTCCGCGCGCGCCGGGGTGAGGCTCCAGTCAGTTTCGCAATGTTTTTCCGCTGCTGGCCCAGCGCGCGCGGAGCGACGACGCCCTACCACGCCCGTGTTTTAAGAACAGTGTCCAGGACCTGTTGCCCAAATCACTTGCCCAAAAATAGTTTGAACAGAAGGGGATCGGCGTGGATCGGATCTTCCGTAGGATGGGCCTTCACCAACCGCAGGAGGCGCTGTTCAGTTACCGGAACCATCTCGAGCACCGCCTGCGCCCCGACCATCCGCTGCGCCGTGTGGCCCAGGTCCTGGATTTCACGTTCGTGCGCTGCCGAGGTCGCCCAGTTCTACGGGGCCAACGGAAACGAGGGCGTCGATCCCATCATCCTGGCCAAGCTCATGTTCCTGCTCTTCGACGATGACGTGCCCAGCGAGCGCGAGCTCCTGGCCGCTCTGCCCGAGCGTCTCGGGCTGCCTCTGGTTCCTGGGCTGCAGCCTCGAGGAAATCACCCCGCACCACAGCGTCCTCTCCAAGGCCCGCCGCCGCTGG